>NZ_MAPV01000058.1:316-20996 GCF_001700505.1 Streptomyces mutomycini
CGTCGGCCCCGGCCTCCAGGCCGATCCAGGAGAAGGCGTCCCCGAGCACGGCGAGCCCGGCCTTGGCCCCCGGTTCACCGGTGTCCAGCGTGATGCCCACCTCGACGGTGAACTCCTCGGCGGGAAGCCGCTGCACCAGGACGTTGGGCAGGGCGCGCAGATCGTGCGCGTACGCGGTCCGCACGCAGCTGAGGCGCAGCCCGTCGCCCCCGTGGCCGACCGTCCAGCCGGGTCGCGGGTTGGCCGTCCACTGCCACTGGCGGCCGTGGCGCCCACCGGGGAAGTCGTCGTTGGAGGCAGGTGCCTCGGCTGCCTGCTCGGGGGCCTTCGGGCGGCGGTGCACGAGGACGGGTTCGCCCTCGTCGCCGATGACCGGCCAGCCTTCCCCGTCCCAGCGCATCGGCTGGAGGTGGACCACGCGGCCGTACGCCCCCCGGGCCTGGAAGTGCAGGAACCAGTCCTCACCTGCCGCGGTCCGGACCCAGCCGCCCTGGTGCGGGCCGTTGACCTCGGTGTCGCCCTGGGCGAGGACGACCCGCTCCTCGTAGGGGCCGGCGAACGTCCGCGAGCGGAAGGCGCCCTGCCAGCCGGTCTCCACTCCCCCGGCTGGGGCGAAGATCCAGAACCAGCCGTCGTGGCGGTAGACCTTGGGGCCCTCCAGGGTGAACCAGCCCGGGATCGTGTCGGCGTCGACGAGGGTCGTGCCCTCGTCGAGCAGCTCCCGTCCGTCGGGGCTCATCCGGTGGCCGGTGAGCCGGTTCTTGATGCCGGAGCGGGACTTCGCCCAGGCGTGCACCAGATATGCCTCGCCGGTCTCCTCGTCCCACAGGGGGCAGGCGTCGATCAGGCCCTTGCCGGCCTTGACGAGGTGCGGGGCGGTCCAGGGGCCGCGGATGTTCTCTGCGTTGATCTGCTGGATGCCGTGGTCGGGGTCGCCCCAGAAGATCCAGAAGCGTCCGGCGTGGTGGCGCAGCGACGGCGCCCAGACCCCGCAGTCGTGGCGGGGTACGGCGAAGTCGGCGTCCGGGCCGAGCCGTTCGAGGGCGTGGCCGACAAGGGTCCAGTTGACGAGGTCGCGGGAGTGCAGCAGGGGCAGTCCGGGGACGCGGCCGAAGCTGGAGGCGGTGAGGTAGTGGTCGTCGCCGACGCGCACGACGTCCGGGTCGGACCAGTCGGCGTTCAGGACCGGGTTGCGGTAGGTGCCGTCCCCGAGGTCGGCTCTCCAGGGCATCGTCATGCGGCTACCGCCTTGCGGACGTGGGCGGCCGCGGCGTCCCGGCCGAGGCTTCCGTCGGCGACGACGGTGACGATCCGGCGTACGACGGTGGCTCCGGCGGCGACGGGAAGCCGGCGGTCCGCGGCGAGCGAGGAGCCGACCCCCGGGTATTCGGTGGTCCGTACGAACCACGGGTCGCGCCGGGTCTCCTCGGTCGCTCCGGCGAAGACGAGCGTCCAGCCGTCCCCGGCGAGGGCCAGCCAGTCGGCCGGCTTGCCGTGCACGGCCTCCTCGCCTTCGAGGGTTCCGCTGAAGACCGCGGGCGGCGCCGCCTCCTTGGGTGCCCGCCAGAAGAAGCCGCCGTATCCGGCGCCGGGGCGGCCGTTGGTCGCGGGGCTGCCGATGGAGAGGTCCGTGCCGCTCCGGTTGGTGAGGGAGAAGGAGAAGTCCAGCGCCCAGGCGGTGCCGGAGAGTCCGGTGGCCGCGACGGTGCGGTGCTCGCGCAGCAGTTCGGTGCCGCCGGCCTCCCAGCTGAGTTCCTCCACGAAGCCGTCCGGGTCTCGCAGCTTCCAGCCGAGGTGGCGCTGGGTGCCGTGGTTGTCGAGCTCCGTGGGGCCCTGGCCGCGGACGAAGGTGCGCCCGCCCCAGAAGTTGTGCCCCGCCACGTCGGGCACCGCGACGGAGGCGCCGAGGTGGTGGATGTGGTCGGCCGGACGCTCCTCGGTGACGGGGGTGCCCGCGAGGGTGGTGACGGGGTGGAGGTAGGGGCGGCTGTCCGTTCCGGGCCCGTGTCCGTAGCGGCCGACGGGTCGTCCGGCGCAGCTGAGGAGTGCGGTGTTCATGGGGTGCTCACCTCGCTGGGGCGCGCCCAGGAGGCGCCTAGTTCGGAGAAGAGGGTGAGGGTGTCCGCCGCGGCGGCGACGGTGCCGTCGATGCCTTGCACGATGCGCCGTACGCCGTCCCCCTTGTCGGCGGGCCGGGTGTGCCAGGCGGTGTCGGGCAGCGGGGTGGGCTCGGGCGCTGTGCGTACGGCTTCGAGGACCCGCATGAACGCGCCGGTGCGCTCCGGCGGCACGAGGAGCGCGGTGCCGTGCTCCAGGTGGCCGACGAGGTTCTCCAGGAGGTCGGTCCGCCCGTGCACGGCCTCCTCGGGGCCGTGTCCGGCGCGCTGGACGAGGACCCGGTCCTGCTTGTACCAGAAGGTGATGCGGCCGCGGTCGCCGTGGACGATCACATAGGGCTCGCCGGCCTCCTCCGCGCAGAGGGTGACCGCGACGGTCACCGGCATCCCCGCGGTGGTGGTGACGCGGACACAGCTGGTGTCGTCCGACTCGATGTCGTGGGCCCGGAAGAGCTCGGTCTCGATGGAGGCCACGTCCTCGGCCGTCCCCGGGCCGGCGAGTTCGAGTGCCGTGGCGACGGCGTGGGCCAGCGGGTTGGTGAGCACCCCGTCGACCACGTCGGTGCCGCCCATCCTCCGGCGCCCGGCCCAGGGTGCGCGCCGGAAGTAGGCGTCGTCGCGGACCCAGGCTCCGGCGGCGCCGATGCCCCGGACGGTGCCGATCGCTCCGGAGCGTACGAGGTCCTTGATGGCGGGCACGGCGTGCGAGCCGAGGGACTGGAAACCGACCTGGCAGGCGATGCCCGCCTCCCGGACCCCGTCGGTCATGCGGGCGTAGTCGTCCCAGGTCGCCGCGGGCGGCTTCTCCAGGAGGAGGTGGACGCCCCGGGCCGCCGCGGTCAGGGCCAGCGTGGTGTGCGTGGGGATGGGGGTGCAGATGACGGCGGCGCGTGCGCCGGTGGAGTCCAGGAGGGCCCCGAAGTCGGCGGACTGCTCGGGCATCTCCCCGGCGAACATGTCGAGTTCGCCGTCGGTCAGCGGGTTCAGTTCGCAGACTCCGGCCAGTGTGACCAGACCCTGGTGCTGGAGCCGGCGGATGTTGGCGAGGTGCCAGCGGCCGTGGCCGCGGGCGCCGGCCAGGACGAGGGGCACGGGGGTGGTCGTCACCGGTCCGCCCTCCCCGCTCCGTGGCGGAGCTTCCAGGTCATGTGTGTCATCCCTTCACGGCGCCGGCGCTGAAGCCGGTGATGAGCCACTTCTGGATGAAGGCGAAGACGATCACCACGGGCACCGCGGCGATGACACCGCCCGCGGCCAGTGCGCCCAGGTCGACGCTGTCGGCGCCGATCAGGGTGTTGAGGCCGACCGGGATCGTCTGCTTGTCCTGTTCGCTGAGGAACATCAGCGCGAACAGGAAGTGGTTCCAGCTGTGGACGAAGGCGAACGACCCGACCGCGATCAGCCCGGGGCGCAGCAGCGGCAGGACGACGGCGCAGAACGCCTTGAAGCGCGAGCAGCCGTCCACCCAGGCTGCCTCCTCGAGGGAGACCGGCACGTTCTTGATGAAGCCGCTGATCAGGATGATCGACAGGGGGAGCTGGAAGACGGTCTCCGCGATGACGACGCTCCCCAGGGAGTTGATCATCTGGAGGTTCTTGAAGATCTCGAAGAGCGGTACGAGCATCAGCGCGCCCGGGATGAACTGCGAGCAGAGCAGCGCCAGCATGAAGGCGCCCTTGATCTTGAAGTCGAACCGCGCCAGGGCGTAGCCGCCGGCCAGCGCGACCAGAGTGGTGGCGATCAGCGTCGCGACGCCGACGATCATGCTGTTCTGGAAGAAGAGGGCGAAGCTGCGCTCGTTCCAGACCTTGGAGAAGTGGTCCCCCGTCATCGGCCAGGGCACCAGCGAGGTGGAACCCGCGGGCCGTACGGCGAACAGGAACATCCAGTAGAACGGGATGAGCGTGAAGAGCAGATAGAGGCCGAGCGGCAGGTAGATCTGCCAGCGCGGTACGTCGTCGAAGGCCCGCTCGCGCTTGGTCCGGCGGTGCGAGAAGGGGGGCGGGGCGTCGCTCCCCCGGGACGGGCCCGGAGTGCGGGCGTCGTTCTTCTCCACGAGTGCGGCAGTCACTTGTTGTCGCCTCCGAACTTGCTCAGGCGCAGATAGACGATCGAGCAGAAGAGGAGGATCACGAAGGCGACGGTGGTGAGCGCGGAGGCGTATCCGAAGTCGTGGCCCTCGATGCCTGTGTTGGCGACGTAGAGGGGCAGGGTGGTGGTCTCGCCCGCGGGTCCGCCGCCGGTGAGGGTGTAGAGCAGGTCGACGTTGTTGAACTCCCAGACCCCGCGCAGCAGGGTGGCCAGGATGATCGCGTCGCGCAGGTGCGGGAGCGTGATGTGGAAGAACTGCCGCAGCCGCCCGGCGCCGTCCACCGACGCCGCCTCGTACAGCTCCTTGGAGACGGACTGCAGGTCGGCGAGGATGAGGATGGCGAAGAAGGGGACTCCGCGCCAGAGTTCGGAGATGGTCGCCGCCCAGAAGACGGTTCCGGTGTCGGAGAGGACCGAGGTGCCGTACTCACCGATGCCGGCGTCCGCGAGGTAGCGGCTGAAGCCGGTCGAGGAGTTGTACAGCAGGATCCAGATGGTGCTGGTCAGCACCCCGGAGACGGCCCAGGGCGAGAAGACCATGGCCCGGGATATGCCGCGGCCGATGAAGGTCTGGTTGACGATCAGCGCGAGGGCGAGGCCGAGTGCGAGCTGCAGCGTGACCTGGGTGAAGACCCACTGGGCGCTGAAGCCGAGCGTCGGCCAGAACTGCTCGTCCTCGGTGAAGATCCGGGTGAAGTTGTCGAAGCCGGCGAAGCCGTTCCGCCACGGCTTGGTGACGTTGTAGTTCTGCAGGCTGTAGTAGAAGACGCTGACCACCGGATAGGCGATGAAGCCCAGCATCAGCAGGCCCGCGGGCGCGATCAGCAGATACGGCAGTCGGCGGGGGGTGGCCGAGCGGCGCTTGGGCGCCTTTCCCTTGGGGGGCGGTGTGGCCACGGCTGCGGATTGGGCCATGACGCGTCTCCGATCTCTGGAAAGTGCTGGATGTGCCGTGCTTTCGGTGCATGGTGCAAGCGCTTACCGCATGCCGTTCGGTATCCCGGACGGGGCGGTGCGCGGAATTCTCTTCGCCCGGTTCAGCCCGCGTACGGGTCGGGCACTTCTCCCTGCCGGGCCAGGAAGGTGAAGTCGCAGCCGGTGTCGGCCTGGGTGATCTGGTCCTGGTAGAGCGCCCCGTAGCCGCGCCCGTAGCGGGCGGGCGGCTCGGTCCACTCGGACCTGCGGAGCTCCAGCTCCTCGTCGGACACGTCGAGATGGAGGAGCCGTGCCTCGACGTCCAGCGTGATGAGATCACCGGTGCGGACCAGGGCGAGCGGTCCGCCGACGAAGGACTCGGGCGCGATGTGCAGGACGCAGGCCCCGTAACTGGTGCCGCTCATCCGGGCGTCGGAGAGCCGCACCATGTCCCGTACGCCCTGCTTCAGGAGGTAGTCCGGGATCGGCAGCATGCCGTACTCGGGCATGCCGGGGCCGCCCTTGGGGCCGGCGTTGCGGAGCACCAGCACATGGTCCGGGGTGAGGGCCAGGGCCGGGTCGTTGATGGTGCGCTGCATCTCCTTGTAGTCGTCGAAGACGACCGCGGGACCGGTGTGGCGCAGCAGGTGCGGCTCGGCGGCGATGTGCTTGATGACCGCGCCGTCCGGGCAGAGGTTGCCGCGCAGGACCGCCACCCCGCCCTCCTCGGCCAGCGGGTTGCCGCGCTCCCGGATGACGTCGGCGTTGTGGACGAGCGCACCGTCGAGCTGTTCGCGCATGGTGCCGTGCGTGACGGTGGGCCGGTCGAGGTGGAGTACGTCGGTGAGCCGCGCCAGGAATCCGGGCAGCCCTCCGGCGAAGTGGAAGTCCTCCATCAGGTACTTGCCGCCGGGACGGAGGTTGGCGAGGACGGGCACGGTGCGGGCGATGCGGTCGAAGTCGTCCAGGGTGAGCTTCACCCCGGAGCGGCCCGCCATCGCGATCAGGTGGATGACGGCGTTGGTGGAGCCGCCGAGCGCGAGCACGGTGGCGACCGCGTCCTCGTAGGCGTCAGCCGTGAGGATCTGCGACAGCTTCAGCTGCTGCCACACCAGTTCGACGATCCGGATCCCGGACTGCGCCGCCATCCGGTCGTGACCGGAGTCCACGGCGGGGATCGACGAGGCTCCGGGCACCGTGACGCCGAGCGCCTCCGCGGCGGCCGTCAGGGTCGAGGCGGTGCCCATCGTCATGCAGTGGCCCGGCGAGCGGGCGAGCCCGTTCTCCAGCTCCGCCATCTCGCAGTCGCCGATCAGGCCGGCCCGCTTGTCGTCCCAGTACTTCCACATGTCCGTGCCGGAGCCCAGGACCTCGTTGCGCCAGTGGCCCGGCAGCATCGGCCCGGCGGGCACGAAGACCGTCGGCAGGTCGACGGACGCGGCGCCCATCAGCAGCGCGGGCGTCGACTTGTCGCAGCCTCCCAGCAGCACGGCGCCGTCGACGGGGTAGGAGCGAAGCAGCTCCTCCGTCTCCATCGCCAGCATGTTGCGATAGAGCATCGGGGTGGGCTTCTGGAAGGTCTCGGAGAGCGTGGAGACCGGGAATTCGAGCGGGAAACCGCCCGCTTGCCACACGCCCCGCTTGACCGCCTGCGCACGCTCGCGCAGGTGGACGTGGCAGGGGTTGATGTCGGACCAGGTGTTGAGGACCGCGATGACCGGCTTGCCCAGGTGCTCCTCGGGGAGGTAGCCGAGCTGCCGGGTGCGGGCGCGGTGGCTGAACGAGCGGAGCCCGTCCGTGCCGTACCACTGGTGGCTGCGCAGCTCCTCCGGGGTGATGCGGCGGTCCGCCGCGCCGGTGCCGGTCACATCGACCACCCGGCGACCAGGCTCGCGACCTCGGCGCGCTGCTGCTCGGGGAGCGCCCGGCTCGGTGCGCGTACGTCGCGCCGGCAGAGGCCGAGCGAGGCCAGGGCCTCCTTGACGACCGTCACGTTGTTGGCGGACTGCCGGTCGGCGCGCAGGTCCTCGAAGCGGCGGATCTGTTCCCAGACCTTCATCGCGGCGAGGTAGTCGCCCGCCCGCAGCGCCTCCAGCATGGCGAGCGAGACCCCCGGGGCGACGTTGACCAGGCCGGAGGTGAAGCCGGTGGCACCGGTGGCGAAGTAGGAGGGGGCGTACAGCTCGGCGAGGCCGGCGACCCACACGAACCGCTCCAGGCCGGCGTCCCGGGCGAACGCGCCGAAGCGGGCGGCGTCGGGGACGGCGTACTTCACGCCGATGACGTTGGGGCAGCTGTCGGCGAGCTCGGCGAGGCGTTCACCGGCGAGCAGCGGGTTGCGGATGTACGGCACGACTCCGAGCCCGGGTACGGCCTCGGCGATCGCCCGGTGGTAGTCGATCCAGCCGTCCTGCGAGACGTAGGGGTGGACCGGCTGGTGCACCATCACCGCCTCGGCACCGATGTCCCTGGCGTGCTCGGCGGAGGCCACGGCGGTCGGTACGTCGTGGCCGACCCCCACCAGGACGGTGGCGCGTCCGCCGGCCTCCTCGACGGTGAGCTCGGTGACGGTACGCCGCTCGTCGGGGGTGAGCGCGTAGAACTCACCGGTGTTGCCGTTCGGGGTGACGATGCGGACGCCGCCGTCGAGCAGCCGTCGCAGCAGGGCGCGGTGCGCCGGGACGTCGATGGCCCCGTCCTCGGCGAACGGGGTCACCGGGATCGCCACTACGTCTGCGAGGGCCGCCTTCAGCGGGGAGAAGTCCATGCGGACTGACCTTTCGTCGAGGTGCTGGTGATCCGTGTCCAGCTGGTGGTTCACGCCGTGCCACCCCCGTCTTCGTCGTCGGGGAAGGCACGGCGTACGAACGATGCGATGTGGTCGTGCAGGGCACCCGCCGCGGCTTCCGCGTCGTCGGCCAGGGCGAGCCGCAGGATCTCGCGGTGCTCGGCCGCCTCGCGCTCCCAGGACGGGACCGCCGACCAGGCCACGGTCGACACGAGTGCGGCCTGGTCGCGGATCTCGTCGAGCATCCGGGCGAGCAGCGGGTTGCCGCAGGGCAGGTAGAGGGCCCGGTGGAAGTCCCGGTTGGCGAGCGACCTGTCCGCCTTGTCGATCGCCGAGTCGGAGCGCTCCAAGGCCTCCTGAGCCGCTTCCAGCGAGACCCTGCGGGTGATGGAGCGGCGCAGCGCCTCGGGTTCGAGGAGCAGGCGGACGTCGTACACCTCCCGGGCCATGGTCGCGTCCACGAGCCGTACGGTGGCACCCTTGTACTGGCTCATGACCACGAGGCCGGTGCCGGCGAGCGTCTTCAGCGCCTCGCGCACGGGCGTCTTCGACACCCCGAACTGCGCGGCGAGTTCGGTCTCCACGAGCGCCTGACCCGGCTTCAGCTGCGCGGTGAGGATCGCGTGCTTGATCGCCTCCAGCACGTACTGGGTCCTGGACGGAATCGGGGCAGGCGCAAAGGTCATGGGTGAAGAGCTCTCACATCTCGTGTATGGCGTCTCATATATGACGTACGAAGTACGACGCGATGAAGCTAGAGCGGTGGGAATGTTTCGTCAACGCTTCCGGCAAAAGAAAATCGGCGAACGCGGAACCGTGACGCTCCGGGGCCTGCGCGGTCCGGTGCCCCGGGAAACGGCACAGGTCCCCGGCCGCGTGCCGGGGACCTGTGCTTCGAGGCGCGCGCGGCGCCCCCGGATCAGCCGCCGCGTACGGCCAAGAGGGCCTTCGTGACGGCTTCCAGGTCCGGTCCGGACGCCAGACCCGCGTGGTAGAGGCGCAGTTCGTCCGCGCCGAGGGAGGCCGCGTGCGCGGCGTCCCGCTCCAGGGTGCCGGGGCTGCCGCCCATACCGGTGACCACGTTGAAGTTCGCGGCCAGCACCCCGGACAGCCCGGCGAACGGCCCGAGCACCGCCTCGCGTGCCGCGTCGCCGCCGGTGCAGGGCAGCACCACGCCGTCCGCCGTGGCCAGGATGTGGGCGGGGTCCGTCCCGACGTTGGCTCCGGTGCGGTGAGGGGCCGGGTCGGCGTGCAGCAGGACCTGGAAGCCCGGTCCCGGCGCCGCGGCGCGCACCGCGGCCACGGCGGCCTCCTGGAGGCCCCTGGCGACCCGGCCACGCCACCGCAGGGTGGCGTCGGCGAGGCCGGCCCCGAGCAGTTCCTGCACCCCGGCCCATCCCTGCCCGCCGGGCCCGGAGCCGGCCCAGACGGGTTCCAGGGCACGGCGCACGGCGGCCCGCAGCTCTTCGGCGTCCAGCCCGGCGGAGGCGTAGCCGGCCCGGCAGTCGCCGCAGAAGCAGAGGGACATCAGATACTGCGCCGCGTCCCCGAGGGCGACCCCGGAGACCTTGTCGTGGGCGTGCAGATGGGCGAAGCCGTACCAGCCGCACGACTCCAGCTCGGCGCCCGACGCCCCGGGGCGTACGGCCGCCTCCGCCGCGAGGTCCACCAGGTAGTCGTGGACGGCGGGCTGTGCGATGCAGGGCGCCCAGGGATAGCGGTCACCGTAGGCGTTGACGACGGAGGTGTCCGGATGCTCCGCGCCCAGGCGGGAGTTGTGTGCGAGGACCACCCAGGAGTGCACCTGGAGGCCGGCCCCCGCCAGGGCCTCGGCCGCCTCGGCGTACGGGTCCTCCCCCGCCACCCAGGACTGGGCGTAGGGGTGCAGCTCGCGCCCGGCCCAGCGGGCGGCGTCCGGCGGGTAGAGCACCGCCGCGTGTTCGGCGGTGACGATCCGGCGGCCGGGGTGGCGCGGGGTCAGGGCGCGGGTGGAGTGGTAGGCGGAGGCGAGCGTCACCTGCTGGACACCGAGACCGGCGAGGCGGGCGGCGGCGTCCGGGTCCCCCACGACGTCCCAGGGGTAGAGGAAGGCGGAGGCTTTCACCTGGCTCCCTCCGCGCGGTGCTTCTCCAGCAGCGTGCGGCCGGCGGCGATGACCGAGGCCAGCTCCTCGATGTGTGCGGCGGGGGGCTCGGTGAGCGGGGTGCGCACCGGCCCGACGTCCAGGCCCTCCAGCCGGACGGCCGCCTTCACGAGCGACACCGCGTAGCCGCGGCCCTTGTCGCGCAGTTCGACGAGCGGCCGGTAGAAGTGGTCGAGCAGCGCGTTGACCAGGCCGTCGTCGCCGGACTCCAGCGCCCGGTAGAAGGCCAGGGCGATGTCGGGGGCGAAGGCGAAGACAGCGGAGGAGTAGAGCGTGACGCCGATGCCCCGGTAGGCGAGCCCGGTGAGCTCGGCGGTGGGCAGCCCGTTGAAGTAGAGGAAGTCCTCGCCGGGCAGCGCGGTGCGTACGGCGCTGACGGTGCGCTGCATCCGGTCGAGGTCGCCGTGGCCGTCCTTGAGACCGATGATCCCGGGGGTCCGGGCCAGGGCGACGACGGTCTCCGGGGTGAAGAGCGCGTTGTCCCGCTGGTAGACGATCGTCTCCAGTGAGGTGGCGGCGGCGAGTGCGGCGTAGTGGGCCAGCAGCCCCTCCTGGCCGGCGACGACGAGGTAGGGCGGCATGGCGAGGAGCCCGTCCGCTCCAGCCTCCTCGGCGGCCTTCGCGTACTGGATCGCGAGTGCCGTGCCGTAGCCGGCGCCGGCGACGACGGGCACCTGTCCCGCGGCCTCCTCGACGGCGGCCCGGACGACGGTCCGGAACTCCTCCGGGGCCAGGGCGTGGAACTCCCCGGTGCCGCAGCAGGCGAAGACGGCTGCCGCACCGGCGTCGATGCCCTTGCGCACGTGCGCGCGGAAGACGTCGGGGTCGACGGCGCCGTCCGGCCCGTAGGCGGTGACGGGGAAGAAGAGCGGCCCGGCGACGTCGGTGAGTCGGGCGGCAAGGGGGGCTGAGGTCACGGGCGCTCCCTGAGCAGGTCCAGGCGTGCACAATTATGATCGGTGTCCATATTTCTGAACGCCGCCACGCTAAGGCAGTCGCGCGGCGCCGGTCAAGACGCGAACAGCCAACCCAGGCGCGGACCTGCCCGCACGGAGCGACACTTGACGGAGTCCACCGCGAGTTCTTAGCTTGTCCACGCATGTGAATGCCGACCACGCATTTGCCGCACCGTGCGGTTGCGTGACATCCGCGTGCCACGCGTACCTTGCTGTTCGCACATCCGGCCCCGCGCGGCACCGCACCGTCCGCGCACACCGCGTACGCGCCCTGCGCCCGCACCGAGGAGATCCCGTATGCCCGCTCCCCGCACCGTCCTGCTCACCGGCGCCGCCGGCGGCCTCGGCACCCTGATGCGGGGGCTGCTTCCCGCGTACGGCTACGACCTCCGGCTCTTCGACCTCACACCCGTCGAGGGCGAACCGGACGCCGTCACCGCCGACCTCGGCGACAAGGACGCGCTGCGGGAGGCCGTGCGGGGCGTCGACGCGGTCATCCACCTCGCGGGCATCTCCCTGGAAGCACCGTTCGAGAAGATCCTGCGCTCCAACATCGAAGGCACCTACAACCTCTACGAGGCCGCGCGCGAGGAGGGCGTCGGGCGCATCGTGTTCGCGTCCTCCAACCACGCCATCGGCTACACCCCGCGCCCGCTCGCCGGTGACCCGCTGATCCCCGTCGACACCCCCCGCCGCCCCGACACCTTCTACGGCCTGTCGAAGTCCTTCGGCGAGGACCTCGCGCAGCTCTACTGGGACAAGCACGGCATGGAGACCGTCTCCGTGCGCATCGGCTCCTGCTTCATGGAGCCGACATCGGTACGGATGCTCTCCGTCTGGATGAGCCCCGGCGACGGAGCGCGCCTCTTCCACGCGGCGCTCACCGCCGAGGACGTGCGGCACACCGTGGTGTACGGCTCCTCGGACAACACCCGCCTGTGGTGGGACCTGACGACGGCCCGCTCCCTCGGATACGACCCGCAGGACGACTCCGAGCAGTACGCGGACAAACTCATCGCCGAGCACGGCGAGCTGGACCCGGAGAATCCCGACCACGCCCACCTCGGCGGCCACTTCGTCACGAACCCGCCGATCTGGCCCTACTAGGCCGTGTCCGCAGCGTCCCGCCGGCCCCGCGTGACGGCGATTTAGAAGGGCCGGCGGAAACACGGCCTCAGCCCCGCCGCGGGGGCCTTTGCACGGAGAACTCGGTGTCCTGACGGCGTGACGGACAGCGATCTTCGCGAGCCTTCCGGCCTGCTGGTTGACCTCACCTCGTGACTGCGAGTTTCCACTTACTCCAGGAAGAGAGCTGCCAAGCGTGGCAGTCGGCGGGTCATTTCGCTGTGGTCGTCGAAGTCGAAGTTCCAAGTGAGGTCCAGCTCCGGATATCGGATGCTGAACGCGTCGTCAGGGAGTTGCTTGCCGGTCGCCATGACATGTGCGCTCCAAGCAATGCTGAGCGCCTCCTCACAGTCGAGATCGACTCCGTCGGCAGCTGAGGCTCGCACGATGGGTACTTCTGCCAGGGCATCGGGGTCAGCGACTATGCACTCGAAGACCTCGCGCCCCTGCGCGATCAACCAGCCGCGGAAGTAGTCGAAGCCGTCGTCGGAGCATCCGCCGTTGATCACGTAGGCAGCGGCCCACAGAGGATTCGTGTAGGAGTCGGCCATCAGGTCCCACAACGCCTGCTGAGCGGCAACGATCTCCTCGGCCGGGTGTGTGGCCAGCAGCGAGGCTGCCCGGTGGACGACCGCTTCTCCGTCGTTCGGATCGGACGCCTGGTTACGGGCTGCCTCGATGAGTTGCCAGAACTGCTGTTTGTTCATGGCGGCAGAGCATGCCACCTGGTACTGACACTGCGTCTGCCCCCACCCACGTCGCCTGGGTCAGCGTGTGTGGTCGCCGGGGGCGTATCGGCTCCAGGTTCCTCCAGCTTCGGTGACCAGGTGGGTGGTTGTCTTGTCGTGGTAGCCGAGCGCCTTCGCGATGACGGGGGCCGCGGCTTGGAGGACGAGTTGGCGGAGGTCCTGCCGCGTTGCGGTGGGAGGCCGATCTTCCGCAGGTGGACTTGGAGGCTGACCGGGTTCATCGGCTGTCCGGGCCGGCAGCCGGGGAAGAGCCACTGTGAGCTTCTGCTGCTGGCGCAGGGCAGGTGCTGGCAGGACTGGACGTATGCCCGCATGAGGTGCGACGGGCTCCGCCGGACGGTGACGGTGGCCCGGTCGTCACTGACGATATCCGTGGTCGCCGCCGTCGTCGACGGCGAGCCCCAACGTCAGCAGGTCTACGGCGCTGCCAGGGCGGAGGTTACTTCATCGGTTTCGCCTCGGGCGGTCATCAGGAGCAGCCCGACAACGTCGTCCCAGGAGGAGAGCGTCGCATCCACAGGTTCCGACTGAGCGGATTCGACGTTCTGCCACCGCACAAACCTGTCCGGGAAGACACTCAGCGACCATCCGGACTCGTGCTGCAGTGAGACATCCGGATGTTCCTCGTCCGCGCTGCTGATTTCAGCAAGAAGGGAGCGGATCTGCGCCTCGTCGGGCTCGTCGATCTCCTCGCCCATGGCGTCATACATGAAATAGGTCACGGTTATGCTCTCCGGTTGGGCGGTGCACCGTTGGGAATGGCCCATTCAGCATATCCACCGGAATAGCCCGGATGGAGAACGTCCCACCACGGGCTTCCGGAGGTGTGCTGGTACCGGGGAACCAGCCTCATCACACCCTCTCTGCCCTGGGCGTTGGCTCTGGGCTCATGCTGCCATGTGAAACCTGCGGGGGTCCTTCGCCCGCCGACAGAGCTCACGCGAGCGGCGATGCCTGGCGAGAACTGGTCAAGGAACCGGCCGAGTGCAGGATCGGCTCGGATCGCCGCGTCCAGTGAAGCGTTGGCGCGGTTGAAGTGGACAGCACGGCTCTCTCCGTAGTCAGTGCGGTTGAGCTGCATCTCGTAGACGGCGGTGTAGCCGCGGGGATTGATGGCGGCACCGGTTCGAGGGCAGGTTCCGGGCTTGAGGCCTTCGGGGTCGATCCAGGTGTGCGGATTGTGGACATAGCTGACCGGGTCTGGGGCCGGTTCCAGGCCGAGCGGGTCGGGGCTGGTGTATCGGGCTGTCTCGGGGTCGTAGTGGCGGAAGTAGTTGTAGTGGAGCCCGGTCTCGGCATCGGCGTACTGGCCGGGGAAGCGGAGTGGGGTGTGCGCGGTGGAACCGGAGTGGACGGCAGTGGTTCCCCAGACAGTCGTACGGGTGTGCCAGGCGATGGTTCCGGTCTCGTCGACGAGTTCGGTCGGGGTGCCGACGAGGTCGGTGACGATGGCGAAGAAGCGCGAGTCGGTCTCTTCCTGGGGCACTCGCCTGCGTTCGATCTGAGCCAGCGGCTCATGCCCTTCGCGGACCCAGGTGAGGGTGGTCCCCGTGGCGGTCGTCGTCTGCTCGGCGAGGTGAGAGCCATCCCAGGTGAAACGAGTCTCATCAATGGCCGAACCAGCGCTGCCCAAACGGTACTTCGCGGTGCGGCGTCCGAGCGGATCGTAGCGGTAGTACCACGATGTGCCATCGGGGGTGGCACAGGAAGTCAGGCGGTCCTCGGCGTCCCAGGAATAGCGCCACACGTCGGGGCTGCGCGAGAGCCGCTTCTTGACACGTTCGACAAGGCGTCCTGCCGCATCGTAGCGGTAGTGGGTGTCTCCGGCCCGGGTAAGGAGTGTGCCCGAGTAGTCCCGAGAGCCCCGCGCCATAGGATCCGCGCTGCGGTCGGGCCATTGAGCATCTCGCTGATTACCTGCCTGGTCGTAGGCGTACCGCTCCGGCCCGGCAGGGCCGTCCGACTCCAAAGGGCGGCCGACGGCGTCCAGGGTGTAGCGGGCGGCATGTCCGGTCGCCCCGTCAGTGACGGCGGTCAGGTAGTGATCGGGGCGGTACATGTAGTCGCGCGCCCGCAACAGGTGCGATCGGCTTGACGGGGGCAGGGATGCCGCCGGCTGCCGTCCGAGTATCTGCTGCACCTGACGGCCGTTCATGTCCCAGACGGAGGCGAGCCAAACGTTACTGCCGAGCGTACGGTGCGTCTCGCGGCCCGCAGCGTCGTAGATGAAGCGCAGGGTGTGCCGTGCGTCGACGGTCAGGGATGTGCGGTGGCCGCTCGCATTCCACTCCGAGGTGGCGGTGGAGCCTGTGGGCGTCGTACGCGAGACCGGCCGGCCGGCGGCGTCGTAGGCGACGCGGAGGGTGGCGCCGTCCACGTTCTGCGCGACGAGCCGTCCGGCAGCGTCGTACGGTCTCCAGGCTGCCGTCGGGTGACGTGGCGGACGTCAAGCGGGAGAGCTCGTCATAGCGGAACTGCGTCTGTGTCTCGCCGACGACCTTGGATATAAGGCGCCCTGCGGCGTCGAAGCTGAAGGCGATGATGTCGCCGGAGGGCGTGGTGCGGGCAGAAGGCTGTCCGGCCGGATCGTACGCGTGCAGGGTGGTACGCCCGTCGAAGTCGGTCTCGGAGGTCGGACGCCCGAGTGGGTCGTAGACGTACTTCCAACTCAGCGACTGGGGGTTGGTGACACATATGGGGCGCATCTCGGTGTCGTACGCGAATCGTTCGGCGGCGCCGTCCGGGGAGGTACGGGAGGAGAGCAGGTCGAAGGGGCCGTAGGTGAAGCGGGTGATGCCGCCGTGCGGGTCGGTGTGACTGGTGCAGTTGCCCTCGCCGTCCCATGTCCAGGATTCGGCGAGGCCGTCCGGTGCGGTGCGGCGTGCACGGCGGCCTTCAGCGTCCCAGCTGATGGTCGTGAGGTACCCGAGGGCGTCGGTCAGCGCGACGGGGTGGCCGAAGTCGTCGCGGACACAGTGGCTCGTCGCCCCGAGCGGATCGGTCATCATCACGGGCAGGCCCGCGGCGTCGGCCTCGACGGCGGTGGTGGCCCCCAGTGGGTCGGTGGCGGTGGCAACGGCTCCGGTGGGGTGGTGAGTGAAAGAATGAACCCTTTCGTCGGCGCCCGTTGAGCGGACGAGGTTGCCGCGGGCGTTGAACTCCTGGCGGACCGTCGTGCCGTCCTGGCGGGTCAGTTTCACCGGCAGATGCAGGTGGTCGTAGGTGACGCGGACGGTGGCGCCGTCGGGGGCGGTGGTAGCGAGCAGGTTGCCGTTTTCATCCCATTCCCAGCACGTGGTGCGGCCGAGCGGGTCCGTGCGGGAGAGCAGGTTGTCGCGGAGGTCCCACCGTTGAGTGGTGGTGTGTCCGAGAGGGTCGGTAATAGCAATTATCTGCCCGTGCCGGTTGGACCGGTAGAGGGTGCTGTGTCCGAGGGAGTCGGTGTAGGTGACCGTACTGGTGCCGTCGGACTCCTGCGGCCCGTAGACGATGCGGGAGCTGAGTATGCCGTCGGTGCCTTGTGTAGCACTCACACGCCCTGCGAGGTCGTACGTATAGTCGAACGCAGTTTCGTTGGTATCCCGCCATCCGATGATGCGGTGCGCGTTGTCGTAAGAAAAATTTGTCGTGGCGTCGACGGCATTGCGCAGCCGGACCATGTTCCCGGCGTCGTCATAGCCGAAGGTGCGCAGCCGGACCGGGCTCTCGCCCGTAGGCGCGGACAGGCCGGTGACACGCCCCAGGTAGGCGTCCGAGTCGACGCGGACCCGGTAGCCGCCGCTGTGACTGACTTCGAGAGGAAGCCCGTCCTCGCCGCGCTCCACGGTTACGGTGTTTCCGTTGCGGTCCTCGATGCAGACGAGCCACCAGAGGTCGTCGCGGGAGGTGGCGGCTTCGAAGTGGCGCACCAGTCCGGTACGGAAGTCCTGGACGGTCAGCGCATAACTGCTACCACGGGTGACATAGACAAGCGGCATCTGTGCGCCCGCCGCAGGAGCCACTCGGTCGCCGGGTATGTCCGGCAGGCGCGGGTAGGCCAAGGCGGAGCCATCCTCCCGGTACCACCAGATGCCACCCAGAACGTCGTCCCGCTCAAGTCGTTCGTCCAGCGTGCACGCCCAGGACGGTCCGAAAGAGCGGCCGGCCTGGTATCCGGACAGGTGAGTCCGGCGCAGCACCAGCGGCAGCACGCCCGGCAGATCAACATCCACCTGCTCGAGCACCATCTGGCCGCTGGCCATGTCGATAGGATCGCCGCACGTCTCCTTGTCGGCCAACGCACGGGCCTGCTGGGACAGCTTCGACGAGTCGGAGTTCAACAAGTCCCTGGGCTTGCGGGCAGATCCGGATCCGTCCGGCCGCCTGCGAGTGGATCCAGGACTGTCGTTCCGTCCATCGTGCCCGGCGCTGTCACGGGGATCGCCGCTCTTGACCGCCCTGATGCGGTCGTCGATGTCCAGGTCAGTGCTCTTGTGAATTTTGGAGCTCAGACCGATCGCGTCGGGCAACTCCTTGCCGACGTGGTTCCCGATGTGCTTGTGGCCTTTGGTCAGCTTCTCGACCACGCCCTCGATGGTGGAGTCGAGGACTGCGGTGAGGGAGTCCTTCCCTCTCGCCCGGCCATGGTGGCTCTTGGCCTTGCCTATCTTGCCCGCGGCGCGGGTGAGCATCGACACCTGCACACTCGCGAGTTTGCCGCCGGTGGCGGAGTGGGCGTCATGGTCGATGCCCAGGCCTGCCCCCGGCCCACCGCCGCCCGCGACGGAATTGAGCTGGAGCCCGTCCTTGGCCGCCTGAGGGACATCGACTCCGTCCTGCTGACCAGTGACATTCATCGCGGTCTGGATCGCCAGATCCGTCACAATGCTCTCCAACGCCGCCACCGCGGGCTGGGTGAGGGTGGCGACGATCTCCGAGACCGCCGCCTCCGCCATCTCCTTCAGGATCCGCTTGAACGCGATACGGGTAGCCGCGATTTTCGCGCCGGCCAGAAGAGTCGAAAGACCAGCCGTCACCGGAGCGAAGGCCAGCGTCACTCCCACCGTGGCGCACAGATCTGCAAGCTCACCCACCGCTGCAATCTTCCGGGCCACGATGATGTCCGCGACCCGGTCCAACGCACCCGCGATGATCCGCGCCGCCTTCGCCAAATCCTTGTGCTTGCTCTGCACTTTCGACCAGTGCTTGTCCAGCGCGGCCAGCGACTCGCTCCGCCCGGAGGAAATCAACCGCTGCACGTACTGATGGGCGGCATAGCCGTCGTCGTCCGCGTCTTCCGCGAACTCCCGCAACGCGTCCGCCATATCGCGGTATGCGTCCTCGTCCACATTGGGCCAGCCCACACCGACCACGTCCAGCATCGTGTCGACACCCTCAGGAATCGTGTAGCCCACGACGCAACAACCCCCGCAACAGACATGAACCTGACCAACAAGATCAATCAGCATGTCATGGAACGAGCCCACAGCCCCAGGCCGTTTGTCGCCGTACTTAGAACGTCCAGTACTAGGGCGAATCTGCACAGTTCGGCATCAGTCAGCCGACGTCGTTGATCAAACCCGGCTGCAGTCCCGGATCCAGATCGTCCAGCGTGCCGTCACCGACCTCGTCGGAGAGATCAGCAGTCCGGTCAGGACCGCCGACCAGACACCATCGCGCTGCCAGCGACGGAAGAGCCCGTAGACCGTCTGCCACGGACCGTACTCGGGCGGCAGATCCCGCCACGGAGTACCAGTCCGCACCCGCCGACGGATCCCGTCGATCAACCGCCGCCGGCCTAGCGATGGCCTGCCCAATACCGAGACCAGCAACAACGGCTCCAGCACCGCCCACTGGTCATCTGGAAGATCCTCTCGCCCCACAAGATCATCACGATACAAGGCGAGACAGGAACCGGTTCTAAAGCACCTAGCTGTATTGACCCTCAGCGTCCCGCCGGCCCCGCGTGACGGCGCTTTCGAGGGCCGGCGGACACACGGCTTCAGCCCCGCCGCGGGGGCCTTTGCACGGAGAACTCGTTGCCGTCGGGGTCGAGCATCAGCACCATGCCGCCCTCGCCCTCGCCGGTGAGCGTCGCGCCGAGCGAGACCAGGCGGCCGGCCTCCGCGTCCCGGTCGGTGCCGGCGGGGAGCGCGAGCTCGAAGTACAGCCTGTTCGTACCCGCCTTCGGCGCCACCGGGGGTCCGCCCCAGGTGATCTTCGTACCGCCGTCCGGCGACTGGATCGCGGTCTCCTGGTCCTGGTCCCAGACCAGCGGCCACCGCAGCGCCCTGCTCCAGAAGTAGCCGACCTCCTGCGTGCCGTCGCAGGCCAGCGCTCCGATGACACCGGTGTGGGCGAGGAACTCGTTGCCCGCCTCGATGACACAGAACTCGTTGCCGTCCGGATCGGCGAGCACCACATGCCCCTCTTCCGGGAGCTGGCCCACGTCGATGTGGGTCCCGCCGAGCTCCAGCACCCTGGCCACCGTCTGCCGCTGATCCTCCGGGGAGGTGCTCGTCAGGTCGAAGTGCGCCCGGTTCTGAGCGGTCTTCGGCTCCCGGCCCGGCCGGAAACGGATGCGGAACCCGGTGGGACCAGGGGGCAGAATCGCGATGTCGCCGTCCGGGCCGTCCACCTGCTCCCAGCCGAGGACCCCGGACCAGAACCGCGCCAGGCCGGACGGCCGGGTCGCGTTGAAGCAGATCGCGAACAGTTCACTGGCCATACCCGGTGCATCTCCGATACGTCGACGGTCGATACGGCGCCTCGCCCGCCGCGCGAGCGCAGCCTAGGGCCGCCGCACGGCACCCGCATCCGAGTTTCCCTCCCGGGGCCCGGCCGCCCCGTCGGGGCGAAGGCAGGACGGGACGGCGGAGTTCACACCGGCGGGGCCGGCGCGCGCGGGCCTTCCCGGGACGCCTCGTGGAGCCGAATTACCCTGCTCGCGGTCCGCGTGGACGGGCATCATACGACCATGCCGAAACCATCCGGATTCCAGTACGAGCAGCAGGGTGACGCGACCGTCACCGTCACCCACCACGGCCGCCCCGCGGGAACCCTGCGCGGCGACCGGGCGGCGAAGTTCCTGGCCGAAGTGACGTCCGGCGACGCCCAGCTCGTGATGGCGCGCTGGACGGGCGCGTACCGGCACGGCAACGAGCGCGCCGCCCGTGACCACCCGCGCAACCGGGCGCGCGGCGGGCGCTGAGCCGTACGGAGCAAGCCCCCGAAGGTAAGGGAACGGCAAAGCCGGGTCGTTCGTTACTCCGTGCATGACCGCAATGACCCCCGGCTCGAACATCCCTCTCTCCGCCGCCCGCGTGGCGGTGGACGTCGCCGCCCCGGTGCGGCTCGACGTCTCGGGCCTGCTGCTCACCGCCGACGGCAAGGTGCGCTCCGACGACGACTTCATCTTCTACAACCAGCCCTCGGGCCCCGGCGTGACCTACCGCTCCGGCGGCGGCTCCGCGCCCGACGCGATCGTGGTGGACACCACGGCGGTCCCCCCGGGCATCGAGAAGATCGTGGTCACGGCGAGCCCCGACGCCGCAGGCCAGACCTTCCAGGGCGTCGAGCCCACCGCCACCGTGCGCAACGCGGACGACGGCAGCGCGCTCGCCACCTTCACCCCGCCGCAGCTGGGCGGCGAGACGGCGCTGGTGGTCATCGAGATCTACCTGCGCAACGGCGCCTGGAAGGCCCGCGCGGTCGGCCAGGGCTATGCGAACGGGCTGGCGGGCATCGCCACGGACTTCGGCGTCTCGGTGGAGGAGCCCGCCGCGGCCGCGCCGCCCGCCCCTGCGGCGGCCCCCGTC
>NZ_MAPV01000059.1 GCF_001700505.1 Streptomyces mutomycini
GATCCCGACGCCACCCGCGCCTCGGAGGTCGCGGTGCGGACGGGTGCGACCCCCGTCGCCGGTGCCGAGGAGGTGTTCGGCGCGGGTGGCGTCGGGATCCGTCACCACCAGCGAGGCGACGGCGGGATTGCGTGCCAGGAGGGCCGCATGGAAGGAACCGATCCGGCCCGTACCGATGAGTCCGATGCGCATGGACCCAACGTGCCGCCCACCAGACGCACTGTCAACCATATGTCCTTACAAACAAGAGGGTGTGGCGCGACGGTACGGGGTACGCTCCGTGCCGTGCCCAAACCCACCGCCGACTCCGCCGCCCTGGGGCTGGGCGTGGACCGCACCAGCCCTGTCCCGCTCTACCACCAGCTGGCCCTGCAGCTGGAGGCGGCCATCGAGCAGGGACGGCTCGCGCCCGGCAGCCTCCTGGGCAACGAACTGGAGCTCGCCGCACGGCTCGGACTGTCCCGGCCCACCGTCCGCCAGGCCATCCAGTCGCTCGTCGACAAGGGCCTGATGGTGCGCAGGCGCGGTGTCGGCACCCAGGTCGTGCACAGCCGCATCAAGCGTCCGCTCGAACTGAGCAGCCTCTACGACGACCTGGAGACCGCGGGCCGGAACCCGGCGACCCGGGTCCTGCGCAACACGGTCGAGCAGGCGACCGCCGAGGTCGCCGCCGCGCTGGGAGTGGAGGAGGGCGGCGACGTCCACCTCGTCGAGCGGGTGCGCTACACGCATGACGAGCCCATGGCGCTCCTGCGCAACCACCTGCCCGTGGGGATGCTCGACCTCGGCACCGAGCTGCTGGAGTCGACGGGCCTGTACCGGATGATGCGCGCCTCGGGAATCACCCTGCACAGCGCCCGGCAGTCCGTGGGCGCCCGCGCCGCCACCGCAGAGGAGGGCGAAGTGCTCGCGGAACCCGTGGGGGCCCCGTTGCTGACGATGGAGCGCACCACTTTCGACGACGGCGGAAGAGCGGTCGAATTCGGCTCGCACGTCTACCGGGCCTCGCGTTACGCCTTCGAGTTCCAGCTGCTGGTCCGCCCCTGAGCCGCTTCTGCGAGCCCGGGTCGGAATGTTCGGACAAAAACGTTGACGCGGTCATGCTAGGTCGTTAGAACGGCCTGGGGGCGCGGCCCGCGCCCCTGCCGGGCCATGCCGGTCGGGGCTCGGGGATACTTGGCCCGCCGGGCGGCGAGTCCGCCGTCCCCGGCATCAGGCAGCACAGCGAGCAGCACTAGAAGGGCACGGCGTCGTGGCAAGGGTTCGGACAGGGGTACGCGCGATGGGCGCCGTGCTGGCAGCGGTTCTGGCGGCCTCCCTCGTGGGATGCAGCAGCACCGGCGGCAAGCGGGCGGAGGAGCGTGCGGCCAAGGAGGCCGCCGAAGGCCGGTCCGCGGTGAACACGCCCCGCTGGACGTTCGCCATGGTCACCCACTCGGGTGATGGCGACACCTTCTGGGACATCGTCCAGAAGGGCGCCGAGCAGGCGGCCGTCAAGGACAACATCAACTTCCTGTACTCGCACAACGACGAGGGCCAGCAGCAGGCCGAGCTCGTACAGACCGCGATCGACAAGAAGGTCGACGGACTGATCGTCTCGCTTGCCAAGCCCGACTCGATGAAGACCGTCGTGGCCAAGGCGGTCAAGGCCGGCATCCCCGTCATCACGGTGAACTCGGGATCCGCCGAGTCCAAGGCCTTCGGCGCGCTCACCCACATCGGCCAGGACGAGTCCATCGCGGGCGAGGCCGTCGGCGACGAGCTCGAGAAGCGCGGCCGCAAGAAGGCACTGTGCGTCCTGCACGAGCAGGGCAACGTCGGACACGAGCAGCGCTGCGCCGGGGCGAAGAAGACCTTCGGCGGGAAGATGCAGAACCTCTACGTCGACGGCACCAACATGCCCGACGTCCAGGCGTCCATCGAGGCAAAGCTCGACTCCGACAAGAGCATCGACGCGGTCGTCACCCTCGGCGCGCCCTTCGCCGCCGCCGCCGTCAAGGCGAAGCGGACCGCGGGCAGCAAGGCAGAGATCGACACCTTCGACCTCAACGCGAGCGTCGCCACCGGACTGCAGAACAAGACCCTCGGCTTCGCCGTCGACCAGCAGCCCTATCTCCAGGGCTACGAGGCCGTCGACCTGCTCTGGCTCTACCGCTACAACCAGAACGCGCTCGGCGGGGGCCTGCCCGTCCTGACCGGCCCCCAGGTCATCACCCGCGACGACGCCGACGCGCTGGCGGCATACACGGATCGGGGAACCCGATGACGGCGACCGGGCAACCGGCGGCGCCCCGCACCGACGAACGACTGCTGCGCACCTCCCCGCTGCGCAAGCTGCTCGGCCGGCCCGAGCTCGGCTCGGTCGTCGGGGCCGCGGCGGTCTTCCTCTTCTTCGCGATCGTCGCCGACAGCTTCCTCCAGGCCTCCAGCCTCGGCACGGTGCTGTACGCCGCCTCCACCATCGGGATCATGGCGGCGCCCGTGGCGCTCCTGATGATCGGCGGTGAGTTCGACCTCTCCGCCGGTGTGATGGTGACCAGCTCAGCGCTGATCTCCTCGATGTTCAGCTACCAGATGACCGCGAACGTCTGGGTGGGCGTCTTCGTGTCGCTGCTGGTCACCCTGGGCTTCGGCGCGTTCAACGGCTTCATGCTGACCCGCACCAAGCTCCCGAGCTTCATCATCACGCTCGGCACGTTCCTGATGCTGACCGGCCTGAACCTCGGCTTCACCAAGCTGATCAGCGGCACCGTGTCGACCAAGGCCATCGGGAACATGGAGGGCTTCGAGTCCGCCCGCAAGGTCTTCGCGTCCTACCTCACCATCGGCGGCGTCGAGCTCAAGGTCACCATCCTGTGGTGGGCCGCCCTCGTCGCGATCGCCACCTGGATCCTGATCCGCACCCGCTTCGGCAACTGGATCTTCGCCGTCGGCGGTGAGGCCGACGCCGCGCGCGCGGTCGGCGTCCCGGTGATCCGTACGCGGATCGGGCTCTACCTCGGTGTCGCCTTCGCCGCCTGGGTCTCCGGGCAGCACCTGCTCTTCTCGTACGACGTGGTGCAGTCCGGCGAGGGCGTCGGCAACGAGCTGATCTACATCATCGCGGCCGTCATCGGCGGCTGTCTGATCACCGGCGGCTACGGCTCCGCGATCGGGTCCGCGATCGGCGCGATCATCTTCGGCATGACCAGCAAGGGCATCGTGTACGCGGAGTGGAACCCCGACTGGTTCAAGTTCTTCCTGGGGGCGATGCTGCTCCTGGCCACCCTGCTCAACGCATGGGTACGCAAGCGCGCGGAGGCGACGAAATGACGGCCACCCAGGCTCCGGCCCCCCGGGACACGGCCGGCCCGGCGCTCGTCGAGCTCGACGGCGTCAGCAAGTACTACGGCAACATCAAGGCGCTGGAGAACGTCTCGCTGGAGGTGCGCGCCGGGGAGATCTCCTGCGTCCTCGGCGACAACGGAGCGGGCAAGTCCACCCTCATCAAGATCATCGCGGGGCTGCACCGGCACGACGCCGGTACGTTCCTGATCGAGGGCGAGCAGACCACGCTGGCCAATCCGCGCGACGCCCTCGACCGGGGCATCGCCACCGTCTACCAGGACCTGGCCGTCGTTCCGCTCATGCCGGTCTGGCGCAATTTCTTCCTCGGCTCCGAGCCGACGAAGGGCTCCGGCCCGTTCAGACGCCTCGACGTACGGCGGATGCGCGAGACGACCCGCGCGGAGCTGCTGCGCATGGGCATCGACCTGCGGGACGTCGACCAGCCCATCGGGACGCTGTCGGGCGGTGAGCGCCAGTGCGTGGCCATCGCCCGTGCCGTGTACTTCGGTGCGAAGGTGCTCGTCCTCGACGAGCCGACCGCTGCACTCGGCGTCAAGCAGTCGGGGGTCGTACTCAAGTACGTCGCGGCCGCCAGGGACGCCGGGCTCGGCGTGGTCCTCATCACGCACAACCCGCACCACGCCTACCTCGTGGGCGACCGGTTCGTGCTGCTCAAGCGTGGTGCGATGTCCGGAAGCCACACGAAGCAGGACGTCACTCTGGACGAACTGACCCGTCAGATGGCCGGTGGCAGCGAGCTCGACGAGCTCAGTCACGAGCTCGAACGGGCCCCCGCGCCGGACCACCTCGGAGGCCGGGCGGCCGGGGACGACACCCCATAAGTTCGATTTCGCACCCCCCGTCCCCGACACGAAGACCGGTTCCGGGGGCGGGGGAATGGCAGAATCGTGCACGGCGGGCGCCGTCCGCCGCCGGACGGACCACCGACCGGCCCCCCGACCTGCGCAGGGACGATGAGCACGTACCGCGACTTCACACACCGCGGCTCCGCCCGCGCCACCGTCCTGCGGACCGTCGGCACCAGGGAGCGGCGCTCGCATCTCACGGCGCCCAGGGTCCCCACCGTCGGGATCGACATCGGCGGTACGAAGGTGATGGCCGGCGTCGTCGACGCCGACGGCAACATCCTGGAGACCCTGCGCACCGAGACGCCCGACAAGTCCAAGAGTCCGAAGGTCGTCGAGGACACGATCGTCGAACTGGTCCTGGACCTCTCCGACCGGCACGATGTGCACGCCGTCGGGATCGGCGCGGCGGGCTGGGTCGACGCGGACCGTTCCAAGGTGCTGTTCGCCCCGCACCTCGCCTGGCGCGACGAACCCCTCCGTGACGCCATCGCCTCCCGGCTGGTGGTCCCCGTGATGGTCGACAACGACGCCAACACGGCGGCGTGGGCGGAATGGCGCTTCGGCGCGGGCCGCGGCGAGGACCACCTGGTCATGATCACGCTGGGTACCGGCATCGGCGGCGCGATCCTGGAGGACGGGCACGTCAAGCGCGGCAAGTACGGCGTCGCGGGTGAGTTCGGCCACATGCAGGTGGTGCCCGGCGGGCACCGCTGCCCGTGCGGCAACCGCGGCTGCTGGGAGCAGTACAGCTCGGGCAACGCCCTCGTGCGTGAGGCCAGGGAGCTGGCCGCTGCGGACTCCCCGGTCGCGCACGGCATCATCGAGCGGGTCAAGGGCAACATCCCCGACATCACCGGGCCGCTCATCACCGAACTGGCCCGTGAGGGCGACGCGATGTGCGTCGAACTCCTGCAGGACATCGGCCAGTGGCTCGGCGTCGGCATCGCCAATCTCGCGGCCGCCCTGGACCCGTCCTGCTTCGTCATCGGCGGCGGTGTCAGTGCGGCCGACGACCTGCTGATCGGCCCGGCCAGGGACGCCTTCAAGCGCCACCTGACCGGCCGCGGCTACCGCCCGGAGGCCCGGATCGCGAAGGCACAGCTCGGCCCCGAGGCGGGTATGGTCGGCGCCGCCGACCTGGCGCGCCTGGTCGCCCGGAGGTTCCGGCGGACCAACCGCCGCCGGGTCGAGCGCTACGAACGGTACGCGCAGTTCTACGACCAGGCCGCCACCACCATCCGGAACACGCGCGGCACCCGTAGCACCGACTGAACCGGGGGCCGCACGCCGCGGCACCGGGCCACCCGCAACCCCGCTCCGAACAGCAGCTTCGAGGGATCACCGACCATGACCGCAGCCGAGCACCACATCGTGCCGCGCCAGCCCCCTTCGTCCGGCTCCTCCGGACCGTCCGGCCCCTCGGGCTCCGCCGGGCCCCCCGGTCCCGCCGGTTCCTCCGGCGACGGTGCGGGGACGCCTCCTCCGGACCGGCGCAGGGTGATCCGCCGCCGCCTGATCACGCTGACCATCATCGTCCTGCTCATCGGCATCCCGGCCGGCTACCTGGTGATCTCCGCAGGGCAGAGCCGCCGCTCCGGCCAGGACAAGGAGGCCGAGGCAGCCGCCCAGGGACTGCGCGAGGCCTGGCCGTCCGGCATGCAGCGCAGGATCTTCGAACTGCCCATTCCGGGCAATGCGGAGGGGGTCCAGTACTACGAGACGAACAACTGGAAAGCCAGCCGGATGTACGTGAAGTTCCGTACGACCTCCGCCGGGCTCGACCGCTTCCTGAGCGGTGTCGGCACCGGCCGTGCCGCACTGGAGACCGGCAGGGTGACAATCAGCGGACGGGACACCAAGGTCACCGGCTGGTACTTCGGTCCGGGCGTCGACTGGGCGGGCACGGTCCACAAGAACAAGGACCCGCGCCCCACCCAGAACATCACCGTCAACATGACCGATCCGGCGGCCCCGGTCGTCTACGTGGTCTCCGCGTCGACCCCCTGACGGCGAGCGGACGGGCCGCTCATCATCGCGTGCCAGTGAAACGAACCCCCGCCGGCCGATACCGCCGGGGTGTGCCTGACCCGGCCGGGTGCCGGCAGGCGGCGCAGTTCCCGAATGCCTGCGAGAGTGAGTAGGCCCATACGGGCCGGTCACGCGAGCCCGGTGCATCCGACGAGGTCTGCAGGACCGATGGCGGTTCTCGCGGACGGTACGCATCACGGCGACGGAGCGCGGACCACTGCTGTCGGCCGAAGGGCTGGGCGGACCTGGAACGTCGAGAACACGTGGAGGTACCGATGCCGGACGCGGTGGTTGTCGGCGCCGGGCCGAACGGTCTCGTGGCGGCGAATCTCCTTGCCGCCGCGGGATGGAGCGTGGAAGTGCTGGAGGCGCAGCCGTGGCCGGGCGGCGCGGTCCGCAGCGACCGTGGTGTCCACCCGGACTACGTGAGCGATGTTTTCAGCGCCTTCTACCCGCTGGCCGCCGCCTCGCCGGTCCTCGGCGGGCTGGAGCTCCAGGAAGACGGGCTCGGGTGGGTCCGCGCCCCGCGTGTGCTGGCGCATCCGCTGCCGGACGGCCGGTGCGCCGTACTGGAAAGCGGGGCGGAGGCCACAGCAGCGGGGCTTGACGCGTTCGCGGCGGGCGACGGGGCCGCATGGCTGGATCTGTACGGCACATGGAGTCGTCTGGGCCCCGACATCCTGCGGGCCCTGTTCACCCCTTTCCCGCCGGTACGCTCCGCCGTTCGTCTCGCTGCCCGGCTCCGGGCGTCCGGCGGTCTCCGGATGGCACGGACGATGGTGCTGCCCGTGCGTCGCCTGGGGGAGGAGGAGTTCCGCGGCGAGGCGGCCAGGCTCCTCCTCGCAGGCAACGCGCTGCACGCGGACCTCGGCCCCGAGGCAGCGGGAAGCGGAGGCTACGGATGGCTCATGTCCATGCTCGGGCAGACCTACGGCTTTCCGGTGCCGGTAGGGGGAGCCGGAGCCCTCACGACGGCCCTGGTGCGCCGGCTGGAGCGGCACGGCGGCGTGGTCCGCTGCGGAGAGCGCGTGAGCGAGATCGTCGTGCGCGGCGGACGCGCCGTCGGCGTACGCACCGCGGGGGGCGAGGCTGTACCGGCCTCGCGTGCTGTGCTCGCCGACGTGTCCGCGCCGGCGCTGTACGGCGAACTGGTCGACGCGCGGCATCTCCCCGGCCGGCTGCTGAGTGACCTGCGCCGGTTCCAGTGGGACTTCGCGACGTTCAAAGTCGACTGGGCGCTGAACGGCCGAGTGCCCTGGACCGCCGGGGACGCCGCCTCCGCGGGAACGGTCCACCTGGCCGACGGGGTCGACGGTCTGACCCGCTTCTCCGCGCAGATCGCGACAGGACAGGTGCCCGACCGCCCCTTTCTGCTCTTCGGACAGATGACCACCACGGACGCCACGCGCTCACCGGCCGGTACGGAGTCGGCTTGGGCGTATACCCACGTCCCGCACCGGATCAAGGGGGACGCGGGCGGGGACAACCTGACAGGACGATGGGACCTGCGCGAGCAGGAAGCCATGGCCGACCGAATGGAGAAAGAAGTCGAACGCTGGGCGCCAGGCTTCCGCTCCCGCATCCTGTCCCGGCGCCTTCTGGCGCCGCCCACCCTCGAGTCCATGGACGCCAACCTGCACGGCGGCGCCATCAACGGCGGCACCGCGGCCGCTCACCAGCAACTCGTGTTCCGCCCGACATCCGGTACCGGGCGGCCCGAAACACCGGTGAAGGGCCTGTACCTCGCCTCGGCCTCGGCCCACCCCGGCGGCGGCGTGCACGGAGCCCCCGGCGCCAACGCCGCGCGGGCGGCGCTGCGCGGTGGGTTCTCACGCCCATGGTGCCGGCTGACCGGCTGACCGGCTGACCGGCTGCCGAACGGTGAGGGCAGGGCCGGCACCACATCACGCCGCGCGCGGTGGTGACGCTCAGACGCTGCGGGGAGGCAGTGGGCGCACGGCCGGTCCGTGAAGCACCTCGCCGTCGATGCCGAAGCGCGAACCGTGACACGGGCACTCCCAGGTGGTTTCCGCCTCGTTGAAGGCGACCAGGCAGCCGAGATGCGTGCAGCGCGCCGACACGGCGTGGGCCGTACCGTCCTCATCCCGGTATACGGCGCAGCGGCGTCCCTCGACCCGTACGACCGCACCTGAGCCCGGGGCGATCTCGGCGACCGAGTCCACATGAGTGGTCCTCAACCTGTCACCTACGAAGTGCCGGGCGACCTCCGCCTGCTGCTTCAACAGGGCCGCGCCCTCCCGGACGGTGCTCCACAGACGGCGCGGGTCGTACAGTCCTGCCCACTCGGGTTCCGCGCCGGTGAGCGTCGACGCCAGCAACTGTCCGGCCATGGCGCCTCCGCTCATGCCCCAGCCGCCGAATCCGGTCGCCACGTACACGTGGCGTGCGCCCGGATGGAAAGGGCCCACCAGCGGCACGCCGTCGCTCACGTCGTTGTCCTGGGCGGCCCACCGGTATGCGGTGTCGCCGACCGGGAAATGTTCGTGCATCCATCCGTCCAGCCGCAGGAAGCGCTCGCGGCTGTCACCGGTGCCGGGCAGGAAACTCTCGCCCGTGACGATGAGCAGCCGCCGGCCCTCGTCGAGCGGGGCGGTACGGACCGATCGCTTCTCCATGTCGTCCGTGATGTACATGTGCTCCGGTGCCTCGGAGGCGGGGATGGAAGCGGCGACGACCAGTTCGCGGCGCGGCGACAAGCGGGCGAAGTGGAGCGCGCGGTCGAAGACCGGGTAGTGCGTGGCGACGACGACGTCCTTCGCCGTGATCGTCGCGCCCCGCTCGGTTGTCACCTTGCACGGACTGCCCTCGGTAAGGCCGGTCACGCGGGTTCGTTCGTGAATGACACCGCCTCGTGCGGTGATGTCATCGGCCAGCGCCAGGAGGTACTTGCGCGGGTGGAATTGCGCCTGGTGTGCGACGTGCACAGCTGCGTGCACGGGGAACGGCAGGTCCGTCTCCGTCACGAAGCCGGCGTCCAGACCCGCTTCTGCGGCAGCCTCGGCCTCGGCTTCGAATGTGGCACGCCGTTTCGGGTCGATGGTGAAAGTAAGGGCCGACGATCGCTCGAGGTCGCAGTCGACGCCCAGCTCCGTCGCGACTGATGCGACCCGCTCCACCGCTGCCTGCTGGGAGTGGGCGTACTGACGTGCGCCTTCCTTCCCGCGCGTGCGGCGCAGTCGTTCGTAGACGAGGGAGTGAGCCGCTGTGAGTTTCGCGGTCGTGTAGCCGGATACTCCGGCAGCAACGCGGTCCGCTTCGAGCACGACCACGTTCCGTCCGGCCCGGGTCAGTTCCCAGGCGGTGCTGAGGCCGGCCATACCCGCGCCGATCACGACGACGTCCGCCGTCGTGTCGGCGTCCAGCGTCGGCCACCGGGTGCCCGGAGTCGTGGCCATCCAGTAGGACTCCGCCAAGCCGGGCAGTTCATCTCGTGTGGTCATGAACCACGTGTTCCCGCAGCAGCCGGAAGGAGACGCGGCGGGACGCCGATTCCCCTGAGCGGCTCTGGTTTCCGCAGCTGCGCCCCGCTGAAGTCCGTGGCCCCGGTGGGGGTGGCGCGGTGAAACTCCGGCGCCCGGAAGATCAATGGTTGCGCCGGGAACAGCCGGTGGGGCCGGCACGGTTGCATCGGCTGAGGAACCGGCACCGCGCAAGCGGAGAACACGGAGACCACAGGGCCGGCCGCCCACCGGGGTCCGGGCCTCGAGATCGTGGCGCGCCCGCCGGACCAATACGAACTTATGCAGGAGGACCGTTTCATGACTGACCGGCCGTTGACTCTCATGGCAGTGCACGCTCATCCCGACGACGAGGCAACGGGAACCGGAGGGGTCCTCGCGCGGTACGCGGCGGAAGGCATCCGTACCGTTCTCGTGACATGTACCGACGGCGGTTGCGGTGACGGAACGGGTGGCGTCAAGCCGGGCGATCCCGGGCACGATCCGACGGCTGTCGCCTCGATACGCCGCGAAGAGCTCAGGGCGAGCTGTGACGTCCTGAAGATCAGCGATCTGGAGATGCTGGACTACGGCGACTCCGGGATGACCGGCTGGCCGAGCAACGACGCCCCCGGATCCTTCTGGCAGACCCCCGTGGAGGAAGGCGCTGCCCGACTTGCGGAACTCATGCGGCACTACCGGCCCGATGTGGTCGTCACCTACGACGAGAACGGCTTCTACGGCCACCCCGACCACATCCAGGCCCACCGCATCACGATGGCGGCACTGGAGATGACCGCGCTGACACCGAAGGTGTACTGGACGACGATGCCGCGCTCGATGATGCAGCGGTTCGGGGAGACCATGCGCGAGTTTCATGAGGACATGCCGGAGCCGGATCCTGCCGAGGCCGCCGCGATGGCCGAGATCGGCCTCCCCGACGATGAGATCACCACGTGGGTGGACACCACCGCGTTCAGCGGCCAGAAGTTCGATGCGCTGGCCGCGCATGCCAGTCAGGGCGAGAACATCTTCTTCCTCAGGATGGGCAAGGAGAGGTTCGGCGAGTTGATGGGCATGGAGACCTTCGTCCGCGTCAAGGACGCCACAGGCGCGGCCGTACCCGAGAACGATCTCTTCGCCGGACTGCGCTGATCCGCCCGTCCGGCCGGTGCCGGGTGAGCGCACCGGCCGCACGGAGCGATCGAGTGCGTCACGCACTTGACGGCAAGCGGCACCCGCTACGCCGTTGCCGGCCTCAGCAGGCTCGCTCCTCCGGTGAAGGCCACCGACGTGACGTGGAGTGGCACGGTCCGGTTATTTCGTGGCGCCTGAAGCGAAGCCGTTGTAGATGTAGCGCTGGAGGAACAGGAACGCGATCAGCGTCGGGAGGATGACGAGTACGGCTCCTGCTGAGATGTTCTCCCAGTGGGCTCCGAAGGGGCCTTTGAACCGGAACAGGGCTGTGGAGATCGTGCCGAGTTCCTGGGAGGGCATGTAGAGGAACGGGATGTAGAAGTCGTTGTAGGTGGTGATGCCTTTGATGATCACCACGGTGGCGACCGCCGGCCTGAGCAGCGGGAAGATGATCTTTCGGTAGATCGTGAAGGAGTTCGCGCCGTCGAGTCGCGCGGCTTCGTCGAGGGAGACCGGGATGCCTCGGACGAACTGCAGGAAGATGTAGATCGAGACGATGTCCGTGCCCATGTAGAGCAGGATCGGGGCCCACCGTGTGTCGAACAGGCCGAAGCTGTTGACCACCTGGAAGGTGGCCACCTGTGTGGTGACCCCGGGGACCAGTGTGGCGACCAGGAAGAGCCCCATGACGAGCTTCCTCGCCCGGAAGTGGAAGCGGTCGATGGCGTAGGCCGTCATCGAGCCGATGATCACGGTGCCGGTGATCGAGAACAGCAGGATGAACGCGGTGTTGCCGAACGCCGTCAGCATGTGGCCGTCGGAGAATGCGGTGGCGTAGTTGCTGAAGTTCAGCCAGTCGCGGGGCAGTGAGAGCGCACCGCGGTCGGTGACCTCCTCGGACGTCTTGAGAGAGGTGAGGAAGACGACTGCGAGGGGGAGGAGCACGACCAGCGGGGCGACGACGAGCGACAGGTAGACGAGTGTCTGTCCGAGTCGGCCGCGCCAGCGAGCGCGTCGCGGGTCGGACCCGGGACGGGTGCGAGAGGCGGTCTGCGGGGCCGTGGTCATACGAGGTCCACCTTTTCGTCGGGCACGAGCCGGCGCTGGATCCAGGTGATCAGCAGAATGATCAGCAGCAGCACCACGGCGGCGGCCGAGGCCAGCCCCGTCTTGTTGAACTGGAACGCGAGTTTGACTGTCTGGATGACGAACGTCGAGGTGCCGGTCGCGCCGCCGGTCATGATGTACGGGATCTCGAAGACCGCCAGGGACCCGGAGATCGCCAGGATGATGCTGAGGCTCAGGACGGGCTTGATACCTGGCGCGATGATGTGGCGGAACTGCTGCCATCGGGTCGCGCCGTCCAGCTGGGCGGCCTCGTAGAGCTCGCCAGGGATGGACTGGATGGCACCGAGGAACAGGACGAAGTTCAGGCCGGTGAAGCGCCAGACCGAGACGCCCGCGAGCGAGGTGTTGGCCGATGTGGGGTCTCCCAGCCACGCGTGGTCGGTGTCCGAACCGAACCAGGACAGGACCGAGTCCAGGGTGCCGCCGTCCTGGAAGAAGTACAGGAAGACGAATCCGATGGCCACGCCGTTGATGAGGTACGGGAAGAACAGGAGTCCCTTGAACAGGTTGCGGTACCGCAGGTTGAAGCTGAGCACCGTGGCGAAGTAGAGCGCGATGGCGATCTGCGCCACGGAAGCCGCGAGGTAGTAGAAGCTCACGAAGAACACCCGGAAGAGCTCCGGCCGGGTGAAGATCTGGACGTAGTTGTCCGCGCCGGTGAAGTTCCGGTCCGGGCTGATGCCGTCCCAGTCCGTGAAGCTGTAATAGATCATGTTCCCCACAGGTACGTAGGTGAACGTGACCAGCAGTACCAGCGGTGCCAGCAGGAAGAGCCACGGGGTCGCGCGTCGCAGCAGTCGTCCTCGCGTCCGGTGTCCTCCCGGACTCCTGCCGCTCCGGGCGGTCCTGCGAAGTGAGGGGGTGGCACGGTGAGTCTTCACGCTCGCCACCTCGGTCGTCTCGGTCATGTCGGGGCCTCTCGTCGTCCGCGTCGTCGTCCTGTGTGCGCGGGAGGATCAGGGCCCCGGCCGGTGTCGTACGGCCGGGGCCCGCCTCACCGGCTCAGGAGCCGGCGGTCTTCGCCGCCTCGTCCCACTTCTTGTTCAGGTCGGTGAAGTAGTCCTCGAGGCTGCCCTTCTCCGCACCGCGGGCGATGTCGATCAGCTTCTGGCGGTAGTCGGGCTTGTTGAGCCCGATCTCGGCCGCGTTGTCGATGTCGTTGACCGTGCCGGTTTCCCGCTCGGACCGCTCCACGAAGGTGACATCGTTGTCAACAAAGTCCTTGAGGGTGTCCGGCATCGGAGCGGACTTGAGAGTGGGGACAGCACCTTCCTTGGCCGAGTAGCCGGACTTCTCGGTGAACCAGTCGACCCAGGCCCGCGCCGCGTCCTTGTGCTCGGAGTGGGCGTTGACCGCCTGCTGGTAGTCCGAGACGAGCGTGGCGCAGTACTCCTTGTTGCCCTTCTGGACCGGGAACGGCATGAAGCCGAGGTCGTCGGGGTTCGCCCCGGCCTTCTCGGCCGCGTCCTTCATCTGCGTGATCGACCAGGAGCCCAGCATCATGGTGCCGATCTCGCCCTTGGCGAGCTTGGTCTTGGATGCTTCCCAGTTCGTGGTGTTGGGGTCCTTCTCCGAGAGGCCACCCTTGACGGTGTCGTGCAGCAGGGTGTCGATCACGTTGAGCTCGCTGCCCTCCTTCCAGGGGGAGACCGCGCCGGCGAGGTCGTTGGTGACGTAGTTGTCGCAGGTCACCGATCCGATGTTGGCGGTCCACTGGACCAGCGGCCAGCCGTCCTTGAAGTTGGTGTAGTAGGGGACGGCGTCGGTCTCGGCCTTGACCGCCTTGAGCCCCGCGATGAACTCCTCCGGTGTCTTCGGCCACTCGGTGATGCCGGCCTTCTTCCAGACGGCCTGGTTGTAGACGAAGCCGTTGGCGGTGCCGAACTGGGCGAGACCGTAGACCTTGCCGTCGACGTCCGTCTTGTCGCTGAAGCGGTACTTCTCCGACATCTCCTTCGAGGTGCCGAGGGGGGCGAAGAACTTCGGGTAGTCGTTCTTGGGGACAGCGGCCGGGATCATGAGGACGTCGCCGTAGTCCTCGGTGTTCATTCGGATCTTGACTTCGCCCTCATAGTCGGTGAGTCCCTCGAACTTCACCTCGACCTTGGGGTAGACCTTGTTGAACTCCGCCGCGTAGGCGTCCATGGCGCCGCTCTGGACCAGGTCCGTGCGCTGCGTGAGGACCGTGATCGTGCCGGTCGTCCTTCCCGGATCCGTGGGCGCCTTCGCCGTCTCGGTCGACGCCGCGCCTCCGCCGCTGCATCCCGTCGCGGCCAGTGTCGCAACGGTCAGAAGTGCGCCTGCGAGCGTCTTCGTCTTCCCCATGTGCCCAACTCCTATAGATGGCGGCTCAGCTCTGCGGTGGGATGTTGGCACTATGAGAGGAGGTGTGTGAACCGGTAAAGCTCCCGATTCCCCTGACGATGCCTAATCGTTACCGGATGGCCCGCAAGTGCGGAATGAAGGGCCCCTGTGTGTTCTCGACTTGCGACGGTGTGACTAGACCGGTTTATAGACAGTGATCGATCGGAGGGTTAAGTTGTGCGGCGTCATACATATGCCAGCGCGCCCGAAGGCGATTGGAGCCGCACCATGAAGGACGTCACCCCGCTCACCGACGGCTGGAGCCTGCGCCATGACCAGGCGCTGCTGCCGGCGCAGGTCCCCGGCTGCGTGCACACCGATCTGCTCGCCGCCGCTGTCATTCCGGACCCCTTCCTCGAACACAACGAGACCGAGGTCGCCTGGGTCGGCCGACGGGCGTGGACGTATCTCAACGATGTCTCGCACGACAGTCGGCATGAGCGGACCGACCTCGTCTTCGACGGCCTGGACACCGCGGCCGGGATCACCTTCGCCGGGCGGGAGATCGGTAGGACCAGGAACATGCACCGCACCTATCGGTTCGACGTCACGGGGCTGACCGGACCGCTCGAGGTGCGCTTCGCCTCGGCCTACGACGAGGCCGAGGCGGTACGCGGGGTCACCGGGGACCGGCCCAACGTGTATCCCGAGCCGTTCCAGTACATCCGCAAGATGGCCTCCAGCTTCGGCTGGGACTGGGGGCCGACCCTCGTGACCGCCGGCATCTGGCGGCCCGTACGCCTGGAACACTGGTCGACCGCGCGTCTCGCGTCCGTCCGCCCGCTGGTGACCGTCGACGAAGCCACGGGAAACGTGGAGGTCAGGATTCAGGTGGAGCGCACGGCCCAGGGGGCGGGCAGGAGTCTGCTGGCCCGCGCCACGGTGGCCGGCAAGACGGCGGAGGCCCGTTTCGAGGGCGACGAAGCCGTGCTGCGCCTGACGGTCGAGCGGCCCCGGCTCTGGTGGCCGCGCGGATACGGAGACCAGCCCCTCCACGACCTGGACGTCACCCTCCTCGACCAGGACGGGGAGCTGGACACGTGGCACCGGCGCATCGGGTTCCGTACCGTCGAGCTGGACCGGAGCCCCGACGCGCGGGGCACGGGCTTCACCCTCGTCGTCAACGGCGAGCGGGTGTTCGCCCGCGGGGTCAACTGGATCCCCGACGACGTGTTCCCCTCACGCATCACCCCCGAGCGCTACCGCACCCGGCTCGCTCAGGCGGCGGACGCAAACATCGACCTCGTACGGATCTGGGGCGGGGGCATCTACGAGGACGAAGCGTTCTACGACGCATGCGACGAACTCGGCCTGATGGTCTGGCAGGACTTCCTCTTCGCCTGTGCCGCCTATCCGGAGGAGCAGCCTCTGCGGGGTGAGGTGGAGGCCGAAGCCCGCGACAACGTTGTCCGGCTGATGCCGCACGCCAGCCTCGTGCTCTGGAACGGCAACAACGAGAACCTCTGGGGCTTCCGCGACTGGGACTGGGAGCCCGGACTCGCCGGGGACTCCTGGGGCGAGGGCTACTACCTCGGTCTGCTGCCCCGCGTGGTCGCCGAGCTCGATCCCACCCGCCACTACGCCGCGGGCAGCCCTTGGTCCGGATCGTGGGACCACCACCCCAACGACCCCGACCACGGCACGTACCACTCGTGGGAGGTGTGGAACCGCCAGGACTACGCCGAGTACCGCGCGAACGTCCCCCGTTTCGTCTCCGAGTTCGGCTGGCAGGCGCCTCCCACCATGGCAACGCTCCGGCGCGCCCTTCCCGGGGAGATCCTGGCACCCGACTCCCCGGGAATGCTGCACCACCAGAAGGCGGAGGACGGCAACGGCAAGCTCAACCGTGGAGTCGAACGCCACTTCACCCTGCCCGAAGGCGACTTCGACCGGTGGCACTACCTGACCCAGGTCGTTCAGGCCCGTGCTGTCGCCGCGGGTATCGAACACTGGCGCTCGCACTGGCCCACCTGCGCGGGCACCGTCGTCTGGCAGCTCAACGACTGCTGGCCGGTCAGCTCCTGGGCCGCGATCGACGGGGACGGCCGCCCCAAGCCGCTCCACCACGAGCTGCGCCGCGTCTACGCGGACCGGCTGCTGACCCTGCAGCCCGGCGACGAGGGCCTGGTGCTCGCCGTCGTCAACCAGTCCGCCACACAGTGGCGCACGTCGGTGACACTCAGCCGACTCGAAGCCGACGGTACGCAGCTCGGCCGCAGCGTACTGGAGGCGACCGTCGCCCCGCGTTCCGTCCTGCGGCTCCCGGTTCCCGGCGGGACGGTGCCGGCCGGGTCCACCGCCAAGGAGTTCCTCGTCGCCGACGCCGACGGACTGCGGGCCACGTACTTCCCGGTGCCCGACAAGGACTTCGCCTATGTGCGGCCGGACTTCGGCGTCGAGGTGGAACCGGTTTCGGGTAGCGGCGGTAAGGTCGACATCGTGGTCAACGCACACACCCTCGTCAGGGATCTTCTGCTTCAGGCCGACCGGCTGAGCCCCACCGCCGCCGCCGACCGCGGTCTCGTCACATTGCTGCCTGGCGAGCAGGTCCGCATCCGGGTCGACGGCTGCGGCGACGTGGCCGCGGATGACGTTCGCGCTGCCTTGTTCTGCGCGGATACGAAGTGAACAGTCCGGCACGCATCACCATCAAGGACGTCGCAGCCCGCGCGGGTGTCTCCAAGGGGGCTGTCTCGCTGGCGTTCAACCAGAAGCCGGGCGTCTCGGACGCTACACGCCAGCGGATCTTCGAGGCCGCGAAGGAGCTGGGCTGGGCGCCCAACCTCACCGCGCGCAGCCTGTCCAGCCAGCGGGTCGACATCATCGGACTGGCACTGTGCCGTCCCGCCCGGCTGCTCGGACTCGAACCGTTCTACATGGACTTCATCTCCGGCATCGAGAGCGTGCTTGCCGACCGCTCGTACTCGCTGCTCCTGAGGCTGGTGCGGGATCTCGACGAGGAGACCGAGCTCTACAAGTCCTGGTGGCGCAGCCAGACGATCGCCGGTGCCATCCTGGTCGACTTCCACGAGGACGATCCGAGGGTCCCGTCGCTGCAGTCCATCGGGCTGCCGGCGGTGGCCGTCGGACATCCGTCACTCACCGGATCCTTCCCCGCGGTGTGGACCGATGACGCCACGGCCGCGGCCGAGGCCGTCCGCTATCTGGCGGCGCTCGGGCACCGGCGCATCGCACGCGTCGGAGGGCCGGTCGGTCTGGGGCACAGCGCCATCCGAGCCACCGCCTTCGCAGCCACGATGCGTGACCTGGGCCTTGAGGAGGGCCGGCAGATCGCGACCGGTTTCGACGGAAGCGAGGGGGCCAGGGCCACTCGCTCTCTTCTGGTGTCGGCAGAGCGTCCGACGGCCATCGTCTACGACAACGACATCATGGCTGTGGCGGGCGCCGGCGTCGCCGCCGAGATGGGTTTCGTGGTTCCTGATGACGTGTCGCTGCTCGCCTGGGACGACTCGCAGCTGTGCCGGATCACGCATCCCACCCTGTCGGCCATGAGCCATGACGTGCACAGCTTCGGGGCACAGGTGGCCCGCACCCTGTTCGCGGTCATAGGAGGTCAGCACACCGGTTCCGTTCAGGTCCCGACACCGTCACTCACTCCCCGCGGTTCCACCGCACAGGCGCCCGCCCGGAGCTGACAGCCATTCCCGCGAAGCGCTGCGGCCTCCCCGCCCGGACCA
>NZ_MAPV01000006.1 GCF_001700505.1 Streptomyces mutomycini
CGTGACCACATACCTGGAGCTGGGTCCTGACGGCGTGCTCTCCGCGATGGGACAGGACTGCGTCGAGGACTCGACCTTCGTACCGGCCCTGCGCAAGGACCGCGACGAGGCGCGCACACTGGTCACCGCCCTTGCGGAACTCCACGTACGCGGGCGGTCCGTCGACTGGGCGGCGTACTTCGCCGGCGCCGGCGCCCGCCGCGTCGATCTGCCGACCTACGCCTTCCAGCGCGAGCGGTACTGGCCGGAAGGCGGGGGGCCGCTCATGGGTGGCCAGCGAGCCCCGGAGGCATCCTCGTCCCTCGACGCGACCTTCTGGGACGCCGTGGAACAGGAAGACGCGGCGGCGCTCGGGGCGGCCCTGGGGTCGGACGAGCTGGCACCGCTCGAGGCGATGCTGCCCGCGCTGTCCTCATGGCGCCGTCAGAGCCGCAACCTCACCACCGTCGACGCCTGGCGCTACCGCGCCACCTGGCAGCCCGTCTCCGCAGTCCCGCGCGCCGAGCTGGAGGGCACCTGGCTGGTGGTCACGCCGGAGAACGACGTGACGCACCCCCTCACCGACGGGCTCCGAGCACACGGCGCCGACGTCATCCACCTCCCGCTCGCCGACACCGTCGGCCGGGAGGAGCTCGCCGGAATACTCGCCGACCACCCCGACCTCGCCGGAGTGTTGGCAATGCCGACAGCGGCGGACGAACCGGCCGCCGGAGCGGTGGGCGCCGACGTCATCAGGACCCTGACTCTTCTCCAGGCCCTGGGTGACGCGGGCAGGACGGTTCCGCTGTGGTGCCTGACCCGCGGCGCGGTGTCTGTGGGCAGGTCGGACGGGACGGTCAACCCCTTGCAGGCGCAGGTCTGGGGGCTGGGCCGGGTGGCCGCGCTGGAACACCCGCAGCGCTGGGGCGGGTTGATCGACCTGCCCGAGGCGATGGACGAGCGGGCCGTGGGCCGTGTCTGCGCGGCACTGGCGGGTATCGATGCCGAGGACCAGATCGCGATCCGGGCATCGGGCGTCTACGTACGACGCCTCGTCCGCACACCCGGTACCGGACAGGGGTCCCCGTGGACGCCACGGGGGACTGTTCTGATCACCGGCGGCACGGGTGTCCTGGGGGCGCATGTGGCCCGCTGGGCTGCCCGCAACGGAGCCGAGCGGCTGGTGCTCACCAGCCGCCGGGGCATCGACGCCCCGGGCGCGGCGGAGCTCCGGGACGAGCTCGTCGCACTCGGAGCGGCAGTCACCGTCGCAGCGTGCGACGTCACCGACCGTGCCGCGCTCACCGAGCTGGCGGACGGCCTCCGGGCCGCCGGATCACCGGTGAGGGCCGTGCTGCACACCGCCGGAGAGGCCACGTCGCAGCCGCTCGCCGAACTGGACACAGACGGCCTCGAAGCCGTCCTGTCCGCCAAGGTGGCCGGGGCGGACAACCTGGACGCGGTGTTCACGGACGACGACGCGAACGCGTCACTCGACGCGTTCGTCCTCTTCTCCTCGATCGCGGGCGTGTGGGGCAGCGGTGGGCAGGCCGCCTACGCGGCGGCCAACGCCCACCTCGACGCCCTGGCGCTGAGCCGCCGCGCACGCGGTCTGGCCGCCACCTCGGTGGCCTGGGGACCGTGGGGCGGCGGCGGGATGGCACAGGGCGAGGCCGAAGCGCATCTGCTGCGACGCGGACTGCCGGCCATGGCTCCCGAGCGCGCTGTCGCGGCTCTGCAGCAGACGCTGTCCGAGGGCGACTCCCTCATCACGGTGGCCGATGTCGACTGGGCGCGCTTCGCCCCGGCGTTCACGGCGCTCCGCCCGAGCCCGCTGCTCGCGGAACTCTCCGACGTACGCGAGCTGCGGGAGGCGGCGTCCGCACCGGCCGGCGACACCACGTCAGCCCTGCGGGACCGGTTGGCGTCGGCCACCGGAGGGGAGAGGACCAGGGCACTCCTGGAACTCGTACGCAAGCAGGCCGCGGTCGTGCTGGCGCACCCGAGCACCGAGTCGGTCACGGCGGTGAGCACCTTCCGCGAGTTGGGCTTCGACTCGCTGACCGCCGTCGAGCTCCGCAACCGTCTGGCCAAGGAGACGGGGCTGACGCTCCCTGCCACCATGGTGTTCGACCATCCGACGCCGACGGTCCTGGCGGAGCATCTGCGTACCGAGCTGTTCGGCGGCGAGCTCCAGCGGACCGACGCCTTCACTGCCGTGGCGTCGGCGGACTCCGACGATCCCGTCGTGATCGTCGGAATGAGCTGCCGGTTCCCCGGGGGCGTCCGCTCGCCGGAAGAACTGTGGGAGCTGCTCGCCGCAGGCGCCGACGGCGTGTCCGGATTCCCGGTCAACCGGGGCTGGGACTTGGACTCGCTGTACGACCCGGACCCGGATCACCCCGGTACCTCATACGTGTCGGAAGGCGGATTCCTGCATGACGTAGGGGACTTCGACCCCGGCTTCTTCGGGATCTCCCCCCGCGAGGCCACCGCGATGGACCCGCAGCAGCGGCTGCTGCTCGAGACGTCGTGGGAGGTGTTCGAGCGGGCCGGCATCGACCCCGCCTCCCTGCGCGGAAGCCGCACCGGCGTCTTCACGGGGACCAACGGCCAGGACTACTCGGCGCTGCTGTTCATGTCGGCCCAGAACTCCGAGGGCCACATGGGAACCGGCAACGGCGCGAGCGCCGTGTCGGGCCGGCTCTCGTACACCTTCGGGCTGGAGGGCCCGGCGGTGACCGTGGACACGGCGTGCTCGTCGTCGCTCGTCGCGCTGCACCTGGCCATCCAGGCGCTGCGGGCCGGGGAGTGCTCACTTGCCCTGGCCGGTGGCGTCACGGTGATGTCGACGCCCGGTGCGTTCATCGAGTTCTCCCGTCAGCGCGGTCTCGCCGAGGACGGCCGGTGCAAGGCGTTCGCAGACGCGGCGGACGGCACGGGCTGGGGCGAGGGCGCCGGCATGCTGCTGGTGGAGCGGCTGTCGGACGCGCGGCGCAACGGTCACGAGGTGCTGGCGGTCGTACGAGGTTCGGCGGTGAACCAGGACGGTGCGTCGAACGGCATGACGGCCCCGAACGGGCCGGCTCAGCAGCGCGTCATCCGTCAGGCACTTGCTTCGGCCGGTCTCTCCCCGTCCCAGGTGGACGTGGTCGAGGCGCACGGCACGGGGACCCGGCTGGGTGACCCGATCGAGGCTCAGGCGCTCATGGCGACCTACGGACAGGAGCGCGTCCACGGGCGGCCGCTGCTGCTGGGATCGATCAAGTCGAACATCGGTCACACGCAGGCCGCGGCCGGTGTGGCCGGGATCATCAAGATGGTGATGGCGATGCGGCACGGGAAGCTGCCGCGCACCCTGCACGTCGACAGTCCGTCCTCGCAGGTGGACTGGTCGGCAGGAGCCGTCGAGCTGCTGACCGAGTCGGTGGGCTGGCCGGAGACGGAGGAGCCTTGGCGTGCCGGGGTCTCGTCGTTCGGGATCAGCGGCACCAACGCCCACACGATCATCGAACAGGCACCTCCCGCCCCGGCCGCGGCCGTCGCCATCGCGCCGCCGGTTCTGCCGTGGGTGCTGGCCGGCCGGTCGGAACGAGCCCTGGTGGCTCAGGCCGGGCTCCTGCGGTCACACCTGCTGCGGCGTCCGGAACTCGAGGCGCTCGACGTGGCGTTCACCCTCGCCACCGGCCGAGCGGCGTTCACACACCGGGCCGTGGTCAGCGGCGCGGACCGTGACGCGCTGCTGCGCGGTGTCACGGCCCTCTCCGAGGGCGGTACCGATCCTCAGGTGACCGTGGACCAGGAGGTCCCCGGGCAGGTCGCGGTGTTGTTCTCTGGTCAGGGTGCGCAGCGGTCGGGTATGGGCCGTGAGCTGTACGAGTCCTACCCGGTGTTCGCGGACGCGTTCGATGCGGTGTGTGCGGAGCTGGACCGGCACTTGGATCAGCCGATCCGGGATGTGGTGTTCGAGGGTGGTGAGCTGCTGGATCAGACGCAGTTCACGCAGGCCGGTCTGTTCGCTCTCGAAGTGGCTTTGTTCCGTCTGGTGTCGGCCTGGGGCGTGAAGCCGGACTATCTGCTGGGGCATTCGATCGGCGAGCTGTCGGCGGCGCATGCGGCCGGTGTGCTGTCGCTGGAGGACGCGGCGAAGCTGGTGGCGGCGCGAGGCCGTCTGATGCAGGCGTTGCCGGCGGGCGGGGCGATGGTCTCGCTCCAGGCAGCCGAGGACGAGGTCCTGCCGCTCCTGACCGACGGCGTCTCGATCGCAGCACTCAACGGACCGTCTTCGACCGTGATTTCAGGTGATGAGGACGCTGTCCTGGCGATTGCCGCGCACTTCGAGGCCGAAGGCCGAAAGACCAGGCGGCTTCGCGTCAGTCACGCGTTCCACTCACCCCGCATGGACGCCATGCTCGACGACTTCCGTGCGGTCGCGAAGACCCTGACCTTCCACCAGCCCACAATCGGGATCGTCTCCAACGTCACCGGCCGGACAGCCGGACCGGATGAACTGTGCGACCCCGAGTACTGGGTGCGGCACGTCCGTCAGGCCGTCCGCTTCCTCGAAGGGATGCGAGGTCTGGAGGACCTGGGAGTCGCGACCTTCCTGGAGCTGGGCCCCGACGGGGTGCTCTGCGCCATGGGCCAGGACTGTGTCACCGCGCAGGACGCGGCGTTCATTCCCGCCCTGCGCAAGGACAGGGACGAGCCGGCCACCCTGGTCGCCTCGCTCGCCGGACTGCACGGGCGGGGAGGCCCCGTCGACTGGTCGGCGTTCTTCGCCGGAACCGGCGCCCGGAGCGTCGAGCTGCCGACATACGCTTTCCAGCGGCAGCAGTACTGGCCTGAGCCGGCCGGACAGGAAGGCGCCGGCGATGCCGGGACGTCTGCCCTTGACGAGCGGTTCTGGGCAGCGGTGGAACAGGAGGACCTGACCGGCCTGGTCGAGGGCTCAGGACTCTCCGCCGACCAGCCGCTCAGTGCGGTGCTCCCCCTGCTGTCGTCGTGGCGTCGGCAGTCCCGTGAGCAGTCCACCGTCGATGCCTGGCGCTACCGGGTCACCTGGAAACCGTCCGCCGCATCCGGCGCGACTGCTGCCGCATCGGGTACCTGGCTGGTCGTGGCGGCGGAGGAACACCATGGTCACCCGGTCGTCACCGGCCTGCGTGAACACGGCGGTGACGTCGAGCTGCTGACGGTGGGCAGTGGCGCACAGAATCGGTCGGTGCCGGCCGAGGAACTGGCCGAGAAGCTGGCCGGGTACGGGGAACTCGCCGGTGTCGTCTCCCTGCTGGCGCTGACCCACAGCCCGACGGCGGCGAACCTGAGTCTTGTCCAGGCTCTGGGCGAAGCCGACGTCCCGGCTCCCCTGTGGTGTGTCACCCGGGAAGGGGTGAGCGTGAGCCGCAGCGACACGGCACCTGACCCGGAGCAGTCGCAGCTGTGGGGACTGGGCCGGGTCGTAGGACTCGAACAGCCGCACCGTTGGGGCGGGATGATCGACCTTCCCCCGACGACGGACGAGCGAGCCGTGAGCCGTGTGGTCGCCCTGCTGACAGGAGGCGGCGCCGAGGACCAGTTCGCGGTGCGCTCCTCCGGGGTGTTCGTCCCGCGCATCGAGCGGATGCCGGCCCACACGGCCGGACCCGAGTGGGAGCCCAGGGGCACGGTGCTGGTCACCGACGCCTCCACGCCCCTCGGCTCGGGCGCCGCACGCTGGCTGGCCGGAACCGAGGCCGACAAGGTGGTGCTGATGGTTCCGGAAGGCGCCGAAGCAGCGCCGGACGCGCTGTCACAGCTCGATGGGCGCGGCCACGTGGTCCGCTGCGACGTCGCCGACCGCAAAGCACTCGAAGCGCTGGTCCGCGAGCTCACCGAGGAGGGCAGCCCGGTCCGTGCCGTGCTGCACACGGTGGGCGGCAACCAGCTCACCCCGCTCGACGCCCTCCGCATGGACGGCGTCGACGGACGGCTGGCTGCGAAGGTGGTGGGTGCGGCCCACCTCGACGAGGTCTTCGCCGACACGGAACTGGACGCGTTCGTCCTGTTCTCCACCATCGCCGGTGTCTGGGGCGGCGGCGGTCAGGGGGCGTACGCCGCGGCGGGCGCCTACCTGGACGGTCTGGCGCAGAACCGCCGGGCGCGCGGCCTGGCCGCCACCTCGGTGGCCTGGGGGCCGTGGGCCGAGACGGCGTCCGCCACGCCGGAGGACGCGGCCTCGGAGGAACAGCTCCGCTTGCGGGGGCTGCCCGCGATGGCGCCGGAGCTTGCGCTCACCGTCCTGCGGCGTGCGGCCACCGACCACGATCCGCTGCTGACGGTGGCCGATGTGGACTGGGCGCGGTTCGTGCCGGCGTTCACGGCCATGAGGCCCAGCGCACTGTTCGAGGACCTGCCGGAGGCCGTGGAGGCACTCGACCGCGGCGCCGAAGGCGAAGGTGTCGACAAGGATGCCGCCGAGGAACTGCAGCAGCGCCTCGCGGGACTCTCCGAGGCGGACAGGGAGGCGGAACTGATACGGCTGGTACGCACCCACGCCGCCGCCGTTCTGGGTTACGCGAATATCGAGGAGGTCGGCCCCGGCCGGGTCTTCCGCGAGCTCGGATTCGACTCGCTGACGGCCGTGGAACTCCGCAACAGGCTTACGCGGGCCACGGGGCTGAGGCTGCCCGCCGGGCTGGCCTTCGACTATCCGAGCGCCGTCGCCGCCGCCGGCTTCCTGCACGCGGAGCTCCGGTTCGGCTCGGACACCACAGGGGCGTCGCTGCTCGCGGAGCTGGACAAGCTGGAGGCGGCGACAGCGGCGAACGAGCCCGACACCCTCACCAGGGCGAAGGTCGCCATGCGCCTCCAGGCATTCCTGGCCAAGTGGTCCGAAGGGGCGACGGCAGAGGCTGACCCGGCGGACGTGACCGACAAACTCGAATCCGCCTCCGACGACGAGATATTCGACTTCATCAACAACGAACTGGGGCGCTCGAACTGACGGCCACGGCCCCGGCGTGGCGCGCGGACCGCGCCACGCCGGGGCCGTGCTGTTCGCGCGGCCGGGCTGTGGCCGGCCGCACCCCGCACCCCTGCTCGTGCGGCGCAGGGGCGCCGGGGGCGGCCACCGCCATGGTGTGCGCCGCCGGGGCCAGGGATGAGAGGAGGTCCGTTAGGGGGCGGCCGGTGACCTGTAGGGGTTGTGCGGCCAAGGGGGGTCGAATAGCTTCGCATTGCGAGTTGATCTGCCGGAATATCGACGTCATTGGCAGGCCGTATCGATATTCATGGATCGTCCTGCAAAGGCTTTGGGTGAAGGGTTGCGTCGCCTCGGGGAAGTCAATACCCGAGGGAATTTCCATCCGTTGACAGCTGAAACGTCGTCTGACGTTCCACCCCTTTATCGGTCCTCCATCGCTATCAAGTGCTGTCTGCTCAGGGGTGGGATTGAATGGCGAACGAAGAGACGCTGCGGGAATACCTCAAGTGGGTCACCGCGGATCTGCACCAGGCCCGTCAGCGCCTTCAGGAGGTCGAGGCGGCTGAGCCGGAGCCCGTCGCGATCGTCGGCATGAGCTGCCGGTACCCGGGCGGTGTACGCAGCCCCGAGGACCTGTGGGAACTGGCTGCCTCGGGCGTCGACGCCATCTCCGGATTCCCCCTGGACCGCGGCTGGGAGAGCCTCGGCGACGCCACCGACTCCGCCGGGCCCTCGTTCGCCATGGAGGGCGGCTTCCTCGGCGACGTCGGCGGGTTCGACCCTGCGTTCTTCGGGATCTCGCCGCGTGAGGCGCTGGCGATGGACCCGCAGCAGCGGCTGCTCCTGGAGACCTCCTGGGAAGCGATCGAGCGCGCCGGTATCCCTCTGGAAACGCTCCGGGGCAGCCGTACCGGTGTGTTCGCGGGTACGACGGGCCAGGACTACTCGATGCTGCTCCAGCCGCCCCCGGAAGGAACCGGCGGCTATGTACTGACCGGTACTTCGGCGAGCGTCGTGTCCGGACGCATCGCCTACACGCTCGGTCTGGAAGGGCCGGCCGTCACGGTCGACACGGCCTGTTCCACCTCACTCGTGACTCTGCACCTCGCCGTGCAGGCCCTGCGCTCCGGCGAATGCTCCCTGGCGCTGGCAGGCGGAGCGACCGTGATGTCGACTCCCAGCGCCTTCTACGGCTTCAGCGACCAGGGCGGACTCGCCGCCGACGGCCGATGCAAGTCGTTCGCGGCGACGGCCGACGGCACCGCATGGTCCGAAGGCGTCGGTGTTCTGCTGCTGGAACGGCTCTCTGACGCCCGCCGAAACGGCCATGATGTCCTCGCGGTCGTACGGGGCACCGCCGTCAATCAGGACGGTGCCTCCAACGGTCTTACCGCGCCCAACGGCCCCTCGCAGCAACGGGTCATCCTCCAGGCCCTCGCCGACGCCAGGCTCTCGGCCCAGGACATCGACGCCGTCGAGGCGCACGGGACCGGCACCCGGCTCGGCGATCCGATCGAGGCCGAGGCGCTCATGGCGACCTACGGCCAGGGCCGACCTGCGGCCCGGCCCCTGCGTCTCGGAGCCCTGAAGTCGAACATCGGGCACTCGCAGGCTGCGGCCGGCGTGGCCGGGGTGATCAAGATGGTGATGGCGATGCGGCACGGGACGCTGCCGCGCACCCTGCACGTCGACAGTCCTTCCCCGCAGGTGGACTGGTCGGCAGGAGCCGTCGAGCTGCTGACCGAGCAGATGGAGTGGCCGGGCACGGGAGAGCCCCGGCGGGCGGGTGTGTCGTCCTTCGGTATGAGCGGCACCAACGCGCACGTGATCGTCGAGCAGGCGCCCGCAGATGAGACCCCTGCGACGAGCCCTGACGGGACTTCGCCGCTGGGCGGGGCGGTGCTGCCGTTCGTACTGTCCGGGAAGTCGTCCGACGCGGTGGCGGAGCAGTCGGCCCGTTTGCTCGGCCTGCTGACCCGTGATCCCGACACGGCTCCGGCGGATGTGGCGTGGTCGTTGGCCACCGCGCGTACCAGGTTCACGCACCGGGCCGCCGTGGTGGCTGCCGGCCGTGAGGAGCTGCTGGCCGGTCTGGACGCCTTGGCGGACGGACGCCCGGGCCCGGCCGTGGTGCGGGGTGTCGCTGACGGCGTGATGCGTCCGGTGTTCGTGTTTCCGGGGCAGGGTTCGCAGTGGGTGGGTATGGCTGCGGGGTTGATGGAGTCCTCGGAGGTGTTCGCTGCGCGGTTGGCTGAGTGTGGTGCGGCGTTGGAGCCGTTGACCGACTGGTCGTTGCTCGGTGTGCTGCGGGGTGAGCCGGGTGCTCCTGGCTTTGACCGGGTTGATGTGGTGCAGCCGGTGTTGTGGGCGGTGATGGTGTCGTTGGCGGAGGTGTGGCGGGCGGCCGGTGTGGTGCCTGCGGCGGTGATGGGCCATTCGCAGGGTGAGATCGCTGCGGCGTGTGTGGCCGGTGGGCTGTCCTTGGAGGACGGTGCGCGGGTGGTCGCGTTGCGGAGCCGGGCGATCGTTGAGCTGTCGGGTCTGGGCGGGATGGTGTCCGTTGGAGAGCCGGCGGAGCTGGTTGGTGAGCGGCTGATCAAGTGGGAGGGGCGTCTGTCGGTCGCGGCGGTGAACGGCCCGTCCTCCGTGGTGGTGAGCGGTGACGGTGACGCGCTGGACGAGTTGCTGCTGGCCTGCAAGGCGGACGAGGTCCGTTGCAAGCGCATCGATGTGGACTACGCCTCGCACAGTGCGCATGTGGAGCGGATCCATGACCAGCTGCTGGAAGTGCTGTCGGATCTGTCCCCCCGTGCGTCGCAGGTGCCGTTGTATTCGACGGTGACCGGTGAGTTGCTGGACACGGCGGGCATGGACGGCGAGTACTGGTACACCAACCTGCGCCGCACGGTGCGCCTGGAGGAGACGACGAGGGCTCTGCTGGATGCGGGGCATCGTGTGTTCGTGGAGGTCAGTCCGCATCCGGTGCTGCAGCTGGGTCTGCAGGAGACGTTCGAGGCGGTCGGCAGTGACGCGGTGGCGCTGGGGACGTTGCGCCGGGACGAGGACGAGTCCCGCCGTTTCATGACCTCCCTGGCCGAAGCACACGTGCAGGGGGTCGACTCCGACTGGAAGGCACTGTTCGCGGGCACCGCGGGCCGGCGCGTCGACCTGCCCACGTATCCCTTCCAGCATCAGAACTTCTGGCCGGAAGCGCAGGCTGCCTCCGTCGCGTCGGGTGAAGCCGATCCGCTGGACACCCGGTTCTGGGACGTCGTCGAGCGTGGCGACGCGGATACCCTTGCGGCCGACCTGGAGCTGGACGACGCTTCGCGCTCCGCGCTGGGCACAGTGCTGCCGGCACTGTCCTCCTGGCGGCGGCAGCAGCGGGACGATTCGACCATCGACTCGTGGCGTTACCGCGTGACATGGCAGCCGCTGACGGTCCTGCCGGCCGCTTCCCTGTCCGGTACCTGGCTCCTTGTCGTACCCGAATCCGAGACCGGCAACGAGACCGTGCACGCGACCATGAGCGGCCTGGCCCGCCACGGTGCCGACGTCTCGGTGTTCACCGTCCCTGCTGGAGCGGACCGCGAGCTGATCGCCGGGCGGCTGGCAGGCCTGCCCGACGTGGCAGGGGTGGCCTCCCTGCTGTCGCTGCTCGCGGGGCCCGACCCGCGGCACCCGGTGATTCCGGCGGGGCTCGCCGCCGACGTCGAGCTCGTCAAGGCGCTCGGAGACGCGGGCCGGTCCGGCCCGCTGTGGTGCTTCACCCGGAGCGCGGTCTCCGTCGGCCGCTCCGACGGCACGGTCCGCACGGACCAGGCCATGCACTGGGGCTTCGGACGCGTGGTCGCACTGGAGCACCCCGACCGGTGGGGCGGTCTCATCGACCTGCCCGCAGTCCTGGACGACCGGGCCTGGACCCGGATCTGTGGCGTACTGACCGGCGGCGACGACGCCGAGGACCAGGTCGCGGTCCGGGCGTCGGGCGCCTTCGGCCGCCGACTGCAACGAGGCCGGTCGGCCCCGGGCACAACAGGGGACAAGTGGACTCCGCGCGGCACCGTGCTGATCACCGGTGGCACCGGCGGCCTCGGCTCGTTCGTCGCCCGCAGGCTGATCGGTGAGGGCGCCGAGCACGTCGTACTCACCAGCCGCCGCGGCGCCGACGCTCCCGGCGCGCAGGAGCTCAGGGAGGAACTGACGGCCCTGGGCGCCCGGGTGACGCTGGCCGCGTGCGATGTCACCGACCGGGACGCGCTCGCCGCGACGGTACGGACACTGCGTGAGGCGGGCGACCGGGTCACTGCCGTCGTGCACACCGCGGGTGTCGGACAGCTCGGCGTCATCACCGAGACGAGTCCCGCCGAGTATGCCGCCGTGCTCGATGCGAAGGTCCTCGGTGCGGCCCACCTGCACGAGGTCTTCGGCGACGAACAGCTCGACGCGTTCATCCTGTTCTCCTCGATCTCCGGAGTCTGGGGCAGTGGCGGACAGGGCGCGTACGGCGCGGCCAACGCCTACCTCGACGCCCTCGCCCAGCAGCGGCGGGACGCCGGGCTGGCCGCCACCGCGATGTCGTGGGGCGCGTGGGGCGGCGCCGGTATGGCCAGGGGTTCGGCGGAGGAGATCCTGAGCAGGCGTGGTCTGCCGGCGATGGACCCGCAACTGGCCATCGACGCGATGCAGGAAGCGGTGGGCTCCGGCGAGACGATGCTGACCGTGGCGGACGTGCAGTGGGAGCGGTTCGCGCCCACGTTCACCGTGACCCGGCCCAGCCCACTCCTGGAGAACCTGCCCGAGGTACGCCGCGTGCTGGCGGCGGCCGCCGAGACCGAGGCCGCGGCAATGGGCGATCTCTCCGCGTTCCAGCAGCGGCTCGCCGCGCTACCGGAAGGCGAACGCCCGGACGTCATACTTGAGTTGGTACGGGCCGAAGCCGCCTCCGTGCTCGGCTTCACCGACGCGTCGGAGGTGGAGGCGAACCGCGCGTTCCGCGAGCTGGGCTTCGACTCGCTGACCGCCGTGGAGGTGCGCAACCGGCTCAACGGTGCCACCGGACTACGGCTTCCCACCACCGTGGTCTTCGACTACCCGACCGCGACCGCGCTGGCCGGTCACCTCCTCGCCGAGACCTTCGGGCAGGGCGACGAGACGGCCGCCGGCGTCCCCGCCGTTGCCGTCCTCGACGACGACCCGATCGTGATCGTCGGTATGGGCTGCCGCTTCCCCGGGGACGTCCGGACGCCCGAGCAGCTGTGGGACCTCGCCTTCACCGGCACCGACGCGATCTCAGGCTTTCCCGTCGACCGGGGCTGGGGGCGTGGTGCCGATGACGGCAGCGCTCCGGCGTTCACCCCCGCCGGTGGATTCCTCCACGGGGCGGGCGGGTTCGACGCGGACTTCTTCGGCATCTCGCCCCGTGAGGCACTGGCCATGGACCCGCAGCAGCGGCTGCTGCTGGAAACGTCGTGGGAGGCGTTCGAACGCGCCGGCATCGCCCCGGCGTCGGCCCGGGGAAGCCGGACCGGTGTCTTCGTCGGCGCCTCGTCGCAGGGATACGCCAGCGACGTCCACCAGCCGCCGGAGGGCGTCGAGGGCTACCTGCTGACCGGTACCGCCACCGCGGTCCTCTCCGGCCGTATCGCCTACTCGCTCGGGCTCGAGGGGCCCGCCGTCACCATCGACACGGCATGCTCGTCGTCCATGGTGGCCCTGCACCTGGCCGCGCAGTCCCTGAGCCAGGGCGAATGCTCGATGGCCCTGGTGGGCGGCGCCGCGGTGATGGCCACCCCTGCTGTGTTCGCCGAGTTCAGCAGACAGGGCGGACTGTCCTCCAGCGGCCGGTGCAAGGCGTTCGCCGAGGCGGCGGACGGCACCGGCTGGGGCGAAGGCGTGGGCATCCTGCTCCTGGAGCGCCGCTCCGACGCCGAACGCAACGGCCACCGGATCCTGGCGGTAGTCAGGGGCAGCGCCATCAACCAGGACGGTGCGAGCAACGGCCTCAGCGCCCCCAACGGACCCGCACAGCGACGCGTCATCCGGCAGGCACTCGCCAACGCCGGTCTGACGGCCGACCGGATCGACGCCGTGGAGGCCCACGGCACCGGCACGACGCTCGGCGACCCCATCGAGGCACAGGCCGTGCTGACGACGTACGGACAGGACCGCCCGGCGGACCGGCCGCTGCTGCTCGGCTCGTTGAAGTCCAACATCGGCCACACCCAGGCCGCGGCCGGAGTCGCCGGAGTCATCAAGATGGTGATGGCCCTGCACCACGGCGTGCTGCCGCAGACGCTGCACATCGACGAACCGTCCACCCATGTCGACTGGACCTCCGGCGCCGTGGAACTGCTCACCGAGCGGCGGGACTGGCCGGAGACCGGACACCCCCGCAGGTGCGGCGTCTCGTCGTTCGGTGTGAGCGGTACGAACGCGCACGTCATCCTCGAGCAGGCACCGGAACCGGCCGCCGCACCCCGCACGCCCGCCGTCGGCCTACCGCTGCCGTGGACCGTGTCCGCACGCGACGAGGCAGCGCTGCGCGCCCAGGCCGAACGGCTGCGCGACGCGGTACTCGCCGACCCGGAGCTCAGCCTCCTGGACGTCGCACACACCCTGGCCACCACCCGGTCCGTGCACGAGCAGCGAGCGGTCGTCGTCGCGGAGGACAGGGACGCCTTCCTCGAAGGACTCACCGCCCTCGCCGCCGACGGCACCGCCCCCGGACTCGTACGGGGTACGGAGACGCGGGGGAGGACAGCGGTGCTGTTCTCCGGTCAGGGAGCCCAGCGGTCCGGAATGGGACGCGCCCTGTACGACACGTATCCCGCGTTCGCGGACGCCTTCGACGCGGTCTGCGCGCAGCTGGACCGCCATCTGGACCTGCCCGTCCGAGAGGTGGTGTTCGACGGCGGGGACCTGCTGGACCAGACCCTGTACGCCCAGTCAGGACTCTTCGCGCTCGAAGTGGCCCTGTACCGGCTCGTCACCTCGTGGGGCGTCAAGCCGGACTACCTGCTCGGACACTCGATCGGTGAACTGTCAGCCGCCCATGTGGCGGGCGTGCTCTCACTGGAGGACGCGGCAGCGCTCGTCGCCGCCCGGGGCCGGCTCATGCAGGCGCTCCCCGCCGGGGGCGCGATGATCTCACTCCAGGCGGCCGAGGCGGAGGTACTGCCCCTGCTGACCGACGGAGTGTCGATCGCCGCGCTCAACGGACCGCGGTCGACGGTCGTCTCCGGCGACGAGACCGGTGTGCTGGCCATCGCCGAGCACTTCACGGCCCAGGGCCGCAAGACGAAACGCCTGCGCGTCAGCCACGCCTTCCACTCCCCGCACATGGACGCCATGCTCGCGGACTTCCGCGCGGTCGCCGAAGGCCTCACGTTCCAGGAGCCCACCCTCGCGGTCGTCTCCGACGTGACCGGGACCGTGCTGGGCGCCGACGAGATCCGAGACCCCGAGTACTGGGTGCGCCACGTGCGGGGGACGGTCCGCTTCCTGGACGGCGTACGCACCCTGCAGGACCAGGGGGTGACCGCCTTCCTGGAGCTGGGGCCCGACGGCGTGCTCTGTGCCATGGCCCAGGACTGTGCCACCGACGGTGACGCGGTCTTCGCACCGGCGCTGCGACCCGACCGCCCCGAACCCCTGACCCTGCTGGGCGCCCTCGCCGGACTCCACGTGCGCGGCGCGTCGGTCGACTGGCCGCGCTCCTTCGCCGGCCATGACGCCCGCAACGTCGCTCTTCCCACCTACGCCTTCCAGCACCGTCACTACTGGCTGCGGGGCGAAGGCGCGGCCGGAGACGTCCGCTCGGCCGGACTCGGCCGGGCCGACCACCCGCTGCTGGGCGCCGCGGTCCAGATCGGTCACAGCGACGCCTACCTGTTCACCGGCCGCATCGCGCTGGACAGCCACCCCTGGCTCGCCGACCACACCGTCCTCGGCACCGTGCTGATGCCGGGCACCGCGTTCGTCGAGCTGGCCGTGGAAGTGGGCGACGAGGTCGGCTGCGGCCACGTCGAGGAACTCGTCATCGAGGCCCCGCTCGTCCTGTCCGACGAGGGATCCGTCGCACTCCAGCTGTGGGTCGGACCGGCCGACGCGTCGGGCCGCCGGACCCTGGAGATCCACTCGCGCGACCCCCGCGGGCCCGAAAACCCCTGGACCCGCCACGCGAGCGGATCCCTGTCGGCGGCCGGAGACCACGACCGGCCGGACGATCTGGCCGTCTGGCCTCCCGAAGGCGCCGTCGCCGTACCGGTGGAGGGTCTCTACGACCACCTCACATCGATCGGTTACGCCTACGGGCCCGTCTTCCAGGGCCTGCACGCCGCGTGGCGGCTCGGCGAGGAGGTCTTCGCCGAGGTGGCACTGCCCGAGGCGACGGAGCCCGGGGCCGGCCGTTTCGGCCTGCACCCGGCCCTCCTCGACTCTGCCCTGCACGCCATGGGGCTCAGCACCTCGCACGACTCCTCCGACGACGACAGCGTGGGGCGCAACCGCCTCCCGTTCGCATGGAACGGAGTGACGCTGTACGCGGCGGGCGCCGACGCCCTGCGCGTACGGATCACCCCCAAGGACACCGACGGCGTATCGCTGGTCCTCGCCGGCCCCTCCGGCGAACCGGTCGCGACGATCGACTCGCTCGTCCTGCGCACCGTCACGGCCACACAGCTCGACGGAGCGCGGCCGCCCACGCACCACGACTCGCTGTTCAGCCTCGGCTGGTCGCCCGCGAACCTCCCCCGGGAGCTCCCGGACGCCCGCTGGGCGGTGCTGGGTGCCGACCACCTCGGACTCGCCGCGGCGGGGGTCGGTATCGACGTCCACCCGGGCATGGACGACCTGGCGGCCGCTCCCGTACTGCCGCCGGCCGTCCTGCTGTCCCTCGTGCCGCGTACACCGGACGAGGGAACCGTGCAGCGCACCCACGACCGTACGGCCGAGGTCCTGGACACCGTCAGGGCCTGGCTGGGCGACGACCGGTTCACCGACGTCCTCATGGTCGTCGCGACACGCGGAGCGGTCTCCGTCGACGGTGAGGACGTGACGGACCTCGCGCAGACAGCGGTCTGGGGCCTGCTGCGCTCCGTACAGTCGGAGGCACCCGGCAGGTTCGTCCTGGTCGACCTCGACGAGACCGACCTGTCGGCACGTAACCTCGCCACGGCCGTCGCCACCGGCGAACCGCAACTGGCCCTGCGCGCAGGACAGGTCCACGCCCCCGGGCTGAACCGGGTGGAGGCCACCGAGCCCACCGGATCCGGCGACGTCGACCCCGACGGAACCGTGCTGGTCACGGGCGCCGGGGGAGTGCTGGGCGGCCTGGTTGCACGCCGTCTCGCCGAGCGCGGCGCGCGCCACATGCTGCTGGTGGGCCGCCGTGGCGCCGCGGCACCGGGCGCCGGGGATCTGGCCGCGGAGCTGACGCGGTCAGGCGTGCACGTCACCTTCGCGGCCTGCGACACCGCCGACCGGGCGGCACTGGCCGGTGTGCTCGGCGGCATCCCCGCAGCGCACCCTCTGACCTCGGTCGTCCATGCGGCGGGCGTGGTGGACGACGGCGTCGTGGCGTCCCTGACCCCGCAGCGACTCGCCGCCGTGCTGCGGCCCAAGGTGGACGCGGCCTGGAACCTGCACGAGCTGACCGAGGGGGCCCACCTCACGGAGTTCGTCCTCTTCTCCTCCGCGGCCGGCACCTTCGGCGGTCCGGGACAGGCCAACTACGCGGCTGCCAACGCCTTCCTGGACGGCCTCGCCCAGCACCGGCACGCCTGCGGACTGCCCGCGACCGCGCTGGCCTGGGGCCCGTGGGCCGAGAGCGGTATGGCCGGCCGGATGGACTCCGCCGACATCGCACGCATGGCCCGCTCCGGACTCGTGCCGCTGTCCCAGGAACAGGGCGTCGCCCTGTTCGACCTCGCGCGCACGACGGGCCGGCCTGCCCTCATGCCCGCCCGGCTGAGCACCGACACCGCGCAGATACGCGCCGACGCGATGCCTCCGCTGCTGCGCGGCCTGATCAGGCTGCCGGCCAGGCCGGCGGCGGAGAAGAGCGGCCGACCCGCCGAATCCGTCACCCTGCTGAAGGAGCGTCTGACCGCGGCGGGCGGGGCGGAACGTACCGGCATTCTCCTCGACACGCTGCGCACGGCGATCGCCGACGTGCTGGGCCACACCTCCTCCGCGGCCGTCGTCGTCACGAGGGGCTTCCTCGAGATCGGCTTCGACTCGCTCACCGCCGTGGAGCTGCGCAACCGGCTCAACACCGTGACCGGGCTGCGGCTGCCCTCGACGATCGTCTTCGACCACCCGTCACCCGAGGCGCTCGCCCTGTACCTGCGGGACGAACTCGTCGGTGACGGTACGGTGTCGGGCCTCTCGCTGCTCGCCGAACTGGACCGGCTGGAAGCCACGCTCGCGGGCGTGCCGTCCGACGACGCCGACCGCGTGAAGGTCAGCGAACGGCTGCGCGGGCTGATGGCCGGCTGGCACGACGGTGACGGCTCCGAGGAGCACGGCACCGTCCGGAGCCTCGAAGAGGCCACGGCTGACGAGCTCTTCGACCTGCTGGACGACGAGCTCGAAACCTCCTGACAGCCCCAGCCCGCCCGCCCCCTTTCCCGATCGACCCTTTTGCAAGGAGTGACACCCCATGGCGAACGAGGAGAAGTTCCTCGACTACCTCAAGCGGGCCACGGCGGACCTGCGCGAGACTCGCCGTCGGCTGCGGGACATGGAGGACCGGGAGCGGGAGCCCATCGCGATCGTGGGCATGAGCTGCCGGTACCCGGGCGGGGTGACGAGCCCCGAGAAGCTGTGGGACCTCGTCGCGACGGGCGGGGACGGCATATCGCCTTTCCCCACCAACCGTGGCTGGGACATCGACGGAGTCTTCGACACGGACCCGAACCGGTCCGGTACGTCCTACGTGCGCCAGGGCGGATTCCTGCACGACGCAGGGGAGTTCGACCCCGGCTTCTTCGGCATCTCGCCCCGTGAGGCGCTGGCGATGGACCCGCAGCAGCGCCTGCTCCTCGAGGTCTCGTGGGAGGCGTGCGAACGCGCGGGGATCGACCCGACGTCGCTGAAGGGCAGCAGGACGGGCGTGTTCGCCGGTCTGATGTACCACGACTACATCAGCACGCTGCACTCCCTCCCCGACGGTGTGGAGGGGTACCTGGGCACGGGTAACTCGGGCAGCGTCCTGTCGGGCCGGGTGTCGTACACGCTGGGTCTGGAAGGGCCCTCCGTGACCGTCGACACCGCGTGCTCCTCCTCCCTGGTCGCCCTGCACTTCGCGGTGCAGGCGCTGCGGTCGGGCGAGTGCACCATGGCCCTGGCCGGCGGGGTGAGCGTGATGGCGACCCCCGGCACGTTCGTGGACTTCTCACGCCAGCGCGGTCTGTCCTTCGACGGCCGCTGCAAGTCCTTCGCCGCGAGCGCTGACGGCACCGGCTGGGCCGAGGGCGCCGGTGTCCTCGTGGTGGAGCGGCTGTCCGACGCACTCCGGCTGGGACACGACGTGCTGGCCGTCGTACGCGGCTCCGCCGTCAACCAGGACGGCGCCAGCAGCGGTCTGACGGCGCCCAACGGACCGTCCCAGCAGCGCGTCATCCGGCAGGCACTGGCCAACGCACGACTGGCACCTGAGCGAATCGACGCCGTGGAGGCGCACGGTACGGGTACGACGCTGGGTGATCCGATCGAGGCGCAGGCGCTGTTGGCGACGTACGGGCAGGGGCGTCCGGAGGGGCGGCCTTTGTGGCTGGGGTCGTTGAAGTCGAACATCGGTCATACGCAGGCTGCTGCCGGTGTGGCCGGGATCATCAAGATGGTGATGGCGATGCGGCACGGTGTGCTGCCGCAGACGTTGCACGTGGATGAGCCGACGCCTCAGGTGGACTGGGAGTCCGGGGACGTCGAGCTGCTGACCGAGCAGCGGGAGTGGCCCGAGACGGGTGAGCCACGGCGCGTCGGCGTGTCGTCCTTCGGTGTCAGCGGCACCAACGCCCACGTCATCATCGAGCAACCGCCCGCCCCTGCCGCGGAGAGCGGAGACACACCGGCCGGCAGGCCTCCGGCCGTCGTGCCGTGGCTGCTCTCGGCCGCGGACGGCCCCGGCGCGCTCGAGGCACAGGCGGTCGCACTCGCCGGTCACATGGACGGGGTGGGGGCGAACGCGTCCGGTGCACTGGACGTCGGCTACTCCCTGGCCACCGGCCGGGCGGCACTCGCCCGGCGCGCGGTGGTCCTCGCGGAAGGCCGCGACGGGCTGCTCGACGGACTGAACGCGCTGGCGGCCGGACGACCGTCCTCAGGTGTGGTGCAGGGCTCGGCGGGAGACGGCCGGCTGGCTGTGCTGTTCCCGGGCCAGGGGTCGCAGTGGCAGGGCATGGGCCGCGAGCTCTACGAGGCATATCCGAAGTTCCAGGACGCCTTCGACGCCGTATGCGCTGAACTGGACACCCATCTCGACCGGCCGCTCCGCGATGTCGTGTTCGACGAGGGTGACCTGCTGGACCAGACCCGCTACACACAGCCCGGAGTCTTCGCCGTCGAGGTCGCGCTCTTCCGGCTGGTCTCGTCGTGGGGCGTCACCCCCGACTTCCTGATGGGGCACTCCTTCGGCGAACTGGCCGCAGCCCACGTGGCGGGCGTGCTCTCGCTGAAGGACGCGGCGACACTGGTCGCCGCCCGGGGCCGCCTGACGCAGGCCATGCGGGACGACGGTGCCATGGTGTCCGTCGAGGCCACCGAGGAAGAAGTCCTTCCGCTGCTGACCGACGGAGTGTCGATCGCCGCGCTCAACGGACAGTTCTCGACGGTGGTCTCGGGCGACGAGGACGCCGCGCTGGCGATCGCCGCACACTTCGAGGCGGAGGGCCGTAAGACGAAGCGGCTGCGCGTCAGCCACGCTTTCCACTCCCCTCACACGGACGAACTGCTCGACGAGTACCGTGCGGTCGCCGCAGGGCTGACCTTTCACCCGGCGGTTATCGCCATCGTCTCCACCGTCACCGGCCGGCTCGCGGATCCCGGTGAGCTCGCCGACCCGGAGTACTGGGTACGTCACCTCCGCCGGCCGGTCCGCTTCCACGACGGTGTGCGGAGCCTTCAGGAGCAGGGCGCCGCGACGTTCCTCGAACTCGGCCCCGGCAGCGTGCTGTCCGGCATGGCACAGAAGTGCCTGGACGGCGAGGGCCACGCCTGCGTCCCCGCCCTGCGCCTCAACAGGGACGAGCCGCAGGCACTGCTCCAGGCGGTCGCGGAAGTGCACGTGCGCGGCGCGTACGTCGACTGGGCCTCCTACTTCGAGGGCACCGCAGCCCGCCGGGTCGACCTGCCGACGTATGTCTTCCAGCACCAGGAGTACTGGCCGCAGCCGATGCCCCACCTGCCGGGCGGCCCCGACTCGCTCGCGGCCCAGGACCCCGCTCAGGCCCGCTTCTGGGAGGCCGTCGACGGCGGCGACCCACAGGTCCTGGCCGAGGCACTCGGCGTCGAGGACGACATGCGGTCCTCGCTCGCAGACCTGCTCCCCGTCCTGTCGTCGTGGCGGCGGCGGCACAGGGACGAGTCGACGGTCGACTCCTGGCGCTACCGCGTCACCTGGAAGCCGCTGACGGTCGCCTCCACGGCCGGTCCGGCCGGAACCTGGCTCCTCGCCGTCCCCGCGGACCTGGCCGGGGACGAAACGGTGACCGCGGTCGAGCGCGAGCTGGCGGCCGGCGGAGCCGACGTCGAGCGGCTCCTGATCGGCGCTGACGGGAACGACCGTGCCACGGTCGCCCGCGCCCTGAACGACGTGCTTGCCGACAGCGGCCCGCTCGCCGGGGTCGTGTCGCTGCTCGCGCTGGACGAGGAGGCGGACCGCAGCCACCCGGTGCTGCCGGGCGGACTCTGCGCCCTGCTGTCGCTGATCCAGGCCATGACGGACCTGGAGGATGACCTGCCTCTGTGGTGTGTGACGCGCGGAGCGGTGTCCATCGGGCGGTCCGAGGCCCCCTCGGGCGCCGTTCAGTCACTGACCTGGGGCCTGGGCCGGGTGCTCGGCCTGGAGCGCCCCGAGCGCTGGGGCGGACTCGTCGATCTCCCGGCGGATCCCGGCACCCTCGACTCAAGGGCGTGGGCACGCATGCGTGGCGTGCTGGCCGGGCCCGTCGGAGAGGACCAGGTCGCCCTGCGGCAGGGCGGCGTCTTCGGGCGCCGGCTCGTACGCGCACAGGGACCCGCGGCCTCCACACCGTGGAACCCGCACGGCACCGCCCTCATCACCGGCGGGACGGGTGCGCTGGGTGCGCACGTCGCGCGCCACCTGGCCCGCGAGGGCGTGGAGCACCTCGTGCTCACCGGCCGGCGCGGACCCGCCGCCGAAGGCGCCCTCGCGCTGCACGACGAACTCGCCGCCCTGGGAGCCCGGGTGACGATCGCCGCCTGCGACGTCGCCGACCGGGACGCGCTCGCAGCTCTCGTGGACCGGGTGCAGGAGGCCGACGGCCGGCCCATCGGGACGGTCGTCCACGCCGCCGGGGTGACCGTGACGGCCGGGCTCGCCGAATCGGATCCCGCGGACGTCGCGGACGCCCTGGCCGCCAAGGTGGCCGGCGCCGCGAACCTCGACAGCCTCTTCGGGTCGGACTCGGACGGGACGCTCGACGCGTTCATCCTGTTCGCCTCGGGCGCCGGAGTGTGGGGCGCCGCCGGACAGGGCGCCTACGCGGCGGGCAACGCGTACCTGGACGGCCTGGCCGAGCACAGGCGCAGCCGTGGGCTCCCCGCCACGTCGGTCGCCTGGGGCGGCTGGTCCGGCGGAGGCATGGCCGACAGCGCGGCCGAGGACATGCTGGCCCGCCGGGGGCTCACGGGCATGGACCCGGAGCTGGCCGTGGGCGCGCTCGTACGGGCGGTCGAGACCGGCGAGACGTGTCTGGCCGTCGCGGACATCGACTGGTCCTTGTTCGCGCCCGCTTTCACCCTGGCGCACCCCAGGCCGCTGATCGGCGACATCCCGGAAGCAGCCGAAGCTCTGCGGAGCGACGCGTCCGGGGGCGGCGACAGCGCGGCAGGCGCCTCGGCGCTGCTGCGCGCCAGGCTGGCCGGCCTCTCCGAGGCCGAACGCGAGCGGGAACTGCTCGCCATGGTCAGGGACGAGGCCGCAGCCGTACTCGGCCACCCCTCGGCCGAAGCGGTACCCGCCGACCGGGCCTTCCGGGAGCTGGGCTTCGACTCCCTGACCGCCGTCGAGCTCCGGAACCGGCTGAACAGGGCGACCGGGCTTGACCTGCCCACGACCCTCGTGTTCGACCACCCGACACCGGCCCACATCACCTCGAGCCTCCTGATGCCGCTGCTCGGCGGCGCGAGTACCGAGGCCCCCGCGCCCGCCTCCACCCTTGCCCCCGCGCGTCTCGGCAGTGACGACGACCCCGTCGCGATCGTCGGCATGAGCTGCCGCTACCCGGGCGGTGTCCGATCCCCCGACGACCTGTGGGACCTGGTCGCCGACGGCCGGGACGCCATCGCGGACTTCCCCGCCGACCGGGGCTGGGACCTCGGCCGGCTGTTCAGCGAGGACCGCCAACGCCCCGGTACCACCTACTGGGACGAAGGCGGCTTCGTCCACGACGCCACCGACTTCGACGCCGGCTTCTTCGGAATCTCGCCGCGTGAGGCGCTGGCGATGGACCCGCAGCAGCGGCTGCTGCTCGAGACCTCGTGGGAGACCTTCGAGCGCGCCGGCATCAGCCCCGACTCCGTGCGAGGCACCCGGACCAGCGTGTTCACGGGGACCAACGGACAGGACTACGCCACGGTCCTCCTCGGCTCTCCGGACGCCGGATCGGGCTCGCTGGCCACCAGCAATGCCGCCAGTGTCGTCTCGGGCCGGCTCTCGTACACCTTCGGACTCGAAGGGCCGGCGGTCACCGTCGACACGGCGTGCTCGTCCTCACTCGTCGCCCTGCACCTGGCGACGCAGGCCCTGCGGGCGGGGGAGTGCTCGCTGGCGCTGGCCGGCGGAGTGACCGTCATGTCGACGCCGGCGGCGTTCGTGGAGTTCAGCAGGCAGGGAGCGCTGGCTTCCGACGGCCGCTGCAAGTCCTTCGCCGACGCGGCGGACGGCACGGGCTGGGGCGAGGGCGTCGGGATGCTGCTCCTGGAGCGGCTGTCCGATGCGCGGCGCAACGGCCACGAGGTCCTGGCCGTCGTCCGGGGTTCCGCCGTCAACCAGGACGGTGCCTCCAACGGCCTGACGGCGCCGAACGGTCCGGCCCAGCAGCGGGTCATCCGGCAGGCACTCGCCTCGGCGGGCCTGGAGCCGGCCCAGGTCGACGCGGTCGACGGACACGGCACGGGTACGACGCTGGGCGATCCGATCGAGGCGCAGGCGCTGCTGGCGACATACGGGCAGGAACGGTCGGACGAACGGCCGCTGCTGCTGGGCTCGATCAAGTCGAACATCGGTCATACGCAGGCTGCCGCGGGTGTGGCCGGGGTCATCAAGATGGTGATGGCGATGCGGCACGGCGTGCTGCCCCGCACTCTGCACGTCGACGAACCGTCCACGCACGTCGACTGGTCCACCGGAGCGGTCGAGCTGCTGCGGGACCGTGCCGACTGGCCGGAGACGGGCGAGGCACGGCGCGCCGCGGTGTCGTCGTTCGGCGTCAGCGGCACGAACGCGCATGTGATTCTGGAACAGGCTCCGGCGAGCGAGGCGACGCAGGACGCCGTGGATGCGGTGGTGCCGTCATTGCCGGTGGTGCCGTGGGTGGTGTCGGCGAAGACGTCCGAGGCGCTGGTCGCTCAGGTGGAGCGGCTTTCGGAGTTCGCCGCGGACCGGAATCCGGTGGATGTCGGGTTCTCGTTGGTGACGTCACGTGCGGTGCTGGAGCACCGTGCCGTGGCCATCGGTGACCTGACGGTCCGGGGCAGGGTCTCGTCAGGGCTCACCGGTGTGCTGTTCTCGGGCCAGGGTGCGCAGCGGTCCGGTATGGGCCGTGAGTTGTACGGGTCCTACCCTGTGTTCGCGGATGCGTTCGATGCGGTGTGTGCTGAGCTGGACCGGCATCTGGATCAGCCGATCCGGGATGTGGTGTTCGAGGGTGGTGAGCTGCTGGATCAGACGCAGTTCACGCAGGCCGGTCTGTTCGCTCTCGAAGTTGCGCTGTTCCGACTGGTGACGGCCTGGGGCGTCAAGCCCGATTACCTGCTGGGTCACTCGATCGGTGAGCTGTCGGCCGCGCATGTGGCCGGGGTGCTGTCGCTGGAGGACGCTGCCAGGCTGGTGGCGGCTCGTGGTCGTCTGATGCAGGCGTTGCCGGCGGGCGGGGCCATGGTCTCCCTCCAGGCAACGGAGGACGAAGTCCTGCCGCTGCTGACCGACGGCGTCGACGTAGCCGCGCTCAACGGCTCCTCCTCGACGGTGATTTCGGGTGACGAGGATGCTGTTCTGGCGATCGCCGCGCACTTCGAGGCGGAGGGTCGTAAGACCAAGCGTCTGCGGGTCAGTCATGCGTTCCACTCGCCCCGCATGGACGCCATGCTCGACGACTTCCGTGCGGTCGCGGAGACGCTGACCTTCCATGCCCCGCAGATCTCCGTCGTTTCGAATGTGTCCGGTCTGGTGGTGTCGGGCGACGAGATGTGCTCGGCGGACTACTGGGTGCGCCATGTCCGTGAGGCGGTCCGTTTTCTCGACGGGATGCGGTCTCTCCAGGACCATGGCGTCACGACGTTCCTGGAGCTGGGCCCCGACGGGGTGCTGTCCGCGATGGGGCAGGACTGCGTCGAGGACTCGGCGTTCGTGCCGGCCCTGCGAAAGGACCGCGACGAGGCTCTGACCCTTGTCACCGCCCTTGCGGAACTCCACGTACGCGGGCGGTCCGTCGACTGGGCGGCGTACTTCGCGGGCACCGGGGCCCGCCGCGTCGACCTCCCGACCTACGCCTTCCAGCACGAGCGGTACTGGCCGAGCGCTCCGCTCGCCCCGGTCGCCGGACCTGCCGGCGCGCGGAATCCGATCGACGCCGAGTTCTGGGACGTCGTCGCTCGCGGTGACGTCGACACCCTGGCCAGGACGCTCGACGTCGGGGAGACCGGCACGCCGTCCCTCGCGAGCATGATGCCCGCCCTGTCCCAGTGGCACCGCAATCGCAGCGAGAGCCTGTCCGTCGGTTCCTGGCGCTACCGCGTGACCTGGAAGCCCGTGGAGGACACGGCCGAACCCGTGCTCACAGGTGTCTGGGTGCTCGCGGTCCCAGCGGGGATCACCGATGAGCCGGTCGTCGCGGACTGCGTGGCGTCTCTGAGCGGGCACGGGGCCCATGTCGTGGTTCTGCCCGTGGACGGCGGACCGGACGACGTCACCACGATCGGTGAACGGCTGCGGGCGACCATCGACGAGCACGGAAGCCTCTCCGGTGTGCTGTCGTTGCTGTCCTTCGACGAGCGGCCCCACCCCGTGCACAGCATGCTTCCGTCCGGTTCGTTCGCCGTTCTGTCCCTTCTGCGGGCGATGACCTGGCTGGAGCTGGAGTCACCGCTCTGGTGCGCCACCCGGACAGCCGTGTCCGTCCGGCGGTCGGACGTCCTCGCCCGGCCGGTGCAGGCGCAGGCCTGGGGCCTGGGACGGGTGGCCTCGCTGGAACACCCCAAGGTGTGGGGCGGCCTCGTCGACCTGCCGGAAGAGGTGGACGCCCGCGCTCTGGAGCGACTGGTGGCCGTCCTCGCGGGCACGAATGGCGAGGACCAGCTGGCCGTACGCGGCACGGGGGTGCTCGCCCGACGTGTGCTGCCCGCGCCACCGGGCGAGGCAGCGCCCGCGCGGTCCTGGAAGCCGTCCGGCACCGCGCTCGTCACCGGCGGCACCGGTGCGCTGGGCGGGCACGTCGCACGCTGGCTGGCGACGGACGGAGCCGAGCACGTCGTCCTCATGAGCCGTAGCGGTGACAAGGCCCCTGGAGTCACCGACCTGGTGGCCGAGCTGGAGAAGCTGGGCAGCAGGGTCACCGTCGCAGCGTGTGACGTGACCGACCGGGCCGCCGTAGCCGGTCTGCTGGAGCGGTTGTCGTCCGCCGGCGACGCGGTGCGCACCGTCGTGCACGCCGCAGGCGTCGGCAGGCTCGCCCCGCTGGCGGCGACGGACGACGACGTGTTCGCGGACATCGCCGCCGCGAAGGTCGCCGGAGCCAGGCACCTCGATGAACTGATCGACCACGAGAACCTCGACGCGGTCATCTACTTCTCGTCGGTTTCGGCCGTATGGGGTGTCGGGGACCACGGGGCCTATGCGGCTGCCAACGCCTTCGCCGACGCGCTCGCCGAACAGCGGCGCGCCGAGGGCGTGCCGGCCCTGTCCGTGGCCTGGGGGCCGTGGGCCGGCGGCGGAATGGTGAGCGAGGACGCCAAGATCCTCCTCGACCGGCAGGGCGTACGTCTCATCCAGCCCGCGTCGGGCATCGCCGCGCTCCGGCAGGCCCTTGATCACGACGACACCACCGTGGTGGTCGCCGACGTCGACTGGGAACGCTTTGCGCCGATCTTCACCATGGCGCGCCCCCGCCCCCTGATCGCCGACATCCCGCAGGTGGCAGCGGTCCTCGGGGAGACGGCGGCGGAGCCGGTCGGTGGGACGGACACAGCTCTGGCCCTGGGAGCGGAGCTCACGGTGCTCTCCGAGGCCGACCGGGCACAGCTCCTGCTGGAGCTGGTGCGCGGCCACGCGGCGACCGTGCTCGGGCATTCGACGCCCAAGGCAGTCGAAGCGGGCCGGGCCTTCAGGGAACTCGGTTTCGACTCGCTCACCGCGGTCGAACTGCGCAATCGGCTCAACACCGCGACGGGGCTGCGTCTTCCGGCGACGTCCGTCTTCGACCACCCGACGCCGGCCGCGCTCGCGCGCCATCTGCAGGCGGAAATCCTGCAGGACGCGGAAGGCGATCTGCCGGCCGGCGAGGAACTCGACCGTCTGGAACAGGCCCTCGCCGACCGCGCGCACGACGACATCGGCCGGATGCGCGTGGTCATGCGCCTGGAATCCCTGCTGTCCAAGCTCAACGGGGCGAACGGGCCGACCGACCGGGACAGCAGCGCCGAGCGCTACGAGTCCGCGACGAACGAGGAGTTGTTCGACCTGATCGACAACGACCTCGGGATCTCTTGACGTGGCAAGCATGAATTTTCCTGTACGACTCACGGGAGCGATGTACTGATGGCTGACGAAGAGAAGCTGCGCGAGTACCTGACCAAGGTGGTCGGCGAGCTCCAGCAGACTCGCCAGCGACTTCGCCATGTCGAGTCGGGCGAAGCCGATCCCATCGCTATCGTCGCGATGAGCTGCCGTTATCCGGGCGATGTGCGCTCCCCGGAGCAGCTGTGGGACCTGGTGGCCGCAGGGGGCGACGCCATCGCGGGGTTCCCCGCGGACCGTGGCTGGGACCTCGAGAAGCTGTACGACCCGGACCCCGAACTCGCGCACCCCGGCACTTCGTACGCGAACGAGGGCGGATTCCTCTACGACGCCGCCGACTTCGACCCGGGCCTCTTCGGGATCTCGCCGCGCGAGGCACTGGCGATGGACCCCCAGCAGCGTCTGCTGCTCGAGACGTCGTGGGAGGCGTTCGAGCGTGCCGGTATGGACCCGCTCTCCGTGCGCGGCAGCCGTACGGGGGTGTTCATCGGCGCCTCCACCCAGGGCTACGGCATCGGCATGGCCGCGTCGCCCGGCTCGGACGGGCACGCGCTGACCGGGGACGTCACCTCGGTGCTGTCGGGCCGGGTCTCGTACACCCTGGGGCTCGAAGGCCCGGCGGTGACGGTGGACACGGCGTGCTCGTCGTCGCTCGTCGCCATGCACTGGGCGATCCAGGCGCTGCGGTCCGGCGAGTGCACGCAGGCACTGGCAGGCGGCGTCACCGTCATGTCCAACCCCGGTGTCTTCGTCGAGTTCTCCCGGCAGCGAGGCCTCGCGGCCAACGGCCGGTGCAAGGCGTTCGCCGAGGCCGCGGACGGCACCGGCTGGGGCGAGGGCGTGGGCATGCTCCTGTTGGAGCGGCTGTCCGACGCGCAGCGCAACGGCCACCGGGTGCTCGCGGTGGTACGGGGCTCGGCGGTGAACCAGGACGGTGCGTCGAACGGTCTCACTGCGCCGAACGGTCCCGCGCAGCAGCGCGTGATCAGCCAGGCGCTGGCCAGTGCCAGGCTGTCACCCAACCAGGTGGACGTCGTGGAGGGCCACGGTACGGGCACGCGGCTGGGTGACCCGATCGAGGCGCAGGCGCTGCTGGCGACGTATGGGCAGGAGCGGCCCGACGACCGGCCCCTGCTGCTCGGTTCCATCAAGTCCAACATCGGTCACACGCAGTCCGCCGCGGGTGTGGCCGGGGTCATCAAGATGGTGATGGCGATGCGGCACGGTGTGGTGCCGCGGACGCTGCATGTGGATGAGCCGTCGTCGCAGGTGGACTGGTCGGCAGGCTCGGTGGAGTTGCTGACGGACTCGGTGGCGTGGCCGCAGACGGGCGAGGCGCGGCGGGCCGCGGTGTCGTCGTTCGGGATCAGTGGCACGAACGCACACGTGGTCCTGGAGCAGGCGCCGGAGACCGAAGCCGTGGTGGACACGGGGGCTGGTGTCGTGCTGCCTGTGGTTCCGTGGGTGGTGTCGGCGAAGTCCGAGGCGGGTTTGTCGGCGCAGGTGGAGCGGTTGTCGGGGTTCGCCGGGGATCGGGAGCCGGTGGATGTCGGGCTCTCGTTGGCGACCACGCGGGCGGCGTTGGAGCACCGTGCGGTGCTGATCGGAGACCGGACCGTGCGGGGCGAGGTCGTCGAGGGCCGGTCGGCGGTGCTGTTCTCGGGTCAGGGTGCGCAGCGGTCGGGTATGGGCCGTGAGTTGTATGAGGCGTATCCGGTGTTCGCGGATGCGTTCGATGCGGTGTGTGCGGAGCTGGACCGGCATCTGGATCAGCCGATCCGGGATGTCGTGTTCGAGGGTGGTGAGCTGCTGGATCAGACGCAGTTCACGCAGGCCGGTCTGTTCGCGCTCGAAGTGGCGCTGTATCGCCTGGTGTCGGCGTGGGGTGTGAAGCCGGACTGTCTGCTGGGTCACTCCATCGGTGAGCTGTCGGCCGCACATGTGGCCGGGGTGCTGTCGCTGGAGGACGCGGCCAAGTTGGTGGCGGCTCGTGGTCGCCTGATGCAGGCCTTGCCGGCGGGCGGGGCGATGGTGTCCCTCCAGGCAGCCGAGGACGAGGTTCTGCCGCTGCTGACCGACGGCGCATCCATTGCAGCGCTCAACGGGCCCTCCTCGACGGTGGTTTCCGGCGATGAGGACGCAGTGCTGACGATCGCCGCGCATTTCGAGGCCGAGGGCCGTAAGACCAAGCGTCTGCGGGTCAGTCATGCGTTCCATTCGCCCCGCATGGACGCGATGCTGGACGACTTCCGCGCGGTCGCGGAGACGTTGACCTTCCACGCCCCGCAGACCGCCATCGTTTCGAACGTGTCCGGTCGGGTCGTGTCTGACGAGGAGATCTGCTCGGCGGACTACTGGGTACGCCACGTCCGCGAGGCGGTCCGCTTCCTCGACGGAATGCGCGCTCTCCAGGACCAGGGCGTGACCACATACCTGGAGCTCGGCCCGGACGGGGTGTTGTCCGCGATGGGGCAGGACTGCGTCGAGGACTCGGCGTTCGTACCGGTTCTGCGCAAGGACCG
>NZ_MAPV01000060.1 GCF_001700505.1 Streptomyces mutomycini
GAAGGACCCGGCCGCGCGGCCGGGTCCTTCGCCAGACAGTCCCGGATCAGCTCGATCAGGTCGAGGGGCACGCCGGTGAGGTCCGGGTCCTCCTGCGCGATCCGGAACATCAGGGCGTGGATCCCGCTGTCCGCAGCCCCGAACGGCAGCCGGCCGGTCGACGCGTACGCCAGCACCGCGCCGAGGCAGAACACGTCGCACGCGGTCGTCACGCGCTCGCCCCGCACCTGCTCGGGAGACATGAAGCCGGGGGAGCCGATCATCGCGCCGGTGCGGGTGAGGCCGCCGTCGGCGACGGTGTCCAGGGCCCGTGCGATGCCGAAGTCGATGACCCGGGGTCCGTCGATGGTCATCAGGACGTTGGACGGTTTCAGGTCACGGTGGATCAGCCCGGCCCGGTGGATGTCCTGGAGCGCCCCGGCGAGCCCGGCTCCCAGACTGCGCACGGAGCGCTCGGGGAGCGGACCGTACGCCCCGGAGTCGGCCACCGGAGCGCCCGGACGGCCCGAGACGATGCGGTCGAGCGAGGGGCCGGCGACGTAACCGGTGGCCACCCACGGCACCGGAGCGTCCACTCCGGCGTCGAGCACCGGCGCGGTCCAGGCACCGCCGACCTTCCGGGCGGCCTGCACCTCCGCCCGGAATCGGTCGCGGAAATGCTGCTGAGCGGCGAGCTCGGCGCGGACCAGCTTGATGGCGACGGTGCGGCCCCGGTCCGAGCGGGCCAGGAACACCTGGCCCATCCCGCCGGCGCCGAGACGCCCCAACAGTCGGTACCCGCCGACGCGTTGCGGATCGCCGGAGCCCAGCTTCTCCATGGTGTGCTTCCTCCCCCGTACGGCCCTGGCGGGGCCGTGGGTCGAGAATAGCGGCGGGCGTGCCGCCGGGGCCGTCCTCAGCCGCCGGAGGATCCGGGCGGCGCTCCGGCCGGGGACGTCAGGGTGTCCATGGCGGCGGAGAGCCGCTCGAGCACCTGCACCGTCCGCGCGAACTCCTCCTCTCCCAGCTCCCCGGCCAGCCGCGCCGCGAACTCCGCGTGGGCGGGGCCGATCCGGCTCACCGCGGCACGGCCCTCCGCGGTGGGCCGGAGCAGCTTGGCCCGCCGGTGCGCCGGATTCGCGGCGTATTCGGCCAGGCCCTGATCCACCAGCAGATCGGCGATCCGCTGCACGCTCTGCCGGGTGATCCCCATCGCGCGGGCGATCCCCGACACGGGAAGCGGTTCGGTCAGTACCGCACCCAGGACCTGCCACCTGGCCGCGGTGAGCCCGGCGGGGCCGGCCAGATCCTCGGCGACGGCCAGGAACCGGCCGTTGAGCCGGAACACGCCGAGCGCGGTGCGGCTGAACAGATCAGGACTGTCCGCGTGTTCCCCGCTCATCCTTCGAGCACCTCGTAGGCGCTCGCGTCCGAGTCGTGGAAGAGCCGGTACCAGGCGTCCAGCTTCGTCGGCTCGAACACCCCGAGCAGCCCGAAGATCTCGCGCGCGAAGGCGACCGGCTCGGTCGGCCCCGCCGTGACGAGAGCGCCGCGCGGCACCCCGTCCGGACCGGCGCCCGTACCGGTGTCCGTCACCGCGTCGGCGTCCTCGTAGTGCGCGCCGCCCGCGTATCCCGTGGCCGCGAGGTAGAACGACACGGCGCTCGTGTGGCGGCGCTCGCCGAGCAGCCCTTCGCGGGCCAGCCCGGCGGTCGCCCCGCAGATGGCCGCCACGGGAACACCGGCGTCCAGGAAGGTGCGCGCGGCGCGGGCGAAGGGGGCGAGGTCGTCGCCGGTGTCCCAGAGGGAGGCGCCGGTGAGGATCAGCAGCTCGCTGTCCTCGGGGCGCAGTCCGTCGAGCGCGAGGTCGGGCAGGACGCGCGTTCCGCCCATGGTGGTGACGGGTTCGGCGGTGAGGCCGACGGTCCGCACCGTATGGCCGTGCCGGGTGAGCTGGGCCGTGGCGAAGCCCGGCTCCCAGTCGGCGAAGGTGTCGTAGACGGCCAGGTGGACGGTCGTTCCGGTCATGATGACCTCCGGTGGCGAAGCACGGAACCTTCCTTATGACAGAAGGCTGTCATTAAGGCAGGATGCTGTCAACTGTCCGAGGCGGGCCCGGCGGGGACCCGACACCTTGCCGAGCCGTGCGGCCCAGGCCGTACACAGTGGCCATGGAGGACGGTCCCGCCGCCGCATACGCTCTCCGCATGAGCCCCGATGCCCCCCGTGTCCCGTATGCCGACCCCGCAGCGGGCGCGGCCGTGAAGGCCGCCGACCGCGCGCACGTGTTCCACTCCTGGTCCGCCCAGGGCCTGATCGACCCGCTCGCCGTCGCCGGCGCCGAGGGGGCGTACTTCTGGGACTACGACGGCAACCGCTATCTGGACTTCACCAGCGGTCTCGTCTTCACCAACATCGGCTACCAGCATCCCGTCGTCGTCGCCGCGATCCAGGAGCAGGCGGGGAAACTCGCCACGTTCGCCCCCGCGTTCGCCGTCGAGGCGCGATCCGAGGCCGCCCGGCTGATCGCCGAGCGCACCCCCGGTGACCTGGACAAGATCTTCTTCACCAACGGCGGCGCCGAGGCCGTCGAGAACGCGGTCCGCATGGCGCGGCTGCACACCGGACGCCACAAGGTGCTCTCCGCCTACCGTTCGTACCACGGAGGCACCGCCACCGCGATCAACCTCACCGGCGACCCGCGCCGCTGGGCGTCCGACACCGGCTCGGCGGGTGTCGTCCGCTTCTGGGCGCCGTTCCTCTACCGCTCCCCGTTCCACGCGCGGACCGAGGAGGAGGAGTGCGCCCGCGCACTCCAGCACCTCGAGGACACGCTGGTGTTCGAGGGCCCCGCGACCGTCGCAGCGGTGGTCCTGGAGACGATCCCCGGCACTGCCGGCATCATGACGCCCCCGCCCGGCTATCTCGCGGGCGTACGCGAGATCTGCGACCGCTACGGGATCGTCTTCGTGCTGGACGAGGTGATGGCCGGGTTCGGGCGCACCGGGAAGTGGTTCGCCGCCGACCACCACGACGTCGTACCTGACCTGATGACGTTCGCGAAGGGCGTCAACTCCGGTTACGTGCCGCTCGGCGGTGTCGCCATCAGCGCCGAGATCGCCGCCACCTTCGAGAACCGCCCCTACCCCGGCGGACTCACCTACTCCGGGCACCCGCTGGCCTGCGCCGCGGCCGTCGCCACCATCAAGGTCATGGAGGAGGAGCAGACCGTCGAGAGCGCCGCTCACCTCGGCGAGCACGTGCTCGGCCCCGGCCTGCGGGAACTCGCCGGGCGTCACCCGTCGGTCGGCGAGGTGCGGGGACTCGGCGCCTTCTGGGCGCTGGAGCTGGTCCGCGACAGGGAGACGCGCGAGCCGCTGGTCCCGTACAACGCGACCGGTGAGGCCAACGCCCCGATGGCGGCCTTCGGCGCCGCCTGCAAGAAGAACGGACTCTGGCCCTTCATCAACATGAACCGCACCCATGTCGTCCCCGCCTGCAACATCACCGAGGCCGAGGCTAAGGAGGGTCTCGCGGCCCTGGACGCGGCCCTCTCGGTCGCCGACGAGCACACCGTGTAGACGGCACCGCACGCGACGCCCTCCCCCGCTCCCGGAACCGGGCACCTGCCCTGGCTTATGGTGACCCAAGCCGAGAACGGGAGGGGGCGTCATGGGTGCGAGCGGAGGTGTGACCCGCAGTACGCTGCGGCAGCAGATCACCGACGCGCTGCGTGACGAGGTCCTCGCGGGGCGTATGCAGCCGCGGGTGGCATTCACCGTCAAGCAGATCGCCGAGCAGTACGGGGTGTCCGCGACACCCGTGCGCGAGGCGCTCTTCGACCTCTCCGCGCAGGGGCTGCTCGAATCCGACCAGCACCGCGGCTTCCGGGTACGGGAGTTCACCGTCGCCGACTACCGTTCGATGGTGCAGGCGCGCGCCCTGGTCATAGACGGGGTGTACCGCGGGATCTTCGACGGGACCGGCTCCGCGCCCGCCGTGCTCGCCGCCCACCGGCCCGCGCTCGTCTCCGTACGCCGCAGGGCGGAGGAGGCCGCCCGTGCCGCGCGCAGCGGCGACCTCGACATCCTCATCGGCTACGACCTGCGGTTCTGGCGGGAGCTCGGCGCGGTCATCGGCAACACCTACATCACCGACTTCCTGCAGCGGCTCCGGATGCAGGCGTGGGTCTTCGCCGTCCCCTACCTCCGCGGGGACGCCGACGTGTGCGACTGGCTGTGGAGCGGCCACCAGGAGCTGGTGGAGGCGATCGCGGCCGCCGACGGACCCGCCGTACGCGCGGTGCTGGACGCCTACTACGCGCACGGGCTGAGCTGGGCCGACCGGCTGGCCGCCGACGACCCCCCGCACCCGGGCCACGGCTGAGCGCGCACCGGTCAGAGGGGTGCCCCGCGCCCTGTGCGAGGAGCCCCCGGCCGCATTACGCTGTCCCGACCATCGCACGAACCCGTTGGAGAGCGAGACTTCGTGGCCTGTGACCTGTGGCTGGTCCCCCTCGTCGATGTGCTGTGCCACAGCCCCGACAACCCGTTCGCCGAAGAGATCGCCGTCTACGACAAGGCGTTGACCGAGGCGGGGCTGCCGCCCGTGCCCGTCTACGCCTACATGCCGGGACTCACCGGGGAGGTCGCCCCGGTCGCGGGCTTCGACTACGACGCCCTGCACTTCCTGCGCCGCGCCTATCTGCTCCAGTTGAGCGGTCTGGCCGTCACGCCCGTCGGTGAACTGGGCGGGGACTACGAGCAGTTGCTGGAGATGTTCGAGCAGAGCGCGCAGGAGTCGCACCTGGTCTGGCACTACGACCACGCCGGAGCGTACCTCCCGGTGGACTTCCCTCATCCGCTCTCCGACGACCAGCTCCTGGAGGGCGGCGGCCCGCTGGGTTCCGCCCACGGACTGCTGCGGGAGCTGGAGTTCGTCGCCCCGTCCATCGGCATCGACCCGGCCAACCCGCCGGCCGCCCCCCTTCCTCCGGCCGGTCCGACCTCGCTGGAGGAGCCGGCCGCGCCCGCCCCGTACGACGAGAGTCCCTTCGCCCGGGAGCGGCACGTCTGGCTGGGCCTGCACGCGGCGGCGACCCGCAGCCTCGCGCAGGGCTCGATGATCATCTTCAGCTGATCCGCCGCACCGGCCGTCCCGCCGCACCCGGTGCCGGCCGCCCCTTCGCACCGCCGCCGGCGCCGACCCGCTCCCGCGGTTTCAGCGGGGCGGCTCCGGCGGCCGCTGGCGTGGCATGTTGGGCCGGGCCACCGCGGGCATGGTGAGCCGGGGTGCGGCCCCCGATTCGGGGCGCCCGCCGGGCCCGCCCGACACCAGCGACTGCATCCCCATGGGCGCGGGCCCGGCCCGGAACTCCACCATCCAGTCCGCCGTCTCCATACGGACGAGCTCGGTGATGTCCTCCGAGAACCGGCGCAGCACCCCCAGGCACCGCTCCGCGGCCTCGCTGGCGGTGCCCTCCGTCGGCCCGAGCACCTCGCGGACGCACTCGGAGGACCAGTCGAACTGCAGCACCTGCAGGCGCCGCTGCACGGCCTGTGCCGTCGCGAGGTTCCTTATCCAGCCGGAGGTCAGTCCGAAGTACCGGTCGCACCCCATGCACGCGGCGCCCAGGAGCAGCGACAGATAGCCCCAGCCCGCCGACCCGTGCAGCTGCCCGGTCAGATCGAGCAGGGGCAGGGCCGCGCCCGAGACCACCCCCGCCGCCGTGCCGAGCCGGAGCAGTCTCGCCGTGCGCCGCTTCCGTACCCGGTCGCGCAGATACCAGTCGGCGGTCTCGATGGCGCCCGCCTCGACCCAGCGGTAGAGCTCGTCGAGACGTTCGGCGGGTTCGCCCCAGTCACCGAGGGGGAAGGCGCGGCCGGCCAGGTCCCGGGGGCGCGAACCGCGGCGCGAACCGGACTGTTCGGTTCCGGTGCCTGCACCGGATCCCGCACCGGACTCCTTGCGGGGCGGCCCTTCGGGCTGCATCTCCGGCTGACTCACCGGGGCACTCCTCTGCACTCTGCGTTCGGCTCGTGTCGACGCGGATCGGCGCGGTTCTCGGTCTGGAGGGGCGGGTCCCGGCATATGACCGGGGCCCCATCCGGATAACTCTGCGTTACCCTCGCTCTGCGTACGGGTACGGCTACGCATGCTCTTCCTACCGCCGAATGGTGGGCCGCGGGGTCGAAATCGCGGTATTCCCGGGTGGGTATGGCCTCTGGTCAGGTATAGGAGCCCGGCAGCCACTTTTCAGAACTCACCCGAAAGAGTTGCCCCCAGCGGGTGGGGCGCGGCGTCCGGCGAACACGTAGGCTCGGCATACCGAAACAATCCGTCGTCGAAATGCCAGGAGTGACCGTGATTCCCGGTGGTGGCCAGCCCAACATGCAGCAGCTGCTCCAGCAGGCCCAGAAGATGCAACAGGATCTTGCCGTGGCCCAGGAGGAGCTGGCCAGGACCGAGGTCGAGGGACAGGCGGGCGGTGGTCTCGTGAAGGCCACCGTGACCGGTTCCGGCGAGCTCCGCGGCCTGGTGATCGATCCGGGCGCGGTGGACCCGGAGGACACCGAGACTCTCGCGGACCTCGTGGTCGCGGCGGTCCAGGCGGCGAACGAGAACGCGCAGACGCTCCAGCAGGAGAAGCTGGGCCCCCTGGCGCAGGGCCTGGGCGGCATGCCGGGTCTCCCGTTCTGACCCCTGTAGCTACCCGGGCGTACCGGATACGGTGCGAGCGGCAAGAAGGAGAGGCGTTCCGTTGTACGAAGGCGTGGTTCAGGAGCTGATCGACGAGCTGGGCAGGCTGCCGGGCGTCGGTCCCAAGAGCGCGCAGCGGATCGCCTTCCACATCCTGCAGGCCGAGCCCACCGACGTACGCCGTCTCGCCCATGCCCTCCTGGAGGTCAAGGACAAGGTCCGCTTCTGCGAGATCTGCGGCAACGTCGCCCAGCAGGAGCAGTGCGGCATCTGCCGTGACGCCCGCCGCGACCGCACGGTCATCTGTGTGGTCGAGGAGCCCAAGGACGTCGTCGCGATCGAGCGGACCCGTGAGTTCCGGGGGCGCTACCACGTCCTCGGCGGCGCTATCAGCCCGATCGAGGGTGTCGGCCCCGATGACCTGCGCATCCGGGAGCTGCTGGCCCGGCTGGCGGACGGCTCCATCACGGAGCTGATCCTGGCGACGGACCCCAATCTGGAGGGCGAGGCCACAGCGACCTACCTCGCCCGGATGGTCAAGCCGATGGGCCTGCGGGTCACACGGCTGGCCAGCGGACTGCCCGTGGGCGGTGACCTCGAGTACGCGGACGAGGTCACCCTCGGACGTGCGTTCGAAGGGAGGCGCCTGCTCGATGTGTGACCGGGCGTCTGACTGCGGCTTTATGTGTGGCGGCGATATGTTCTACCCACCGCTCGCGACCGTGCCCACGGGAGGTCACCACGATGTCTGACGCCACGCTGAACTCCGTCACGCAGGATCCGGACGATTTCGCCGTCCAGATCGCGGATCAGATCAAGACGTTCATCGTCGCGGTCTCCGAGGTGTCCAAGGCCGAGGAGCCCGAGGAGGCCGTCCCGGTCCTGCTGCTCCAGGTCTCCCAGCTCCTGCTGGCCGGCGGCAGGCTCGGCGCGTACGAGGACATCCTCCCGGACGAGCGCTACGAGCCCGACCTGGGCGCCGAACCGGACGCCGACGGGCTGCGCGAGCGCTTCGCCGAGCTCCTGGAGCCCATCGACGTCTACTCCGAGGTCTTCGACCCGTACGAGCCCCGCAAGCCCCCCGTGCCCCACCGCATCTCCGACGACCTGGCCGACCTGGTCACGGACCTCGGCCACGGCCTCGCGCACTACGAGGCGGACCGCACGGCTGAGGCCATGTGGTGGTGGCAGTTCTCGTACTTCTCCAACTGGGGCTCCACCGCGTCGGCGGCCCTGCGCGCGCTCCAGTCGCTGATCGCCCACATCCGGCTGAACCAGCCGCTCCAGGAGCTCGACGGCCTGGACACGGATCAGGACCCGGGTGACGGGGACCTGGCCGAGGAGGCGGGGCGTGTGATGGCCGAGGAGATCGCGGGGCCGCTGGGCCTGCGGCCGGTCCTGTAGCTCCCGCCGGGGCCCACTGTGTCCTGGGACACAAAGAGGCGTGCCGTGGGGGGATGCGGGCAGCAGCCCCGGTACGAGCAGTTCGGACGGCCTCCGTACCAGGTGGTGGGCGGGACATCTCACCATTCGGTACCGACGGGTCGATTCCGGACTGCTCGTTAAACTGAGCCGACCGCACCATTATTGAGCGAGGAGCGCACGTGGGCCTTGTCGTGCAGAAGTACGGAGGCTCCTCCGTAGCCGATGCCGAAGGCATCAAGCGTGTTGCCAAGCGAGTCGTCGACGCCAAGAAGAACGGCAACCAGGTGGTTGTCGTGGTGTCCGCGATGGGCGACACGACGGACGAGTTGATCGATCTCGCCGAGCAGGTATCCCCGATGCCTGCCGGGCGTGAGTTCGACATGCTGCTGACCGCCGGAGAGCGGATCTCCATGGCCCTGCTGGCGATGGCGATCAAAAACCTGGGTCACGAGGCCCAGTCGTTCACGGGCAGCCAGGCCGGTGTCATCACCGACTCGGTCCACAACAAAGCGCGCATCATCGATGTCACGCCCGGCCGCATCCGGACCTCGATCGACGAGGGCAACATCGCCATCGTCGCCGGGTTCCAGGGCGTGAGCCAGGAGGGCAAGAACATCACGACCCTCGGTCGCGGTGGCTCCGACACGACCGCCGTCGCGCTGGCCGCCGCGCTGGACGCGGAGGTCTGTGAGATCTACACCGATGTGGACGGTGTCTTCACCGCCGACCCCCGGGTCGTGAAGAAGGCCCGGAAGATCGACTGGATCTCCTTCGAGGACATGCTGGAGCTGGCGGCGTCCGGCTCCAAGGTGCTGCTGCACCGCTGCGTCGAGTACGCACGCCGTTACAACATCCCGATCCACGTCCGCTCGTCCTTCTCGGGGCTGCGCGGCACCTGGGTCAGCAACGAGCCGCAAGGGGACCAGCAGGTGGAGCACGCCATCATCTCCGGAGTCGCCCACGACGTCTCCGAGGCCAAGGTCACGGTCGTCGGCGTTCCCGACAAGCCGGGCGAGGCCGCAGCGATCTTCCGCGCCATCGCCGACGCCGAGATCAACATGGACATGGTGGTGCAGAACGTCTCCGCCGCCTCGACCGGTCTCACGGACATCACGTTCACCCTGCCCAAGGCCGAGGGCCGCAAGGCCATCGACGCCCTGGAGCGCTGCCGCGCCGGCATAGGGTTCGAGTCGCTGCGCTACGACGACCAGATCGCGAAGATCTCCCTCGTCGGCGCGGGCATGAAGACCAACCCCGGGGTCACCGCGGGCTTCTTCGAGGCGCTGTCCGACGTCGGCGTGAACATCGAGCTGATCTCGACGTCCGAGATCCGCATCTCTGTGGTCACCCGTATGGACGACGTCAACGAGGCCGTGCGCGCCGTGCACACGGCGTTCGGCCTCGACAGCGACTCCGACGAGGCTGTCGTCTACGGGGGCACCGGCCGATGACGGGACGCCGCCCTTCGCTCGCGGTCGTGGGTGCGACCGGGGTGATCGGCGGCGTCATGCTCCAGATCCTTTCGGAGCACGCGGACATCTGGGGCGAGGTCAGACTGGTCGCCTCTCCGCGGGCGGCCGGCACGAAGCTGGTCGTACGCGGTGAGGAGACTGAGGTCCTCCCGCTCTCCGAGGACGTGTTCGACGGGGTGGACGTCGCCCTGTTCCTGGTGCCGGACGAGGTGTCCGCGCAGTGGGGACCGGTCGCCGCCGGCCGGGGCGCCGTGGTCGTGGACGACTCGGCGGCCTTCCGGATGGACGACGACGTTCCCCTGGTCGTTCCCGAGATCAACCCCCATGCCGCGCGGGTGAGACCGCGCGGCATCGTCGCGTCCCCGAGCTGCACGACACTGTCGCTGATCGTCGCGGTCGGTGCGCTGCACGCCGAATTCGGGCTGCGGGAGCTGATCGTCTCGTCCTACCAGGCGGTGAGCGGCGAGGGCCGGGACGGTGTCGCCGTGCTCCGCGAGCAGCTCGCCCTGGTGGCGGGTACGGAGCTGGGCACCCGCCCCGGGGACGTCAGGAGGGCGATGGGCGACGGGGACCGGAGCCCGTTCGCCGCTCCGGTGGCACTGAACGTGGTGCCCTGGGCCGGGACCGACGCCGGGGACGGCTGGTCGTCCGAGGAACTGGCGATCCGCGGGGAATGCCGGAAGGTCCTGGGTCTGCCGGGCCTGAAGGTGACCGCGACCTGTGTCTACGTTCCCGTCGTCGCGGCGCACTCCATGTCCGTGCACGCCCGCTTCGAGAACGAGGTCTCCGTGGCGCGGGCGCACGAGGTCCTGGCGACGGCCCCCGGAGTGGTGCTCTTCGATTCCCCGGGCGCCGGTGACTTCCCCACACCGTCCGACGTCGTGGGCACCGACCCGGCCTGGGTGGGCCGGGTACGCCAGTCGATGGATGACCCCCATGCCGTCGACATGTTCATCTGCGCCGATAATCTCCGAAAAGGCGCGGCCCTCAATGTGGCTCAGATCGCCGAGTCGGTGGCCGGGGAATTCTCTCGTACCTGATCGAACCTGTTTTGTAGGATCTGTGTGCGCCCTGTGAGTAACTTGCCGCTCAGGACATCTTGAGCTGGGGCGTTGTCATATCCGACGATGATCTCCTGGTCCTCCGCAACCGCTGGGCGGATGCGGCGCGTCTATGTCGTCACTTCTTGCGTGGCTGGATGTGTTTTCGGGGCATTTGGGGAAGAGCAGGTACGAATGAGGGCATGTCGCACAGCATCGAACGCGGTGCCGTTCGCGTACAACCCTGACGGGGGGAAGCGTGTCCAACTGGCGTGGCAGAGGTTCTCGACATCACAGTGGTGGGCCCGTTGCGGGGCGCTTCGGTGCGCCCGCTCCGGCGGCCCCGCGCAGCCGGCGGTATGCCGGTGATTGCGCCCATGCCCGCTGCTCGGCCCACCCGGCTGCCTTCGCAGCGCGAGGGCGCTGAGGAGACGGTGGCGGCAGGAACGACGGTCGACCATCTCACCGAGACCTATCGAGCCCACTACCGCTCGCTGCTGGGTCTCGCCGCGCTCCTGCTGGACGACACCGCGTCCTGCGAGGACGTGGTGCAGGAGGCGTTCATCCGGGTGCACTCGGCGCGTAACCGGGTGCGCGATCCGGAGAAGACGCTCGCGTACCTCCGCCAGACGGTGGTCAACCTCTCCCGCTCCGCACTGCGCCGGCGCATCCTGGGGCTGAAGCTCCTCTCCAAGCCGATGCCGGACATGGCGAGTGCGGAGGAGGGCGCGTACGACCAGTTGGAGCGGGACGCGCTGATCAAGGCGATGAAAGGGCTGCAGCGCCGCCAGCGCGAGGTGCTGGTGCTGCGCTACTTCTCGGACATGACGGAGGCTCAGGTCGCTGAGACGCTGGGGATATCGCTCGGTTCGGTGAAGGCTTACGGCTCCCGGGGCATCGCGGCACTGCGCGTCGTGATGGAGGCGCAGGCATGAGCGGGCCCGAGAACAGGCACGACGATGACCGGACTGGAAATGGAACTGTGAACCACGGGCCGGAGAACACCCCGAACACCGATCCGGGGCAGGGCGGTGAACGGCAGCAGGACCAGAACCGGGAGGCGGCCGAGGGCGCGGAAGCCGCCTCAGGACCCTCCGCCTCCGGACTCACGGCTTCAGGCCCCACCGCCCCCGTATCCGCCGCTTCAGGACCCGTGTCCCCGGGTGCGGATTCGGACGATGCTGATTCGAGCGCTCCTGGCCGGGGCGGTCTTGACTCCGGTGCTCTTGACCAGGGTGGTCCTGCGGCCGGGTCCGGCGGCACGCTGACCGAGCTCTTCCGCGGCGGTGGCGAAGGTGCTTCCGGGAGTGACCACGGGGGTCCCGGTGACCCCGGGGCATCCGGCGGGACCGGGGGCGGGGGCATGGACGAGGTCGCGCTGCGCCGCATGCTGCGGGGCGCTGTCGAGGGCCTCGCACCCTCCGACGGCACCCTCGACCATCTGCACCGCGCGGTGCCCGCCCGGCGCGCCAGGCGGCGGCAGGGCGTGGTGGGTGCCGCGGCCGCGGCACTGCTGCTCGGGACGGCCGTCCCCGCTTTCGTCCATGTCGCGGGTTCGGACGGCTCGGCCACCGCCAACCCCGCCATCGCGGGCCACGGGGAGCAGGCCCAGGGTGGCAGCGGGGAGGAGGCGGGTGCCGAAGCCGACGGCGGGAACGCGGCGGGGCCCTCGGACCGCCGGACAGAGGGTGCCGAGGGTGATACCGGCAAATCCACGGCTCCGACGCGGGGATCGGACCCGGGCGCCGACAGGAGCGGGGCCGAGGGTCTCGACGATCCCCCGGGCTCCGACCTGGCAGCCACCAGGGTCTGTGACCCCGGCCAGCTGGGGGTCGCCTCGGCCGACGCGGGGGCGGCCGGTGCGGACGGCACGGTGTACGGGACCTTCCGGATCGCCAACGTGTCAGGCGAGGCCTGCTCGGTGACCAGTAACGGCACGGTCGGCTTCCAGGCGGCGGGCGCCGCCGACCCGTTGAAGATCACTGTGGTGCAGCACACCGCGGGCGACCCCGCAGCCGGACTGCCCGATCCGTCGTTGGAGCCCGGGACCGTGTTCCTGAAGCCGGCGATGACCTACGAGGTGCGCTTCGCGTGGGTGCCGTCGGACACCTGCCCGGCAACCGGCGGTTCGCCCAGCCCGACGCCCACGGACGGAGGCGGCGGCGGAGGCGAAGGCGCCGGCGAGGGGGCGGGTGCCGCTGCGGGGACGACGGATACCGCAGCGCAGTTCGGCAGGGCGGACGGCGGCCCCGCGGACGGCAGCATCGCCGTCACGCACACCCCGGAGGCGGGTGCGCCGACCGCGGAGACCACGATCGCCAACGCGTGTGCCGGCACTATCTACCGCACGGGCGTGCTGGACGCGTCCTAGCCGGTTTCGGACTGATCCGATCCGGATGTACAGACAGATGGATGTGCAGCCGGCCGGATATCTAGGGGCGGTCGGATATACGGGCGGACGGTGGTGCGGGTACGGCCGGACCGTTGTGCCGGGTCGGTGTCCCCGTTCCGCCCCGCCGACGGGACGGCTGCTCGCATCCGGGGACGGGTCCGGAACGGGGCCGGACCGCACGCGAGTCCCCGTCTCTCCGGGGCCGGACCGTACGCGCGCGCCCGTGGCCTGCCCGTAGCCGGCCCTCCCTGGCGGGGCCGTCCCGCCGCGGGGCTCCGTCAGTCGGCGTCGGCTGCGAGACCCAGCTGCACATCGCGTGCGGCCTCCGCCTCGCGGCGCACCAGCCGGAACCACATGAAGAGCACGAAGCCGCCGAAGACGAACCACTCGCCGGTGTAGCCGAGGTTCTGGAATGCCTTCAGATCGAGTCCGCTGCCCTGCGCCGCCGCCGCGGGCACGGGCTTCATGCCGCCGCCCGCACCGCCCGCGTCCGGCTCGGGCAGCGTCACCCAGGCGTCGTAGACGTCGTAGGGGACGAGGTTCACGAGGGACGCCGCACTGATCATGCCGAGCTGGCCCTCGGGAAGCCCGCCGCTGAGGTCGACGCCGCTGGTGCCGCTGTTCTCGGAAGCCTGCAGATCGCCGGTCACGGTGACCTCGCCGGCGGGTGCCGGTGGTACCTCGGTCCTGCCCGGAGCGCCCGCCAGCCAGCCCCGCACGACGGGCAGTGCCTTGCCGCTGTCGGTGCGCAGCAGGTCCAGCACGTAGAAGCCGCTACGGTCGTCCAGCCTGCGGCCGGGGACCAGGAACCGGTCGGCGTACGTCCCGGTCGCCACGGCAGGGCGGCCGGACGTCTCCGTGCTCACGGGGAGCAGGTCGTCGAGCGGCTTCGGGGAGCGGGTACCCGGATCGGGGCGCTCCTCGGCCTCCTCGTGCGACTGCACGCGGTCCTCGAAACGGCCGAGCTGCCACGTACCCATGAACACGCAGAAGGGGATGGCCAGCACGACGAAGAGGTTGATCCCCCACCACCGCGGGGTCAGCAGGAACCGGTACACCCCTCCACGGTACGGTTCCCCGCTCCGGGCCCCCGGAGCGGGGTGCACCATTTATCCGGACCTTATGCCGTCGGCCTCTTCTGCCCCCGGCTTTCCCGGCTTCCCCCGTCCTCCCGGGCCTGTGCGCTTCCGAGGTGGCGCAGTGCGAAGTCCAGCTCCAGCCGCACCTGCTTGATCCGCTCCTCCACGACCAGTGAGCCGTGCCCCGCGTCGTAGCGGTACACCTCGTGGACCGCGCCACGGGCCGCGAGGCGGTCCACGTAGTTCTCCACCTGACGGATCGGGCAGCGCGGATCGTTGACGCCGGCGGAGATGTAGACCGGAGCGCGCACGGCGTCCACATAGGTCAGCGGGGAAGAGGCCTCGAAGCGATCGGGCACCTCCTCCGGGGTCCCGCCCAGCAGTGTGCGGTCCATCGCCTTCAGTGCTTCCATCTCGTCGTGATAAGCGGTCACGTAGTCCGCGACCGGGACCGCCGCCAGCCCGAGCGCCCAGGCGTCCGGCTGCGTACCGAGCCCGAGCAGGGTCAGATAGCCGCCCCACGAACCGCCGGACAGCACCAGCCGGTCCGGATCGGCGAGCCCCGACTTCACCGCCCACTCCCGGACGGCCGCCACGTCCTCCAGCTCGATCAGCCCGACCCGGTGTTTCAGCGCGTCGGTCCAGGCGCGTCCATAGCCCGTCGAGCCGCGGTAGTTGACCCGCACGACGGCGAAGCCGTGGTCCACCCATGCGGCGGGACCCGACGCGAAGGCGTCGCTGTCGTGCCAGGTGGGGCCGCCGTGTATCTCGAAGACCGTGGGGAACGGGCCGTCGCCGGTGGCCGGAGTCTGCACCAGAGCGTGGATACGGCCTCCGGGGCCGTCCACCCAGGCGTCCCGCACCGGGACCGAGGCCGGAGCCTTCGCGCCCGGCGGATCGAGGACGACGGAGCCCGACGTGGAGCGCACGGCGGGTGGCTGCGCGGCGGACGACCACAGATACTCCACCGTGCCGTCCGGGCGGGCCGTGGCACCCGACACCGTCCCGGAGGGCGTCTCGACCCGCACCGCTCCTTCGGCGCCCGGCTCGTAACGCCACAGCTCGCTGCGGGCCTCGAAGCTGTGCTCGATCAGCAGCGCTGATCCGTCCGGATACCATTCGGCACCCACGTCACCGGGCAGATCGACCGGCAGGTCCGTCTGCGTCCCCGCCACCGGGTCCCAGATCATCGGCTCCCACCGCCCGCGCCGCTGATGTCCGATCAGCAGCCGGGTGTCACCGGCCACCGGGGCGAAGCCCAGCACCGACAGGCCCAGCTCCTTGGTGCCTCCCTCGGTGTCGTCCAGCTCGGCGACCGTCGAACCGTCGGGGCGCACCACCCGCAGTGCCGAGTGCATCGCGTCGCCGTGCTCCGTGTGTTCCAGTGCGATCAGTGTCCCGTCGTGGGAGAGGTCACCGACCCCGGCCGACTCCCGGTGGCGGTAGATCTCGGACGGCTCCGCCCCGGCACGCACCAGGTGGACGGTCGTGCCGTCCTCGTCGGTCGAGCGGCCGATCACCGCCGTGCCGTCCCGGCCGATCGCGAGTCCGGCCGGATAGGAGGCTTCCAGACCGGGTGCGGCCGGCTCGTCCGGACCGCCGTCGAAGGGCTGCCGCATCCACACGCCGAACTCGTCGCCGTCGGTGTCGGCGAACCACCAGACCACCTGGCCGTCGGGCGTCAGCACCCCGTCGGTCGTCCCGTTGGGCCGGTCGGTGACCTGGCGCTGCCTGCCGGTCGCCCGGTCCCACGCGTACAGCTCGTAGGTGCCGGTGGCGTTGGAGACGAAGAGCGCGCGGTCGGGAGCGTCCTCGGCCCAGTCGGGCAGGGAGACCCGCGCAGCGCGAAACCGCTGCTCCCACTGCGGCGGCTCCAGCTCCCGCTCCGGTACGGACGCGTCGTTCTGTGTGTCGCTCATGACCCCATCCAACCCGATGTGGCCACTGCGCCGGGCGGCCTGTGGATAACTGTTCGCACGCACCCCCAGCCTGTGGGTAACTTCGCGGCATGTACTCACCGACCCCCGACGACTGGCACGAGGCCAACCGCGCACGCTGGGACGAGCGCGTGGCGATCCACGCGGCCAGTGACTACTACGACCTGGAAGCCTTCCTGGCAGGCAAGGACGCCCTGCGCGGCTTCGAGCTCGCGGAGGTCGGTGACGTGACGGGCCGGACACTGCTGCATCTGCAGTGCCACATCGGCCTCGACACCCTCTCGTGGGTGCGGAACGGCGCCGCCCAGGTCGTGGGCCTCGACTTCTCCGAGCCTGCCGTCGAAACGGCTCGTGGCCTGGCCCGCTCACTGGGACTGTCGCCGGAGCGTGCCGCGTTCGTCGCCTCCGATGTGTACGACGCGGCCCAGGCGGTCCCGGACTCCGCCTACGACATCGTCTACACCGGCCTCGGCGCGCTGAACTGGCTCCCGGACGTCGGCCGTTGGGCGGAGGTCGCGGCATCGCTGGTCGCGCCGGGCGGCTTCCTCTACCTCGCGGAGTTCCATCCGGTGACCGACTGTCTGGACGACGAAACCGGCTCGCGCATCACCTACGACTACTTCAGTCGCGACCCCTGGGTGGACGACTCGCCGGGCACCTACGCCGACTTCGGCGCCGCGACCGTGCATAACCGCAGCGTCGAGTGGCAGCACCCCGTGGGCGAGGTCGTCTCGGCACTCGCGGCAGCCGGGCTGCGGATCGAGTTCCTGCACGAGCACGAAGCCACACTGTTCGCCCGCTACCCGGCGCTGGTTCGGCATCCGGACGGCTACTACCGCTTCCCGGCCGACCGCCCGCGCATCCCGATGATGTACTCGGTCAGGGCATCGCGGCCGGTCAGCGGCTGACCGGGGTCCGCGTCCGGCCGATTGTCAGTGGCGGGGGCCACACTCGATGCCATGACTGAAATGGCCGGTAAGGCGGGCAGGGTGTGGAGGACGGCCGAGGTGCGGGGGGCGGTGGAGGCCTACTGGGCCGCGGCGGACGCCCGCGACTGGGACGCCTTCTCCGCCACCCTCGCCGATGACGTGGTGTACGACCTGCCGCAGAGCCGTGAGCGCATCCACGGCAAGGATCGCTACGTCAGGTTCAACCGCGAGTACCCGGGCGACTGGCACGTCCGGACGGAGCGCATCGTGGCCGACGGGGAGGGCCGGCAGGCCGCCGTCCGGACGCTCGTGACAGTCGGGCTGGAGGAGATGCACGCCATCCACTTCTTCACGTTGGACGAGGACGGCAGGATCGCCGGAGTGACGGACTTCTGGCCGGAGCCCTGCGAGCCCCCTGCAGGCCGGGAGCACCTGGTCGAGCGGTACTGAAGCCGGAGAGCTCCGGAGAGACCGGCCCGCGCCCTGCGGCACCACCACCCGCGACAGACGGCAGGCGGTGGCGCCACGAGCGACGGACGGGCTGCTCTACGCGCGTTACGCCACAGAGCGGAAGGCCGGCAGATAGCCGCCGGACTGCCCCACGGCCTTGGGGTGGTAGGAGTTGATGACCGGGATGGACACGCTGTGGATCCACGCGTCACCCGAGCAGAGCTCGTGCCCGGTGAACTCGTCGACCACGCTGGAGAACGTGAATCCCGCGTTGGCCGCCCGCTTGGCGAGCACCCCGTTCAGTACGTCCGAGGCGTTGTTGATGGCCCCGCGCTCGGTCTCCGTGAGGCCGGCGATGCAGCTGCCCGACAGCTTGTAGAAGCGCGGGTATCCCAGCACCACCACATGGGCCTGCGGAGCTCGTGAACGGATGCCCGTGTAGAGGGAGTCGAGACGCCCGGGCAGCGAGTTCTGCGTCTGGGAGACCGCCGTGTTCACGCGGCTCACGCAGGTGGCCTCGCTCTGCAGGACGCACGTCTGCATGACGTCCGCGAACCCGACGTCGTTGCCGCCGGCCGTGAGGCTGACGAGCGTGGTCGACGAGCTCAGCGCGCCCAGCTGGCCGCTGGACACGGAGGACGTCGTCGCACCCGAGCAGGCGACGAACGCGAAGGACGACGGAGCGTTCGCGTTCTTCCAGAGATAGGGATACGCGTTGGTGCTGCGCTTGCAGTCGCCGCTCTCCGAGGTGTAGCTCCCGGCGCCCACTCCGGAGGAGTAGGAGTCACCGAGGGCTACGTAGTTGCCGCCGGCCGCGGACGCTGGTTGGGCGATGCCGAGTATGGCCACGGCGGCGATCGCGAGGGCGGAGAGAGATGCCCGGAAGGTGCGTACTGACATGGCTGCCAGCCCTTCGAAATGTGGGGGACGAGTGGGGAGTTCGTGGGGCGAGCACGTTTCTAGCAGCTCCCGGTACTCGGCGGTAATGGCCGCGGAGAAAGTCGTCTGATATGCCCGAAGGATCGTTCGGCGGACGATGCTCCGCGCGTAGATAAACCTTCAACTGCACCTCGAAACGGTGAAGTTACGGGTGTCCCCGACACTCTCGGTGACCCCTCACGGTCGCTTCCGTACGAGCGCGGCCTGTTCGGGGGCGGCAGTTTCCATCCCGCGCGAGCTGTCTTCACGCCCCCGGCACCGCACACGACTGCGGCCGCCAGGAAACCTGGCGGCCGCAGTGAAGGTGTGGCAGGGGACTAGAGCGTGCGCTCCAGGCGGTCCGCCATCAGCCTGCTGAAGCGTGAGGGATCGCTCAGCTCGCCACCGTCCGAGAGGAGCGCCAGCCCGTGGACGAGCTCGGCCGTCTCGGCCAGTTCGGCGCCGGTCCCCTCCTCACCGCTCTGCGCGGCGTGCGCCTTGTTCAGCCCGCTGATCAGTGCGTGCGAGGGGTTGAGCTCGAGGATCCGCTTGATCTGCGGCACCTCCTGGCCCATGGCGCGGTACATGTTCTCCAGCGCCGGGGTGGCATCGTGCGTGTCCGAGACGATGCAGGCCGGCGAGACGGTGAGCCGTGAGGAGAGGCGAACCTCCTTCACGGTGTCACCGAGCTGCTCCGTCATCCAGGTCAGCAGACCGGCGTACTCCTGCTGCTGCTTCTCACGCTCGGCCTCGACCTCCTTCTTCTCCTCGTCGGTGTCGAGGTCGACCTCGCCCTTGGCGATCGACTGGAGGGGCTTGCCGTCGAACTCGGGGACGGACTGGACCCAGACCTCGTCGACGGGGTCGGTCAGCAGGAGGACCTCGAAGCCCTTGGCGCGGAAGGCCTCCATGTGGGGCGAGCTCTCCATGGCCGCACGCGACTCGCCGGTCATGTAGTAGATCTGCTCCTGGCCCTCCTTCATCCGCTCCACGTACGAGCTCAGGGTGGTCAGCCCTTCCTCGTCCTGGGTCGAGGCGAAGGAGGAGATCTCCAGGATCGCGTCGCGGTTCTCGAAGTCCTGGAACAGCCCTTCCTTGAGGACCCGGCCGAATTCCTTCCAGAACGTCGCGTACTTCTCGGGGGAGCCGGACCTCAGGTCCTTCACCGTCGAGAGCACCTTCTTGACCAGACGGCGCCGCATCATCTCGATCTGGCGGTCCTGCTGGAGGATCTCACGCGACACATTGAGCGACAGGTCCTGTGCGTCGACCACGCCCTTCACGAAGCGGAGATACGTCGGCATGAGCGCTTCGCAGTCGTCCATGATGAATACGCGCTTCACATAGAGCTGGACCCCGCGCTTGTGGTCCTGCATGAAAAGGTCCTGCGGCGCGTGGGACGGCAGGAAGAGCAGGGCCTGGTATTCGAAAGTGCCCTCCGCCTGCATGCGGATGGTTTCGAGCGGGTCGGTCCAGTCGTGACTGATGTGCTTGTACAGCTCGCTGTACTCCTCATCGGTCACGGAGTCCTTCGACCGGGCCCACAGCGCCTTCATCGAGTTGACCGTCTCGGCCTCGGGCTCGGCGCCCTCCTCGCTCTCCGCCGCTGCCATGCGGATGGGCCAGGTGATGAAGTCCGAGTAGCGCTTGACGATTTCCCTGATCTTCCAGGGCGATGTGTAGTCGAAGAGCTTGTCCTCGGTGTCCTCGGGCTTGAGCCGCAGCGTGACCGAGGTGCCCTGCGGTGCGTCGTCGACGGACTCGACGGTGTAGGTGCCCTCACCGCTGGACTGCCAGCGCGTGCCGGTGTCCTCGCCCGCGCGCCGGGTCAGCAGGGTGACCTCGTCGGCGACCATGAAGCTCGAATAGAACCCGACACCGAACTGTCCGATGAGTTCCTCGGAAGCGGTGGCGTCCTTGGCTTCCTTCAGTTCCTGGAGGAACTTCGCCGTACCGGAATTGGCGATCGTCCCGATCAGCTGCACGACCTCGTCGTGCGACATTCCGATGCCGTTGTCGCGCACGGTCAGCGTGCGCTTCTCCCGGTCGGTCTCGATGGCGATATGGAGGTCGGACGAGTCTGCCTGGAGTGTGTCGTCGCGGAGCGTTTCCAGTCGCAGCTTGTCCAGCGCGTCCGAAGAATTGGAGATGAGCTCACGCAGGAAGACATCCTTGTTCGAGTAAATCGAATGGATCATCATCTGCAGGAGCTGGCGCGCTTCTACCTGAAACTCGAACGTCTCGGCCGGCATGGGTACGGGTTCCCTTTCCTGGGTTAAGTCATCTGAGCCGCTGTACATCGTAACCAGGCCCCGGCCCGCCCATGTGCCGGTTCGGTCACGGCCGTTGACCGCCCGCGTGTGCACGGGCGGTGGACACACGCACCCGCCGCGGGATGCGGGCCCGTCCCACCGGGCAGACTGGGGCGCATGGGCGATACGCGAGCGACTTCCGGGACCGCGGGGGGCCTCGGCCTCCCTCCGGTGATCACGTGCCGGGAGCCGGGCAGCTTCGCCCGGGGCGTCATGGCCGAGCGCCATCCGGCACTGATCGAGCAGGTGCGCGGGGCCTTCCCGTACGGCCCCCGGCAGCACCGTGCTCTGGACGAGCTGCTGCACGAGATCGTCCACGGGGTCGTCGAACCGCTCGGCCCCGGTAGCCCCGACCGTGAGCTCTGGCTGGCGCGGGGACCGGAGTACTTCGGACAACCGTGGTTCGACGCGCCGTTCCTCTGGGCCGAGAGCTACTTCTACCGCAGGCTCCTGGGGGCTGTCGGTTATCTGGACGAGGGCCCGTGGCAGGGCGTCGATCCCTTCGCCCCCTTCAAGCGCGCCGAACTGAGCGGCGACCTGGTCGAGCAGGAACTCCGCTCCCTGGACGACCTCGCGGGTCTCTCCGCGGCCGAGCGGGCGACAGCTCTCCTCCAGGGGTCGCTCTGGGGCAACCGCGCCGATCTCGGCTTCCGCGGCCCGACCGGCGAATCCGCTCCGGACGAGGCCGTCCCCGGTCTGGTCGCCGACGACAGCGCGGCGCTGTGGGCGCTCCTGCCGCCCGGGGCCGGGGCCACCGTAGCCGTCATCGCAGACAACACCGGCCGCGAGCTGATTCCCGACCTCGTCCTCGTCGACCACCTGCTCGACCACGGCCGAGCCGGCCGGGTGCTGCTCTATGTGAAACCCCGTCCCTACTACGTCTCCGACGCGATGACGGCCGACGTCGTCGACTGCCTGCGCCGACTGTGCGGAGCTCCCGGCGAGGCGGGCGCGATCGGCAGGCGCGTCCGGGAGGCCATGGGGTCCGGCCGGCTCGAAGTCCGTACGCATGCCTTCTTCTGCGCACCGTTCCCGTACGAGCGGATGCCCGGGGATCTGCGGGAGGAGCTCGGCACCGCCACGCTGACCGTCCTGAAGGGTGACCTCAACTACCGGCGTCTGGTCGGCGACCGGCTGTGGCCGGCGACCACGTCGTTCGCCGACGTCACCGCGTACTTCCCGGGAGCCGTCGCCGCGCTTCGCACGCTGAAGTCCGACGTCGTCGTGGGCCTGGACCCGGGGACGCTCGAAGGTCTGGAGCGTTCCGGCCGTGCGTGGCGCACCAGCGGTACGCACGCACTGATCCAGGTGCGTGCACGGCACGACGGAACAGCCGTCAGCGTGCCACCCCGTGCCGGGTGACGAGATCGTGCCAGCCCTGCTCCAGCCGTTCGATGCGCATGCCGCGCTCGCATGTCAGGTGGTGGACGAGGGTGGCGTCGACCGAACCCAGCAGGCTGTGCGCGACGAGCTCCCGCTCGCCCTCCGCATGCGCCTCGCGCAGCAGCATGGCGACGTGGCTGAGCCGCAGCCGGTACGCGGGCGCGGCGTAGGCGCGCAGCGGATCGGTTCGGGAGGCCAGGATCAACTCGTGGTGGTCCAGCTCGTGGCGCATCACCGCCGGCCCGAAAGCGTGCAGGCGCTCCGCGGCGGGGGCGCCGGGGCCCATGGGGGGCGGTCCTGACAGGAAGGCGGCCTGCAGCAGGGACTCCCGGTGGTCCAGGAG
>NZ_MAPV01000061.1 GCF_001700505.1 Streptomyces mutomycini
CGGCGGCTCGACGGCGGCCCGGCGGCGGCTCGACGGCGGCTCGACGGCGGCCCGGGCAGGAACGGTCCCGGCGTCGCCCGGCCACGGCGAGGACGGGGACCGCTGCTCCGGGCGCGCCTCCTCCGGCCCGGAGCGGCACCCGGTGAGCCTTCGGCATATGCCCGCGTCAGGTTCCGCAGCTCAAGGACTCGGGTACTCAGATGGGCGCCCCTCTGCACGCCCGTGCGACTCCGTACGGGAGAATGACCGGGTGACCTCAGCTACCGACTCGCCCCTGCCTGCCGTGACCCGGCTGATCGCCACCGACCTGGACGGCACGCTCCTGCGCGACGACAAGACCTTGTCGGACCGTACGACCGCCGCCCTGGCCGCCGCCGAAGAGGCGGGAATCGAGGTCTTCTTCGTCACCGGAAGGCCCGCCCGCTGGATGGACGTGGTCAGCCCCTACGTACAGGGCCACGGCATGGCGATCTGCGCGAACGGGGCCGCTGTCGCCGATCTCCGCGACGGCCGGCTGCTCACGGTCTACCCGCTGGACCGCGAGATCGCCCTGGGCGTGGTCGATGCCCTGCGCGAGGCCGCCCCCGGGGTGTCGTTCGCCGTCGAACTGGCCACCGGCATCCACTACGAACCTGCCTACCCCCCGTTCCACATGGACCCGGGTGCCACGGTCGCCGTCGCGGAGAAGCTGCTCCACGAGGAAGCTCCCGGCACCGGTACGCCGGTCCTCAAGGTCCTCGCCCACCACCCGGAACTGGCCCCGGACGCCTTCCTGGCGCTGGCGCGCGAACTGACCGGGCACCGGGCTTCGTTCACCCGGTCCAGCCCTACCGCGCTCCTGGAGATCAGCGGCCTCGGGGTCTCCAAGGCCCGCACGCTGGCCGCCTGCTGCGCGGAGCGCGGGATCACCCCGGACGAGGTGGTCGCGTTCGGGGACATGCCCAACGATGTGGAGATGCTGAGCTGGGCAGGCGCCTCGTTCGCCATGGGGAACGCCCACCCGGCCGCTGTGGCCGCCGCGTCCGGTGTAACACTCACGAACGACGAGGACGGTGTCGCGGTCGTCATCGAGCGGATCCTCACCGCCCGCTGACACCGCCCCCGGCCTCGCTCGTCGCTCCTGGGCCCGCACGCCGGGGCTCCCCGAGCCGGCGCGCCCCTGGGCCGCGGTGCCGTCAGAGCGGGACCTGCCAGGTCACCGTCGTGCCGCCGTCGGCCTCCCCCGGCCCGAACCAGCTCTCTCCGCCCAGCGACTCGGCGCGCCTGGCGAGGTTGCGCAGTCCGCTGCGCCGCCCGTTCTCCGGGATCCCCACCCCGTCGTCCGTGACCGTCAGCCGTACCGCGTCGCGGCCGTCGGGCAGCGCAGCGGTCGCGTCCACCCTCACCTCGACGCGCGACGCTCTCGCGTGACGGAATGTGTTGGACAGCGCCTCGCGCAGAGCCGCGATGAGATTCTTGCCCTGGAGCTCCCCCACCAGTGAGTCGACCGGACCCAGAAAGCGGTGCGAGGGCATGAAGCCCAGCGGCACCGCCGCCATGTTGATCTCCCGCAGCACCCGGGTCCGCAGGCCGGCAGGCGCCTCCTCCGGTTCCTGCTGCAGCGCGAAGATGGCCGTCCGGATCTCCTGGATGGTCACGTCCAGTTCGTCCACGGCCCGTCCGATGCCGGCTTGCACCGCGAGGACCGGCGAGCGCCGCTGAGCACCCTCCAGCATGATCCCGGCAGCGAACAGACGCTGGATGACAAGGTCGTGGAGGTCGCGTGCGATCCGGTCCCTGTCCTCGTAGACGGCGAGCCTCTCCCGGTCCCGCTGGGCCTCGGCCAGCTTAAGAGCCAGTGCGGCCTGCGCCGCGAAGTGGGTGGCGAGCAGCCGCTCCGCCCGGGTGAACGGTCTGCCGCCCCTGCCCCGGGGGATGGAGAGGGCGCCGAGCACCCGGCCACCGCTGCGCAGGGGGAGCAGCACGTGCGGGCCGAATTGATCGGCCAGCCTGGTGATCATGCGGGGATCGGCCGCCGGGTCCTCCAGGTACACCTCCTCTCCCCTCAGGAGCGCCGCGACCACGGGGCTCTCGGGCGGGATGATCACTCCGAGGGAGGCGGACGGTTTGTCCCCGGCGACGGCGACGATCTCCAGACCACCTTCCGCGGCCGGAAGCAGCACGATGCCGGCCGCGGCACCGGCGAGACGGCGCGCCTGTTCGGCGACGACGGCGAGTGCCTCGTCGGCATCCCCGCCCGAGAGCAGCGCGGTGGTGACGGCCACCGAGCCCTCGATCCACTGTTCGCGCTGCCGGGCGGCCTCGTACGTCCGGGCGTGCCCGATGGCGATCCCGGCCTCCGTGGCCAGCACGCGCAGAATGTGCAGCTCGTCGTCGCCGAATGCACCGTCGCCCTGTTTCTCCGTCACATAGAGATTGCCGAAGATCCTCCCCTGGACCCGGATGGGGACCCCGAGGAAGGTGCGCATGCTCGGATGTCCGGCCGGAAATCCAGCGAAGCGCGGATCGGCCTCCAGGTCCTCCAGCCGAATGGACACGCCTTCCTGGATCAGGGCGCCCAGGAGACCGGTGTGCCCGTCGGGCGGGCGGCCGATCGCCCGGGCGGTCTCCTCCGACACCCCATGGGTGATGAAGTCGCAGAGGCTCGCACCTGGTTTCTCGACGACGCCGATGGCCGCATAGCGGGCGTGGGCGAGCTCCGCTGCGGTCTCACAGATGCGCTCAAGGGTGGAGTGGAGTTCGAGGCCCGCACCGACGGACCTCGTTGCTTCCAGCAACTGCGGAACGCGTGCGGTCAGCTCCGCGGAGAGCCCTCGCAGGCTTCCGGCGGTCTGCTGCGCGGCTCCGGACGAGTCCTTCCGATCCTGCTGGGGCATGACCCGAGCCTAATAAGTAACGAATAGTCCGGAAAGTCGGCCCCGGGGAGCCGACCCGCCCCCTCAGGCCCGTACGGACGCCGCCCCGGCCGTCCACATCCGCTCCGGATCGGCGCTCACCGCGTGCTGTTCACGCTCCAGCATCCGGCGCAGTGGGCCGTCCTGCGCGGCGAGCACGGCGTACGGGCCCTGTTGCACGACCCGGCCGGCGTCCAGCACCAGGACCTCGTCCACCGCGTCGAGACCGGCAAGGCGATGAGTGATCAGCACGGTCGTCCGCCCCTGAGTGGCCTCCAGCAGATCAGCGGTCAGCGCGTCTGCCGTCTCCAGATCGAGGTGCTCCGCGGGCTCGTCGAGCACGAGTACGGGAAAGTCGGCGAGGAGCGCACGGGCGAGCGCCAGCCGCTGCCTCTGACCGCCCGACAGCCGGGCCCCGTGTTCACCCACCAGTGTGTCGAGGCCGTCCGGCAGGGACTGGACCCAGTCCAGAAGCCGGGCACCGGAGAGGGCTTCCCTCAGCCCGCCGTCCGTAGCACCCGGGCGGGCGAGCCGCAGATTCTCGCGGATGGAGCTGTCGAAGACGTGGGCGTCCTGGGCGCACAGTCCGACGAAGGTGCGGACCGTGTCGCCGTCCAGCGCGGACGCCTCGACACCTCCGAGACGGTACGTCCCCTCCCGTGGGTCCAGGAAGCGGAGGAGGACCTGGGCCAGCGTGGTCTTGCCCGAACCGGACGGGCCCACGACAGCCACGCGCTTGCCGGGATGCAGCTTCAGACCTACGGAGTGCAGGGCATCACGCTCCGCGCCCTCGTACCGGGCCGACAGACCTCGTACGTCGAGCGGGAAGGGTGAAGCCGGCGCCTCCGCCGGTTCGGCAGGTTCGCCGACCGGTACTGGGGCGTCCAGCACCTCGAAGACCCGCTCGGCGCTCCGCTTGACCCGCTGGCGGTACTGCACGGCGAGCGGCAGTCCCGTCACGGCCTCGAATGCGGCGAGGGGGGTGAGCACGACGACGGCGAGTTCGAGACCCGCCAGCCGTCCGTCGTACACGGCGGGCAGCGCGACGATCGCCGCACCCACGACAGTCAGCCCGCAGATCAGGGCGGACAGCCCCCCGCCGAGCGCCGTCGCGGTCGCAGCACGCGAGGCGATCCGGGTGAGAAGGTCGTCCGCCGAACGAACCTGTTCCCTGCGGGCGGGCAGCGCACCCGCGACAGACAGCTCGCCGGTCCCGCCAAGAAGATCGGCGACGCGGACAGCCAGCGTGGCCCTCGCGGGGGCCAGTTGGCGCTCGGTGCGGCGTGCGCACGCTCCGCTCAGCCACGGCACGCCGACGCCCGCGAGAAGCAGCCCTGCCGCCAGGGCAGCGCCTGCCTCCGGCAGCATCCAGCCGGTGAAGGCGACCGACCCCGCCCCGACCGCAAGGGCGGTTCCCACGGGCAGCAGCCAGCGCAGCCAGTAGTCCTGCAGGGCGTCGACGTCGGAGACGAGACGGGACAGCAGGTCGCCTCGCCGCGTGGTCCGAAGGCCGGCGGGCGCGATGCGCTCAAGCCCCCGGTAGACGGAGACCCGGAGCTCGGCGAGCATCCTGAGCACGGCGTCGTGGGACACCAGCCGCTCCGCGTAGCGGAAGACGGCCCGGCCGATACCGAAAGCGCGTGTCGCGGTGACTGCGACCATCAGGTACAGAACCGGGGGCTGCTCGGAGGCACGTGAGATCAGCCATCCGGAGACGGCCATGAGTCCGACCGACGACCCCACGGCGAGGCTGCCCAGCAGCAGGGCCAGCCCGAGCTTTCCGCGCTGGGACCCGGCGGCCTCCCGCACCCGGGTGAGCACGCGGCCGCCGGCCCTCGGCAGGGTTTCCCTGAGCAGCGCGGCGGTGTCCATGAGCCGCGCGGGCTCCCCCGCGCACTGCCGTTCGGGAGCGTCCGGGAGGACTGGAGCCGCAGGGCCAGGAGCCGCACCACCGGCCGGTACCTTCCGCCCGGGCAGCGCAACGCATGGTCCCGGTTCCAGCGCCACCACCCGGTCCGCGACCGAGAGCAGCGCCGGCCGGTGCACGACCAGCAGCACGGTGCGTCCCGCGGCGAGCCTCCGCACCGCATCGACGATGCCCGCCTCCGTCTCACCGTCCAGACTCGCGGTCGGCTCGTCCAGCAGCAGCAGAGGCCGGTCGGCGAGGAAGGCCCGCGCCAGAGCCAGCCGCTGCCGCTGCCCCGCGGAGAGTCCCGCGCCGTCCTCGCCCAGCACGGTCCCGATGCCGCCCGGCAGCGCCTCGACGAACCCCTGCGCCCCTGCCTCCCGCAGCGCGGTCATGACCGCCGCGTCGTCCGCGTCCGGGCGGGCCAGCCGCACGTTCTCCGCGATCGTCCCGGCGAAGAGGTGCGGGCGCTGCGGCACCCAGGCGATCTGCTCACGCCAGCGTTCGGGGGAGAGGGCGGACAGATCGGTCCCGCCGACCCTTACGCTCCCCTCGAAGGGCGTGGTGAATCCCAGCACCACACCGAGGAGCGTGGACTTACCGATCCCGCTGGGGCCGACCAGGGCGACCGTTTCCCCGGGCTCGACCACGAGGGACGCGGCATCCAGCGAGGGCTCGGCCCGGCCGGGGTGCCGCACCGTCACCCCCTCCAGTTCAAGCCGCAGCGACCGAGGAACATCCTGGGAGCCGCCGGCTGCGGGCTCCGTCTCGAGTACGGCGAAGATCTCCTCCGCTGCCGAGAGCCCCTCGGCAGCCGCGTGATACTGCGCGCCGACCTGACGGATGGGCAGATATGCCTCCGGCGCCAGGATGAGAACCACCAGCCCCGTGTAGAGGTCGAGTTCTCCATGAACGAGCCGCATACCGATCGTCACCGCCACCAGGGCCACGGAGAGAGTCGCCAGCAGCTCCAGGGCGAAGGAGGAGAGGAAGGCGATCCGGAGGGTCTTCAGCGTGGCCTGGCGGTACTGCGAGGTGATGCTGCGGATCGATTCCGCCTGTGCCTTGGCCCGCCCGAAGACCTTCAGCGTCGGCAGCCCGGCGACCACGTCGAGAAAGTGCCCCGAGAGCCGTGACAACAGCTTCCACTGACGGTCCATCCGGGACTGGGTGGCCCATCCGATCAAGATCATGAAGAGCGGAATCAGCGGCAGCGTCACGACGATGATCGCCGCCGAGACCCAGTCCTCGGTGACGATCCGGGCCAGCACCGCCACCGGAACGACGACCGCGAGTCCGAGCTGCGGGAGGTAGCGCGAGAAGTAGTCGTCAAGGGCGTCGACGCCCCGGGTGGCCAGAGCGGTCAGCGACCCGGTGCGCTGCCCGCTCAGCCAGTCCGGCCCCAGCCCGGAGGCCCGTTCGATGAGGCGGCCGCGCAGTTCCGACTTGACCGCGGAGCTGGCCCGGTGGGCGGCCAGTTCGGTGAGCCAGGCCACGAATCCCCGCCCCAGCGCGACAGCGGCGAGCAGGAGCAGTGGAGTCCGGAGCCCGGAAACGGTCAGCCCGTCCTCGAATCCGCCCACCACTACTTCGGCGACGAGCATGGCCTGCGCAATGACCAGTGCGGCTCCGACCACGCCCAGCGCGACGACGGCCGCCAGGAAGAACCGGGTGGCCCGGGCGTACCGGAGCAGACGCGGGTCGATCGGTTTCACGTGAAACAGCTCCCCAGTGCGTTCGGGCGGCTAGTGCGTATCGGCTATGTGGTGCGTGCCGATGCGCTTGCGGAACACCCAGTACGTCCAGCCCTGGTACAGCAACACCACCGGGGTGGCGATGCCGGCGCACCAGGTCATGATCTTGAGGGTGTACGGGCTGGAGGAGGCGTTCGAGACCGTCAGGTTCCAGGCGTCGTCCAGCGAGGACGGCATGACGTTCGGGAAGAGTGTCAGGAAGAGCATCGCGACCGCCGCCGCGATGGTCACCCCGGAGAAGGCGAAGGACCAGCCCTCGCGCCCAGCCGCGATGGCGCCGATGGCCGCGACCAGCGACACGACGGCGATGATCATCGCCGTCAGGCTCCAGCCGTTGCCGTTGTCCGCCTGGGTCCAGGCGAGAAAGCCCAGTGCGAGCACCGCGGTGGCCAGGCCCAGCTTGAGGGCCAGCCCGCGCGCACGCTTCCTGATGTCCCCGACGGTCTTGAGCGCGGCGAACACCGATCCGTGGAAGGTGAAGAGGAACAGCGTGACCAGCCCGCCCAGGACGGCGTACGGGTTGAGAAGGTCCCAGAGGTTGCCGACGTACTCCATATCGGCATCGATCTTCACGCCGCGCACGATGTTCCCGAAGGCCACGCCCCAGAGAACCGCCGGGATCAGCGAGGTCCAGAAGATCGCGTGCTCCCAGTTGGTCTGCCAGCGCTCCTCGGGCCGCTTCGCCCGGTACTCGAACGCCACCCCCCGCACGATCAGGCAGAGCAGGATGACCAGCAGGGGCAGGTAGAAGCCGGAGAACAGGGTGGCGTACCACTCCGGGAAGGCCGCGAAGGTCGCGCCGCCCGCGCTGAGCAGCCATACCTCGTTCCCGTCCCAGACCGGCCCGATCGTGTTGATCAGAACCCGGCGCTCCTTGCGGTCACGGGCCAGCAGCTTGGTGAGGACCCCGATACCGAAGTCGAATCCCTCCAGGAAGAAGTAGCCGGTCCACAGGACGGCGATGAGTACGAACCAGACGTCGTGGAGTTCCATCTCTCAGCTCCGCTTGATCTCAGTAGGAGAAGGCCATCGGCCGGTCGGCGTCCTCGTCATGACCGCCGATCCGGGTGGGCGGGTTGAGGTCGGCCTCGGTGAGCTCGGGCGGTCCGGCCTTGACGTACTTCAGGAGGAGCTTGACCTCGATGACCGCGAGCACTGCGTAGAGCGCGGTGAAGCCGATCATGGAGGTGAGGATCTCCCCCTGCGAGACCCCCGGAGAGACCGCGTCACGGGTCTGGAACACCCCGTACACGACCCAGGGCTGGCGACCCATCTCGGTGAAGATCCAGCCCCAGGAATTGGCGATCAAGGGGAAGAGCATGGTCCACAGGGCCGTGATCCAGTAGAGCTTCGCGAGTTTCGGGCTCAGCGCCTTGTTCCTGAACAGAACCAGATTCGGCACCTCGTCCTCGCCGGTGCGCAGCGCCGGTGGCAGCAGGAACTTCCGCCGTGTCAGCCACAGCCCCAGCAGACCGAGCCCGAAGGACGCCATGCCGAAGCCGATCATCCAGCGGAAGCTCCAGAAGGCGACCGGGATGTTGGGCCGGTAGTCACCGGGCCCGTAGGTCTCCTGCAACTCCTCGTTGATGTCGTTGATGCCCGGAACATACGAGGTGAGGGTGTTGTCCGCGAGGAAGGAGAGCACCCCGGGTATGGAGATCTCCACGTCGTTGTGCCCCTCGGCGACGTCACCGACCGCGAAGAGCGAGAAGGGCGCACCGGCCTCGCCCTCCCACAGGGCCTCCGCCGCTGCCATCTTCATCGGCTGCTGCTTGAACATCACCTTGCCGAGCGTGTCGCCGCTGACCGCGGTGAGCATGCCCGCGGCCACCACCGTGACCAGCCCGACCCGCAGGGACGTGCGCATCACCCGGATGTGCTTCTTGCGGGCCAGATGGAAGGCGGATATGCCGACCATGAAGGCCCCGCCGACGAGGAATGCCGCCGTGATGGTGTGGAAGAACTGGGTGAGCGCGGTGTCCTGCGTGAGCACCTTCCAGAAGTCGGTGAGCTCGGCACGCCCGCGTTCCTCGTTGATCCGGTACCCGACCGGGTGCTGCATCCAGGAGTTGGCGGCCAGGATGAAGAACGTCGAGAGGATCGTGCCGATGGACACCATCCATATACAAGCGAGATGGATCTTCTTCGGCAGCTTGTCCCAGCCGAAGATCCACAGGCCGATGAAGGTGGATTCGAAGAAGAAGGCGATCAGCGCCTCGAAGGCCAGCGGGGCACCGAAGACGTCACCGACGAACCGCGAGTAGTCGGACCAGTTCATACCGAACTGGAACTCCTGGACGATGCCGGTGACCACGCCCATGGCGATGTTGATCAGGAAGAGCTTGCCCCAGAACTTGGTCGCCCTGAGGTACTTCTCGTTGTCCGTGCGCACCCAGGCGGTCTGCAGGCCGGCGGTGAGCGCGGCGAGAGAGATCGTCAGGGGGACGAACAGGAAGTGGTAGACGGTGGTGATGCCGAACTGCCATCGCGCCAGTGTCTCTGGTGCCAGAGCCAGGTCCACGACTCTTCTCCTTACGTCGCCGTGATCACAGCCGCAGGTCGCCCGGTCAATCCACCCGATCAGCGGAGAAACGGGGCGCGCTTGTGAACGCGTTCACATTCACAAGCATTATGGCGCACATGTCTTCGAAGGAATCGGGTGGGGGGTGCTTTCCGGCCGACCCGGCCGAGCCGACCGAAACCGGACAGGCATCCGAGGCCCGGCCCCGGTGCGGAACGAGCGGCGGCCCCGGACCTCGACGATCGAGGTCCGGGGCCGCCGTGCAGCCGGGCGGCTACCGCTCCTGGTGGAAGGACTCCGCCACCTTCAGGAACACGTCGTTGGCCTCGGCCTCCCCGATCGTGACCCGCACACCCTCACCGGCGAAGGGCCGCACGACCACACCCGCCCGCTCGCAGACCCCGGCGAATTCGAGCGTACGGTCCCCCAGACGCAGCCAGACGAAGTTCGCCTGGGACTCCGGGACGGTCCAGCCCTGCCGCACGAGTCCGTCGTACACGCGGGCGCGCTCGCCGACCAGCGATCCCACCCGCCCCAGCAGCTCATCCTCGGCGCGCAGCGAGGCGACGGCCGCGTCCTGGGCGACCTGGCTCACACCGAAGGGCACGGCCGTCTTGCGCAGCGCCGCCGCCACGGGCTCGTGCGCCACCGCGAAGCCGACGCGCAGGCCCGCGAGACCGTACGCCTTGGAGAACGTCCGGAGCACCGCGACATTGGGCCGGTCCCGGTAGATCTCGATGCCGTCAGGCACATCGGCGTCCCGGATGAACTCCCTGTACGCCTCGTCGAGCACGACCAGGACGTCGTCCGGGACACGGTCCAGGAACCGCTCCAGCTGCGCCCGGCGCACGACGGTGCCGGTGGGGTTGTTCGGATTGCAGACGAAGATCATCCGCGTCCGGTCGGTGACCGCCCCGGCCATGGCGTCCAGGTCGTGCACCTCACCGCCGGTCAGTGGCACCTTGACCGACGTCGCACCGCTGATCTGCGTGATGATCGGGTACGCCTCGAACGAACGCCAGGCATAGATGACCTCGTCACCCGGACCCGAGGTGGCCTGGAGCAACTGCTGGGCGACACCGACCGAACCCGTACCGGTGGCCAGGTGGGACACGGGCACACCGAATCGCTCGGCCAGTTCGTTCATCAGACCGGTACAGGCCATGTCCGGGTACCGGTTGAAGGACGAAGCCGCGGCGAGCACCGACTCCATCACCCCGGGCAACGGGGGGTACGGGTTCTCGTTGGAGGACAGCTTGAAGGCCACCGGTCCCTCCGCGGAAGCCGGCTTGCCCGGCACATACGCAGGGACGCCGTCCAGCTCGGCACGCAGCTTGGGGCTCGTCTCGCTCACCGCAGGTCCTCCTCGACCATCCGTACACATCAATACTGCTCACCTTATGAGGATTGGGCACCTGTGCGAATGGCCAGGATCCGAAATCGGCCCCTTCCACGGGAAACGCCTGGCGTGCACGGCTCCGGCAGACTTCGACGGGCCTCGGGAGGGGGAGCGCCACGCATCCTTACGCGCGCCGGTCGCGCACTCCGTGGCGCGCATCCCTCGAACAGGTGAGTTGAGACCTCTTCGAGACATGGACCATTCAGCAGGTTCGCGCGCGTCGATGCATGAAGCATTGCCCCCGGTCCCCTCAACAGCCTTGATTCTCAAGGCATTTAAGCCTTTCTGACCATGCAGAAACGTGCCTGCCAACGTGTGCATATGCGACCGGCCCCACCCACCGCCGGAGCCCTACTATCGGCTCGCCATGACAGCAGCAGGGAAGCACCAGGTGAGCCGGACAGAGACGCCCCGGCGCAGCGGCCGGCAGGGACGGGCGGGGATCCGGGATGTGGCCGCAGCGGCCGGAGTCTCCATCACGACCGTGTCCGACGCGCTCAACGGCAAGGGCAGGCTCCCGGACGCCACCCGCAGCCATGTCCGCGAGGTCGCCGAACGGCTGGGCTACCGCCCGTCCGCAGCGGCCCGAACCCTCCGTACCGGCAAGTCGGGGCTCATCGGCCTGACCGTGACCACGTACGGGGATGAACCTTTCACCTTCACCGAATTCGCGTACTTCGCGGAGATGGCCAGAGCCGCCACATCGGCCGCGCTCGCCCGTGGCTACGCCCTAGTGATCCTTCCCGCCACCTCACGCCACGACGTCTGGTCGAACGTCGCGCTGGACGGAACGGTCGTCATCGACCCCTCCGACCAGGACCCCGTGGTCACCGAACTCGTCCGCCAGGGTCTGCCCGTCGTCTCCGACGGGCGACCGGCGGGCACGCTCCCGGTCACCGCCTGGGTCGACAACGACCACCGGGCGGCCGTCCTCGACCTCCTGGACCACCTCGCGGCCGCGGGAGCCCGCCGTATCGGGCTGCTGACAGGCACGACCACCGACACGTACACCCGCCTCTCCACCACCGCCTACCTCCACTGGTGCGAGCGGGTCGGCCAGGACCCCGTCTACGAGTCCTATCCTGCCCACGACCCCTGCGCGGGCGCCGTGGCCGCGGACCGCCTGCTCGCCCGCCCCGACCGCCCCGACGCCGTCTACGGGCTCTTCGACCCCAACGGCACAGACCTGCTCGCCGCCGCACGGCGCTACGGTCTGCGGGTACCCGAGGACCTGCTGCTGGTCTGCTGCAGCGAGTCCACCGTGTACGCCTCGACCGAGCCCCCCATCACCACTCTCTCGCTGAAGCCCCGAAGGATCGGCACGGCGGTCGTCCAACTGCTCATCGACGCCATCGAAGGGGTCGAACACGACGGGCCGGTGGAGCAGGTGATACCGACGGAGCTCATCGTCCGGACGTCCTCCCAGCGGCGTCCGCCGCGCACCACGGTCAGTGCTCCGCGGTCACCCGCCGGGGATTGATCGGATTAATCCGGACCAAACGGCCGATGAACCGGGTGCGCGCACGGATTCACCACCCCTGGTGCGTCACACAGCACGATCCGCATTCCTATGATGGGCGCACGACACCGCGGACCACCTCTACCAGGCAGGGCCCGTCAGGTGTACGGAGGCGCGACGGTGGTGGAGGGGTCGATGACTCAGGGGGCCGGTCAGGAACCCGTAGTGCGGACTGCGACGTTGCGTGACTTCCGCGTACCGCCGTATGCGCAGGTGCCGATGAACGCGCCCTCGCCGCACCCCGGCAACGTCGCGGTGGGCGACGAGCCGCCGGAGGGGTACACCCCCACCGAGCGCGATCTGCCCGTGATCAACCGTGGCGACACCGTCCAGGTGCAGACGGTCCAGGAGGCCCGTCCCGCCGGCGAGTCCGGACCCGGTCCGCTGTACGTCGTCGGCGACGTCCACGGCTACCTGGACGAACTCCTGGCGGCCCTGTGTGCGCAGGGCCTGGTCGACGCCGACGGCCGGTGGACAGCCGGCAACGCCAGGCTCTGGTTCCTCGGCGACTTCACCGACCGCGGTCCCGACGGCATCGGCGTCATCGATCTCGTCATGCGCCTCTCCGCTGAGGCAGCTGCGGCCGGCGGCTACTGCAAGGCCCTCATGGGCAACCACGAACTGCTGCTCCTCGGCGCGAAGAGGTTCGGCGACACCCCGGTGAACTCCGGTGCCGGAACCGCGACCTTCCAAGCCGCCTGGCTGCTCAACGGCGGTCAGAAGACGGACATGGAGCGGCTCCAGGACGTCCATCTCCAGTGGATGGCCCGGCTCGACGCGGTCGTCGAGGAGGACGGGCATCTGCTCATGCACTCCGACACGACTGCCTACCTCGACTACGGATCGACCATCGAGGACGTCAACGACACGGTGCACGCCATTCTCACGCGCAACGATGCCGATGAGTGCTGGGATCTCTTCCGCAAGCTGACCAAGCGGTTCGCCTTCCGTGACGAGGGCGGCGCACAAGCGGTCCGCGAACTGATGGCGACATACGGGGGCCGCCGTGTCGTCCACGGGCACAGCCCCATTTCCTATCTGCTCGGCGAGGTCGGATCGGAGGAGGGCGAGGACGCGGCACGCCCCGCGGTGGACGGTCCACACGTCTACGCGGAAGGGCTCGCCATCGCCATGGACGGCGGAGTGACCATGGCCGGAAAGCTGTTGGTCGTCCAACTTCCCCTGCGTGACTGACGTCCGCCGGGGAAGAACTCTCACGACCCGACACCGTCGGCGGCCGGACCTATTTCCGCAAACCCCCTGTCACCCTGTGCCGTAGGCGCTCTACCATCGGCCTATCAGTCGCAGGCTCTCCTCCGTTTCACCCGATCACCCGGCCCACACGGTCGATCAGGCCCTACGGAGCATCGGGGGATGCACATGAAAAGCGCTCCGCACCTGCTGGCCGAGGACCGCCCCGAATACGAGCGGATCCTTGCCGACGCACTGCGTCATGCTCACGAACGACCGGATCTGGACGGAGTCGGCGACCGGCTCAACACGGAACAGCTCCGGACGATGGCTCTCGACGCCACGCCCCTGATCACCGCGGCGGCGGCCACCGAGTACGACCACTACGTGAAGGTCCGCGGCGAGCTGCGCGGGCCGGACGACCAGGGTTCCGTCCTCGGACCCGCCACGGACGAAGCCGACCCCACAGGCGCCGGTACCCTCGCGGTGCTCGCTGTCCTGGCACCGGTCCTCGCGGGTACCGCCGCTCTGATATTCCTGCTGGTCGGCTACCCCCTGATGGCCCTCAGCCACCCCGCCCCGGCCTTCGCCAGGACCATGGTCGCCGCCGGCTGGTTCTTCGCGGCCGTCGCCGCCGCGGCCACCCTCGTCGCCGCCGTGGGGCTCCTGGTCACCGCCCTGCGCAACGGCGCCACCGCGCTGCCCGCCGTGGACGAGGAGGAGGAACTTCCGGAGGACGTGGCACGCGCCCGGGAGGCATGGTGCCACGCACTGCTGGAACGCGGCATACTGCCCTTCCTCCGGGACGCGCTGGCCGACCCGACTGCCGGGCCCGCCTCCCGGACGCCGTACCGTCCGGCCGACAGGATCCCGAGGATCGGGTACAGCAGACCGGACTTCTCCGGGCCGGGGGACGGTCCCTCCGCCGGGCCGCGCCCGACTTTCACCAGCCCCGACTTCACCAGCCCGGACTTCGGCGGCCCCGAGCATCAGCCGGAGTGATCCGGCCGGTCACGGCTTCGACCGCGGCACCCAGCCCGCTCAGGACCACCGCGGCGCCACCCCGGCCGCAGTGGCCGGGACGGCGCCCTGATGCCCTGAGGGGGCGCCCCGACGTCAGTCGGCGATCGGCAGATAGACCCTGTTGCCCGCCGCTGCGAACTCCCTGGACTTCTCTGCCATCCCCGCCTCGATCTCGGCCTGTTCGCCGCCGTGCTCCCGCCGGATGTCGTGGGAGATCTTCATCGAGCAGAACTTGGGGCCGCACATCGAGCAGAAGTGCGCCGTCTTCGCCGGTTCGGCCGGCAGCGTCTCGTCGTGGAACTCCCGCGCGGTGTCGGGGTCGAGCGCCAGGTTGAACTGGTCCTCCCAGCGGAATTCGAACCGCGCGTCCGACAGCGCGTCGTCCCACTCCTGCGCCCCTGGATGCCCCTTGGCGAGGTCCGCAGCGTGGGCGGCGATCTTGTACGTGATGACCCCGGTCTTCACGTCGTCACGGTTCGGCAGCCCCAGGTGCTCCTTGGGCGTGACGTAACAGAGCATCGCCGTACCCCACCACGCGATCATCGCCGCACCGATGCCCGAGGTGATGTGGTCGTACGCGGGAGCGACGTCCGTGGTGAGGGGGCCCAGCGTGTAGAACGGCGCCTCCTCGCAGATCTCCTGCTGCAGATCGATGTTCTCCTTGATCTTGTGCATCGGGACGTGCCCCGGGCCCTCGATCATCGTCTGGACGCCGAACCGCTTGGCGACGGTGTTGAGCTCACCGAGCGTGCGGAGTTCGGCGAACTGCGCCTCGTCATTGGCGTCGGCGATGGAACCGGGGCGCAGCCCGTCGCCGAGCGAGTACGTCACGTCGTAGGCCGCGAGGATCTCGCAGAGCTCCTCGAAGTGCTCGTAGAGGAAGGACTCCTTGTGGTGCGCCAGGCACCAGGCCGCCATGATGGACCCGCCGCGCGAGACGATGCCGGTCTTGCGACGGGCCGTCAGCGGAACGTACGGCAGCCGGACCCCGGCGTGCACCGTCATGTAGTCGACGCCCTGCTCGGCCTGCTCGATGACGGTGTCCTTGTAGATCTCCCACGACAGTTCCTCGGCCCGGCCGTCGACCTTCTCGAGTGCCTGGTAGAGGGGGACCGTGCCGATCGGCACGGGGGAGTTGCGCAGGACCCATTCACGGGTGGTGTGGATGTTGCGGCCGGTGGAGAGGTCCATGACCGTGTCCGCGCCCCACTTGGTGGCCCAGGTCATCTTGTCCACCTCCTCCTCGATGGAGGACGTGACCGCGGAGTTGCCGATGTTGGCGTTCACCTTCACGAGGAAGCGCTTGCCGATGATCATCGGCTCGATCTCGGGATGGTTGACATTGGCCGGCAGGACCGCCCTGCCTGCTGCGATCTCCTCGCGCACGACCTCCGGTAGGACGTTCTCCCTGATGGCGACGTACTCCATCTCCGGGGTGATCTCCCCCCGTCGCGCATAGGCCAGCTGCGTGACAGGCGCCCCGTCACGGCTGCGACGGGGCTGCCGCGGGCGGCCCGGGAAGACGGCGTCGAGGTTGCGCAGGCCTTCCCCGCGCTCCCCGCCTTGCTGGGGGAGGGGAGGCCCCGTTCGCGGCGAGGTGCGCTTGAGGCCGTCGTCCTCGGGACGCGCGGGACGTCCCGCGTACTCCTCGGTGTCCCCCCTGGCGATGATCCAGTGCTCCCGGAGCGGGGCCAGTCCCCGGCGCACATCGGTGTCGGTGGCGGGATCGGTGTACGGCCCCGACGTGTCGTACAGCGTCACGTCCTTGCCATTGGTGAGGTGCACCTGACGGACCGGCACCCGGAGGTCGGGGCGTGATCCCTGGACGTACCCCTTGTGCCAGCCGATGGACCTTCCGGCCTCGTCGTTGCCCGCGCCCTCGGTGTCCGCGAAGCCCACGGCGTCTGCCGTATTCGCGTTCTCCGCCGGGGTGGCCGCGTTCTGTGCGTTCTGCATCGAGGCAGGCGTGCGTGCGTCCGCTGTGGTCATGAGACCTACTCCCTACGCCGGCATTACCCGGTAACAGGTTCGGCGGTCGGCGCAGCGTGTCCCGTATGGATATACGGAGGTCAGCGCCCTCTCAGCCCGGTGCTCCGAGCTCCCGCGTGTACAAATGCGCCTCCACGCTAACCTCCCTTCTGGCGTGCTGGCCAGAGGGCCTCCGCCGTTCTTGGGATGATCGGGGGGTGACGTCCCCCGGAAGCGCCCCCGAACCCCCCGGCCACGCATCAGGCAGCACACAGAGTCATGCGCACGGCCATACCCACGCCCACGGCCCTGCCGCGCCGGTGTCAAAGCATCTGCGCAAGGTCATCGCCGCCGTGCTGATCCCCTTCGCAGCCGCGGTCCTGGTCGGCCTCGTGGCGTTCTGGCCCGGCGGAGCTCCCGCCCATGAGCGCACGGGCGTCGGATTCGACCGGCAGACCCAGGACGGGCAGGTGACGAAGGTCGTGCAGGTCGACTGTGCCGACGTCAACGCCTCTCAGGTACCGGCGACCGGCGACACCTCCACGCCCTCAGGGCGGGAGGCCGTCAACGAGCAGTCGGGGCAGTGCAAGAAGGCAACGGTCGAAGTGACCACCGGTGAGGACAAGGGCCGTACGTTCGTCGAGGTCATCCAGCCCGATGCCCCGCGGCAACTGCACGAGGGCCAGGGGGTGGTCGTGGCGTACGCACCCGACGCGCCCCGGGATCTGCAGTACTCGGTCACGGATGTGGACCGTACCGTGCCGATGGCGCTGCTCGCCGGGATCTTCGCCCTCGCGGTGGTCGTGGTCGGCAGACTGCGCGGGCTGATGGCTCTGATCGCTCTGGCCATCTCCTTCGGCGTGCTGACCCTCTTCATCCTTCCGGCGATCCTGCAGGGCTCGAATCCGCTGGTCGTGGCGGTGATCGGGGCCAGCGCCATCATGCTGATCGCCCTCTACACCTGCCACGGGCTGACGGCCCGCACCTCCGTGGCCGTCGTCGGCACGCTCATCTCGTTGCTGCTGATCGGGCTGTTGGGCTCGCTCTTCATCGGATGGGCCGGTCTGACCGGAAACACGGACGACAACACCGGCCTCATCCATGGGCTGTACCCGGAGATCGACATGAGCGGTCTGCTTCTGGCCGGTGTGATCATCGGTTCGCTCGGCGTGCTCGACGACGTGACCGTCACCCAGACGTCGGCGGTCTGGGAGCTGCACCAGGCCGACCCGGCCCTGGGCGTACGCGGGCTCTACCGCGCGGGCATCCGGATCGGGCGGGACCACATCGCCTCGGTCGTCAACACGCTCGTACTCGCCTACGCGGGCGCGGCGCTACCCCTGCTGCTGCTCTTCTCCATCGCGCAGAGCAGCGTCGGCACGGTGGCCAACAGCGAACTGGTCGCCGAGGAGATCGTCCGGACTCTCGTCGGATCGATCGGGCTGGTCGCCTCGGTGCCGGTGACAACGGTGCTCGCGGCCCTGGTGGTCTCCGCGGACCGCACGGGGCTCGGCGCGGAAGCCGGAACTCCCGCACCCGCACGGGCCGGAAGGGGCCGGCGCCGCAAGGCGTGAGACACCACCGGACGCACGGCCCCGGGCCGCCGGCGTTCGGTGTGCAGCCGGGCCTCGTGTTCAGCCCGCGTTCTGTTCCTTGGCGAGGATGCGGCCCAGCGCCTCTTCCAGATTGCCGTCGAAGTCACCCAGCGCGTGCTCCTGCCCCAGTGGCACCAGCTTGTCCGTCCGGTCGAGGAAGGCGACAAGGGGCGCGGTGCCGGCCCGGAAGAGCGCACGGTCCGCACCGACCTGAAGGCGGATGTGTACATCCGACAGTCCTTCGGGCTCGATCGGGCCGATGTGCACATCGCCGTCACCACTCGGACTGTTGAGACCGTCGAGCAGCAGCTCACGGCCGAATGCCCAGGTGACGGGGGCGTCACCCGGCAGATGGAAGGTCATTCGGATCGCGTACGGATCACTGACCTCGTACCGGAGCTCCACCGGAATACGGAAGGAGAGCTCCTCGGAGACGAGGAAGCTCATCATGACCTCTGCTTGAACCGACTCGCGCATCGTTCAACCCCGCAGTAGATGAAACTGGCCAGGAATGATCCCCCTTGGCCCTATTGACGCCATCGTGGTGCACGCGATAGCGGATCACAAGGAGTGATTTTTCAGATACTGATAGAGAACACGAACGAGCGCAAGAGGGTGGTCACTTCGCAGCGTAGTTGTTCGACTGCGGGGAGCAACCGTTCCTCTTGATGCAGGGGAAGAGAAACAGCCATGGCCGCAACGGCGGAACCGACAGTGATCGGAATGGCCGCACAGACAGTTCCCATCGCGTACTCCTGCCGTTCGACGACAGGTTCCGTACGTTTCATCGATCTCAGGCGGTCCAGCAGCGCCTGACGGTCCCTTACGGAGTAACGCGTCAACGGCCGGACGGGATACCGGTCCAGATGATCCTCGCGTGCACGCTCGTCGAGCTGCCCGAGGAGGCACTGCCCGAGGGCGTGGGCATGGCCCGTCTCACGGAACGAGGCCCACTCGTGCACCGCGGGAACGGCGGGGATCTCCGCGACGGCGACCATCTCGATCTCGCCCTCCTTGTACAGGGCGCAGTACACGGGTGCGCCGATGACGTCCGCCCAGTGCGCGAGCGAGTCGACGATGACACCTGGACGGGGAGTCGCGGGGCCGCCGCCGAGTCGCTCGGCTGCGGCTCCGAACAGGAAGACGCCGTTCTCCCTGCGGAGATATCCCTCATGGGTCAGCGTGCGAAGCAGGTGATAGGCGGTGGGGAGGGGCAGCCCGGCCTCACGGGCGAGCTGCTTCGCCGGCGCCCCGTCCCGATGGGTGCCCACAGCCTCCATAAGTCTCAACGCCCGCTGAACCGAACCGATCAACGTCGGGACGGTGGTGCTCGATGCCGTGGTCACAGGTCACCCCCACGCATGGTGACGGGCTCTCAGCCCTCCCGCGGGGGCCGCCCCCACGGGCCCGCCGCGAGCCTGGGGTCCGGAGACCGGACGGTCGCACGAACCATTGGGCAGGGTGGTGACAGACCGTCATTTCCCAGCTGGCGGCAGCGGTACGCCACTGTATCCGTACGTACAGTCACGAGTGAGGTTTCGTCGTGGACTTAGCTCAGCTGGGCTAATCAGCGATTCCGAGGCCCGCCCCGCGGGCCAGTCGCACCGCCGCGCGACCGGGTGCCCGCCCGCTGTCGTCAGTGGTCGCTGCGCTCGGACGAGGACATGAACCTCCGCACGACGAAGATCAGACCACCCACGAGGACGACGAATACGAGCACCTTGAACAGCAGTCCGATGACGAACCCGACCACGCTGGCGATCAGGCCGCCGAACAGGACGATCGCGATGAGAGGCACCGCGACCCACTTCACCCACCAGGGCATCCCCGCGAAAATCTCCCGCACCGCCATCGCCGTTACCTCGTCTCTGTGAGTACCTGCTTCGATGCTAGATGCGCGAAGGTCGCCGACGGGGCCCGGGAGCCCTTGAAGTCCCCTGAGCGATCCCCTAGGGAACAGCGGGTCCGGGACCGAACCCGGCTCCGGCGGAACCCCGAGGACGCACCCTCTCAGCTCTCGGGCGGGGAGAAGATCACCATCACCCGGAGGTCCTCCGTGACGTGGTGGAACTTGTGGGCGGTGCCCGCCGGCACGAACACGACGCTCCCCCGCCCCACCTGCGTGGTCTCCATACCGACCGTGATCGAGGCGCGGCCGCTGACGACCAGGTACACCTCGTCCTGCTTGTGCGGCTGCTGGGGGTCCAGCGCCCCGGCGTCCAAGGCGTACAGGCCCACGGACATGCTGCGTTCCCTGATGAACTGCAGATAGGCGCCGTCGTTGGCGGCGCGCTCCGCCTCCAGCTCGTCCAGTCTGAATGCCTTCATCGTCCGTCCGCCCCTCGCGCCCCTGCTGGTCTGTCCCGGCGGTGTCCGCCACCGATCATGTCTGCCACGATCAGACACATGAAGAATTTCGTAGTCAAGACGATCGCCAACGCCGGTGCGCTGGCCGTAGCCATCTGGCTGCTCCAGGACATCACGCTGACCGGTGACAACACCGGGCGCAAGGTGCTCACCCTGATCGTGGTGGCGCTGTTGTTCGGCTTGGTGAACATCGTCGTCAAGCCGGTCGTGAAGCTGCTCACCCTGCCCCTGTTCATCCTGACGCTCGGGCTGATAACGCTCGTGGTCAACGCCTTGATGCTGATGCTCACCTCCTGGCTGGCCGGCGTCGTCGACCTGAACTTCAAAGTCGACGGTTTCTGGACCGCGGTCCTGGGCGGCCTGATCATCTCGGTCGTCTCCTGGGCCCTGAACGTCCTGCTCCCCGACGAGGACTGAATCGTCCACCGGTGACACAGTGCACAGCGGACCGGTGAACGCCGGGGAGAGACGAGGTAGTGAGAATGAGCACCACAGGCGACGGGACACGAGCGGTACGAGCGGGCCTGCCCGAACCTGAGCAGTACGAACCCACGCTTCCCGGTCCGGTCTTCGCCGCGCACTTCCATCTGTCCGGTGAGCCTGTCGGCCCTTACACCTACGGCCGGGAGACGAATCCCACCTGGACCCACCTGGAGCGGGCCATCGGCGAGCTGGAGGCGCCGGGGGAGGAGGTCGGGACCACGGTCTTCGCCTCCGGAATGGCCGCCGTCTCGGCCGTGCTGCTGTCACAGGCGCGCATGGGCGACGTGGTGGTCCTGCCGGACGACGGCTATCAGGCACTCCCCCTGGTGCGGGAGCAGCTGGAGGCCTACGGCGTCGAAGTGCGGACCGCGCCGACCGGCGGCGATGCCCAGCTGGAGCTCCTCGAAGGAGCGAAGCTGCTGTGGATCGAGACCCCCTCCAATCCGGGGCTCGACGTCTGTGACGTGCGGAGGCTGGTCGAGGCCGCTCACGCCGCGGGTGTTCTGGTCGCGGTCGACAACACCCTGGCGACCCCCCTCGGCCAGCGCCCCCTCGAGCTGGGTGCGGATTTCTCGGTGGCCAGCGACACCAAGGGCACGACCGGGCACGGGGACATCCTGCTCGGCCATGTGAGCTGCCGGGACCCGCACCTCACAGCAGGAGTACGTCGCTGGCGCAAGGTGGTCGGCGCCATTCCCGGCCCCATGGAAGCCTGGCTCGCACACCGGTCGCTGGCCACGCTGCAGCTGCGCCTCGACCGTCAGTGCACGACCGCGCTGGCGCTCGCGGAGGCCCTGGCCGAGCGGGCTGACGTGGCGGGACTCCGCTACCCGGGGCTGCCCGGCGACCCTTCGTACCCGATCGCTGTCCGGCAGATGCGGCGCTTCGGGTCCGTGGTCTCGTTCGTGCTGGCGGACGAGGACACCGCGGAGCGCTTCCTGGCCGCGCTGCGGCTGGTGGACGACGCGACGAGCTTCGGCGGCGTACGCTCCACCGCCGAGCGTCGGGCGCGCTGGGGCGGGGACGCGGTGCCGGAAGGCTTCGTGCGGTTCTCGGTCGGCGCCGAGGACCCCGAGGACCTGCTGGCAGACGTGAAACGCGCTCTGGACGAGTCCCTGCGCTGAACGGCGCCTCCCAGGTCAGGGCAGGACCGGCCCGGGACGGGCGTCCCCGTCCACCGGGCCGGTCCTGCCCGGAACGAGCGGTCCGAGCCTCCCCCCCTCGTGACTCGGACCACCCCGGTTCTTGCGCTGAGAACCGGCTGGACAAGGCTAGTTGACTGTGCGTCAGTGTCCAATCACAGTAGCGACAGCGACCTATCGACAAATTTATGGTTGCGACGGTCGTGAAGGGCGGTGCGGGACGGCGCAGCGCCCGTGAGGGTGGAGGTGACAGACCATGGACCTGGCCCTGCTGCGCACATTCGTCGCGGTGCACCGGGCCGGTTCGTTCACCCGTGCCGCCGCGCTGCTCGGGCTGTCCCAGCCCGCCGTCACCTCGCAGATACGCGCCCTGGAACGACAGCTGGGCCGTCCGCTGTTTCTGCGCAGAGCCCGAGGCGTGACCCCGACCAGTGCCGGCGCCGAGCTCGCCCACCGGGCCGCCCCTCACCTGGACGCACTGGTCGACATCGTCGAGGCAGGGCTCGACCAGGAATCGGGGGCCAGGACACTGCACCTGGCCGGACCTCCGGAGTTCACCTCACTGCGGGCGCTGCCGGCCCTTACCCCTCTGCTCTCCCAAGGGCTCGCCCTGCGAAGCACCTTCGCGGTGGACACCGAGGACACGCTGGCAGGTCTGGCGGCAGGACATCATGACCTGGCCATCACCACCGCCCGCCCACGCGGCGGTCCGCTGACGTCGACCACCCTCTGCGACGAGGAGCACGTCCTGATCGCCGCGCCGCGCTGGGCAGGACGCCTGGGGCCAGGGGCGCTGCCGCACAAGGGGTCCGTACTGCTCGAGCAGTTACCGGTGGTCGAGGTCCACGAGAGTCTCCCTCTGGTCAGCCGCTACTGGGCGACGGTGTTCGACAGCCGCCCCGCGGCCTCCGCCGCAGTGATCGCACCGGACCTCCGAGCGGTTCTGGAGAGCACGGCAGCGGGCGCCGGGCTCGCCGTGCTGCCCCGCTATCTCTGCGAGAGCGCGCTGGAGCGAGGAGAGGTCGTGGCGCTGCTCGACCCTCCGGTACCACCTCTGCGCACGTACTTCCTCAATGCCCGGACCGGCACACTCGGCCTGCCGCACATTGCGCGGGCGCACGAATGGCTGGTGCGTGCTGCTGTGGACTGGTGACCGGTCGGCCGACAGGAGTTTCAGACCGGGTTTCCTGGGCCACTCTCTTGCCATGACCGAACGTCCCGTGGTCAAGCGCACAGCACGCGCCGTCCTGCTCGACGGCGATGACCTCATCCTGATCAAGCGCACCAAACCCGGTGTCGACCCGTACTGGCTGACACCGGGCGGTGGCGTCGAGCCGGAGGACGCCACCGTCGTCGAGGCACTGCACCGCGAGGTCGACGAGGAACTCGGTGCCAAGGTCGTCGATGTCGTACCGTGCTTCGTCGATACCGTCGAGCACATCGCCGGGGGCGGGGTCAAAGGCGTGAAGGTGCAGCACTTCTTCGTCTGCCGGCTGGCTTCGATGGACCTTTCGCGTCGTCACGGACCGGAGATCGATGAACCCTGTGGGGAGTACGAAATCGTTCGCGTCTCCTTCAGCCGCATGGGAATCGCGGCTGTGCACCTCGTACCCCTGTCGCTGCGGCACTATCTGGACGCCAACATCGAAGGGCTCCGGGCGATGCACGCTCCCGATCTGAGGTGACGCCTGGAGGCACGGGCGACGCTTCCCCGGCGGGTAACAGGCTGGGCATGCCGCACGCGCCGAGGCAGGCAGCCGGGACGGCCCTCTGCCGGAGAACGGCTGGCTCCGCTCTGCTTGCGTCGCGGTGTTTCACGTGAAACCGCCCCCAGCGACCCGCCGGCCATCCGAAGTGCCACACACGTGGTCGTGGTCACCGCACTCTCGATGGCCACGGCCACGTGTCGCTTCCTCACCGCGATACCGGCGCCGAGGCCGTGTGGACCGCGTCTCCGGGGCGGGCGCCTGCGGCAGGTTCGGGAAGCACGGCGACCGGTCGACCACCGTTGGCGGCCCTGCGCTCGATGGCACCGGAGAGCACCGCCAGAAGCAATGCCGAGGCTGCGAGTGCGGCGCCGACCCAGTTGGGCGCTGTGTACCCGAAACCGGCCGCGATGACGATGCCGCCGAGCCACGCAGAGAGAGCGTTCCCGAGGTTGAACGCCCCGATGTTGACCGCCGAGGCCAGGGTGGGCGCACCAGCAGCCTGGTCGAGGACCCTCTTCTGTAGCGGCGGCACCGTGGCGAAGCCGAGAGCCCCGATAAGAAGGATGGTCACCGCGGCGGCGAACTTGTTGTGCGCGGTCACCGTGAACAGCGCCAGGACCACAGCGAGCGTGCCGAGTGACACATACAGCATGGGCATCAGACGGCGATCGGCGAACCTGCCGCCCAGCAGATTCCCGCCGACCATGCCGAGCCCGAAGAGAACAAGCAGCCAGGTGACCGATGACGTCGCGAAGCCGGCGGTCTCCGTCATCATCGGGGTGATGTAGGTGATCGCGGCGAAGACGCCCCCGAATCCCAGAACCGTCATCGCCATGGCGAGCAGCACCTGGACATTGCGGAACGCCGCCAGTTCGTGACGGATCCTGACGCCCTGAGGCTTCGGCTGCTCCGGGACGAGCTTGGCCACACCGAGAAGTCCCAGGACACCGAGTGCCGCCACGACGAGGAATGTGACGCGCCAGCCGAATTCCTGCCCGATGGAGGTCCCCAGTGGGACCCCTACGACGTTGGCAACGGTCAGCCCGGTGAACATCGTGGCGATGGCGCCGGCCTTCTTCTCCGGAGCGACCAGGTCCGCGGCCACGACCGATCCGATGCCGAAGAAGGCTCCGTGGGCGAGCGAGGCGATCACCCGTCCGGCGAGCATCGCGCCGAAGACGGGGGCGAGCGCGGAGACCACGTTCCCCACGATGAACAACGCCATCAGGAACATCAGCATCCGTTTCCTGGTCACCCGCGTGCCCAGGATGGTCATCAGCGGAGCGCCGAGGACCACTCCCAAGGCATATCCCGTGACCAGGAATCCAGCAGCGGGGATCGAGACCTGGAAGTCCGCCGCGACATCGGGAAGCAGGCCCATGATCACGAACTCTGTGGTGCCGATACCGAACGCCCCTATGGCGAGGGCGAGGAGTGCAAGCGGCATGAGTGTCACTTTCCTAGCGATTGCGTGTGCACTTTACGAGCGTCCACAATAGTTGCAGACGCTGTCTATTTGCAAGCGCCGACTATTGCACTCGTGCCCTATCCTGGAGGCAAGCAGCAGCTCCCGTACGGAGGAGAGACCCATGACAGCGGCAGATCCCGCACTGACGGCCCTCGCACAGAGCTGGTGTGCCCTCTCCCTGCTCCACGGCAAGATCGAAGCCCGAATCGAACGTGCCCTGCAGTCCCGTCACAGCCTGAGCGCGCGTGAGTTCTCCCTGCTCGACGTCCTGAGCCGCCAGCACAGCGGCACGGGTGGCCACCTGCAGATGAAGCAGGTGGCGGATGCTGTGGTGCTCAGCCAGAGCGCCACCACGAGACTGGTCACCAGGCTCGAGGACCGTGGACTGCTGACCAGGTATCTGTGCGACACGGACCGGCGAGGCATCTACACAGACGTCACAGAGGCAGGTCTCGCGCTGCTGAACGAGGCCAGGCCGACCAATGACACCGCGCTCCGGGCCGCTCTCGACGAGGCTGCCGAGAACCCGGAGCTCGCCCCGCTGGTCCGTACGGTCGAGGGGCTGAAGGTCCCCGCCTGAACCAGCGGCTTTGCGTAGTCTGCCGATCATGAGCGATCTCGACATACGTCCCGCAACACTCGCCGACATCCCAGCCGTGGTGGCCATGCTCGCCGACGATCCTCTGGGTGCCCAGCGCGAGTCCCCGGACGACCTCGGTCCCTATCAGGCCGCGTTCCGACGGCTCGCCGATGACCCGAACCAGCATCTGGTCGTGGCCGTGCGCGAAGACCGCGCCGTGGGAACCCTTCAGCTCACGATCATTCCCGGACTGTCCCGACGTGGGGCGACCCGTTCCGTCATCGAGGGTGTCCGCGTCCACGCTGACGAGCGCGGCAGCGGCCTCGGCACCCAGCTGATCCAGTGGGCGGTCGATGAGTCCCGACGTCAGGACTGCCAGTTGGTGCAGCTGACGTCGGACGGCACCCGTACCGAGGCCCACCGTTTCTACGAACGGCTCGGCTTCACCTCGAGCCATGTCGGGTTCAAGCTCGCTCTGTGAGCCATCGGGGTTCCGCCGGCTCGGCTCGCCACTCCGGGAGGGATGTACGTGTACCGCATCTCCGACGAACAGCGCAGGATCAGACTCGGACGCCGGCATCTGCTGGCCCCGTCCGTACGGACGGGCTCAGTGGTCGCGGTGGCCGACGCAGTGGTCGCTCTGCATGCGACCGATGCCGCCACGGTCTACCTCTCCGTCTGCGCACGGATGACCGAGCCCGGAATCGGAGCGGTGGACCATGCGCTGTACGAAGACGTCTCACTGGTGCGGCTGCTTTCCATGCGGAACACATTGTTCAGCATGTCCGCGGAGGTCGCGCCTGCCATCGACGCGTCGAGTGCACGGCCCGTGGCAGCCAAGGAACGTCAGAAGCTCCTCAAGCACCTGCGGGAGGACGCCAACGGGCTGGACGAACAGTGGCTCGCCGATACCGAGCGGCAGACGCTCTCCGCTCTCGCCACGCGGGGCCGTGCCACGGGCAGCGAGCTTTCGGCCGCCGTGCCCGCCCTGCGAACGAAGATCACCATTTTTCCCGGGACGAGGCAGGAAACGGTGCAGGGAGTGGCCTCCCGTGTCATCCGGGTGCTGGCCGCCGATGGCCGCATCCGACGAGACCGGCCTCGCGGTTCGTGGACGTCCAGCCAGTTCCGTTGGACGACCGCCGCGCCTTGGCCGGAATCGGATCCCGCCGAGGCGCGGACGGAAGTGGCCGGACGCTGGCTCCGGTCCTACGGCCCCGCGACGGAAGGCGATCTGAAGTGGTGGACCGGCTGGGGCATCCGTGAGACGCGTGCCGCCCTGGCCGCAGCCAGCGCCGAGGAGGTCCTGCTCGACAGCGGAGCCTTCGGCTGGGCCGCCCCAGGAGATCTCGCCGCGGAACCTGCTCCTGAGCCATGGGCGGCACTGCTACCCGGCCTCGACCCGAGCGCGATGGGCTGGGCCGACCGTGACTTCCAGCTGCCCGCCGACCACCGTGCCGCGCTCTTCGACCGTTCCGGCAACATCGGCCCCACGGTGTGGTGGAACGGCGGGATCGTAGGCGGCTGGGCCCAGCGCCCCGATGGTGAGCTGGTGTGGCGTCTGCTGTCCGACATCGGACGTGAGGGTTCACAACTCATCGAGGCAGAAGCTGCGCGACTGTCGGCGTGGACAGGCGACGCACGCGTCACCCCACGCTTCCGCACGCCTCTGGAACGCGAGCTGACGGGCTGATCGGTTCACCCCGAGGAGTCCGGCCGCGGCTGGGGCGGCACGTCGCGTTTCACGTGAAACGCGACATGGCGCCTCAACCTCTCAGGTGGCCAGCCCCCGCCAGCCACCCTCGTCCACGCCACCGGGAACGGCTGCGCCACGGTCGTAGGGCTCCCGCGTGAAGACGAACGACCCCAGGTCGAGATGGTCCACCGAGCCGTCCTCGGCGCGCACGACCCGGAGAGTCTCCCCCGCGTAATATCCGTTCAGGCCCGTCCAGGTCCCGTCGGGGCATGCTCGGAAGCAAGCTGCACGGCCCGCGCCCTTCAGGGGCTGAAGCTCGAGCCCCCTGTCCGCGAGCAGTTTCAGGCCATGGACCTGCGTACCCCAGTACCAGGGCCCGGTCAGCGCCAGCAGCTCTGGGTCGACCTCGGGCAGCGGGCGCCAGGCCTCCGGGATCCTGGGCTCCGCTTCGGCAACGATGTGCAGAAGATCAGCGGCGACCGCACCGGTCAGCGGGCCGGAAGTGGCGTTCGAAAGCACCACGGCCGCCACATCGTCCTCGATGCTGAACAACAGTGTGGCCAGGAAGCCCGGAAGCGAGCCCGAGTGACCGAGGAACGTGCGATCCCCACGCCGTACAGCCTGAAGACCGAGGCCGTAGGTGCCGGCCCAGTCGCCTGCCTCGGGCGGGGCAGCTGGAGCACGCATCTCCGCCACCGAGGACGCGCGCAGGACTCGTTCATCTCCCCGTGCCAGGAAGGCCGCGAAGCGGAGGAGATCGCTGGTGGTCGACCAGAGCTGACCGGCCGGCGCCATCACCCCGAGGTCCTCGGCCGGCTCGGGCAGCATGACATCGGCCCACGGATGGACGGCCCAGCCACCCGCATGCGGGGCATGCGCCTGGGGAGTCGTACGGTCCATCCCCAGGGGCTCCAGAATCTCGCGGCGCAGCACCTCTGCCCAGGAGTCACCACGCAACCTCTCGACGAGGGAGCCGAGCAGCGTGTAACCCGGGTTCGAGTAGTGGTGCCCGTGGCCGGCCGGGTGGATCACGGGCCTCTCGCCGAGCACGTCCGTCAGCTCCGGACGAGTGGCACCCGGCGTCCTCTCCCACCAAGGGGCGGGCGTCTCTGCCTTCAGTCCTCCGCTGTGGCCCAGCAGTTGGAAAATAGTCACCTGTCCCACGTCCGTGCCCGGCAGGTGCTTGTCCAGGGGGTCACCCAGATCCAGGAGCCCCTCGTCACGCAGACGCAGCACCAGCACGGCGGTGAAGGTCTTGGTGATGGAACCGATCCTGAACTGCGTATCGCCATCGGGCTCATGGCCGTCCACGCAACTGCGTGCACCACTCCAGGCGACCTGGCCGTCCCGCTGCACCGCGGCGACGAGAGAAGGGGCCCGGCCTTGGGACTGCGCGGTGGCGACACGGTGAAGCAGGGCACGCCGGGTGCTGGGGAGCAGGACTTCGGAAGAGGTCATGCCCAAGGATGACTCCTGCTTTGTCGGCCTGACGAACCCATTTCGCATCGCTCAGGTCGCCGCGCTGACCAGGGGATCTCTGGGCTGTCTCGGCCCATGTCCCCGCACCCGGTGCCACATCCACATGTACGGCGTGCTCGCACGCCGATGTGCGGCACCTGCTGGTGAAGAGCGACATGGACCGGACCATCCCCGCCGAGAACGGCCTCCAGCCCAAGGGCCACATCAGCGGGCAGTGTCTCGGTCACGCCGTTCCTGCCCGGATACGCCCATGCGCGACGCCAATTGCTGACGATGCGGGCCGGACCATGATCGACGAGACGAACCGTCAGCGGTGAACCGCGGCGCAGGGAGTATCCGGCAGTTCGGATAAAACCGGGTGAGAATCCGGCTTCGCACGCCGTGCCATCTCCTGGACTCCCAGCTCCGTGTCATTTTCCTGGCTCGCCCGGCCGAAAACGGCGACGCCGCTGCCCAAGGAGGTTCACCGGACGGTCAGAAGCTCCAGCTGTAGAGGCCGCCGCCCGTGCTCACCGCAGACGCCGCAAGCCGGGACACTCCCTGCAGTACCGCCAGCAGATCATCGTCGGTCAGTTCGTCGCCGTCGGCAGACCTGAGCCTCGCGGTCCAGCGATCTGCCAGCTCCTCCAGCTCAGTGGAAGTGGCGTCGGCCAACGCCCGGATCAACCGCGGCGGCAGAGCGAACACCTCAACGCCATCGTTCAAGGGGGCGGTTACCCACTCCGGCCACGACCACCCAAGGAGTTGCTCGATCGGCGGGATCTCGGCAGAGGGCTCCTCGAAGAACATGTCCCACTCCGCGATGGCACTGTCCGGCTCCAGGAATCGGCAGGTCACAGACTCAAACGCCTGACCAGGTCCCTGCCAGCGCGTCGCAGCGGCACTCTCGTCGTCCGGAGCGAGGAAGAACACTATGTCGTGGGCCATCTCAGCATGGTGGCAGACGACCTGGGACAGTCCTGTACACGAAGAGGGGTCTCACTCGATCAGGAGGCACGATTCTCACCCGGTGTCCCATTGGAGGCGCGGTGGACATCCCGGATGAGAAAGGGACACGGGATCTGAGAACCTTCAGCCGCGTGGGTCAGGTCTGCGCCATGTCCACGAACCGGGAGTAGTGGCCCTGGAACGCCACGGTGATCGTCGCCGTCGGACCGTTTCGGTGCTTGGCCACGATCAGGTCCGCCTCGCCCGCGCGTGGAGACTCCTTCTCGTATGCATCCTCACGGTGCAGCAGGATCACCATGTCGGCGTCCTGCTCGATGGAGCCGGACTCACGCAGGTCGGAGACCATCGGCTTCTTGTCCGTACGCTGCTCAGGCCCACGGTTCAGCTGGGAAAGGGCGATGACGGGAAGCTCGAGTTCCTTGGCGAGGAGCTTGAGGTTTCGGGACATGTCCGAGACCTCCTGCTGCCGGCTCTCCGCCCGTTTGGCCCCTCCGGACTGCATCAGCTGCAAGTAGTCGATGACCACGAGCTTCAGGTCGTTCCGCTGCTTGAGGCGACGGCACTTCGCACGGATCTCCATCATCGAGAGGTTCGGGGAATCATCGATGTAGAGCGGAGCGGCGGAGACATCCGGCATCCGACGGGCGAGTCGCGTCCAGTCCTCATCGGTCATGGTCCCGGAGCGCATGTGATGGAGGGCCACCCGGGCCTCGGCCGACAGCAGGCGCATCGCGATCTCGTTGCGTCCCATTTCCAGGGAGAAGATCACGCTCGGCAGATTGCTCTTGATCGAGCAGGCTCGGGCGAAGTCCAGGGCGAGAGTGGACTTACCCATGGCGGGACGGGCCGCGATGACGATCATCTGACCCGGGTGCAGACCGTTGGTGAGGGAGTCGAGGTCCGTGAATCCGGTCGGTACACCGGTCATCTCGCCGCTGCGGGAGCCGATGGCCTCGATCTCGTCGAGGGCACCTTCCATGATGTCGCCGAGCGGCAGGTAGTCCTCGCTTGTGCGCTGCTCCGTGACGGCGTAGATCTCGGCCTGCGCCGAGTTGACGATTTCGTCGACGTCACCGTCGGCCGCATATCCCATCTGGGTGATCTTCGTGCCCGCCTCGACAAGGCGCCGGAGCACTGCCCGCTCGTGGACGATCTCCGCGTAGTAGGAAGCGTTGGCCGCTGTGGGCACGGACTGCACCAGCGTGTGCAGGTACGGGGCCCCGCCGACCTTGGTGATCTCGCCGCGCTTGACCAGCTCGGCCGCCACCGTGATCGGGTCGGCCGGCTCCCCCTTGGCGTAGAGGTCGAGAATCGCCGTATAGACCGTCTCGTGCGCGGGACGGTAGAAGTCATGGCCCTTGATGATTTCCACGACGTCCGCGATGGCGTCCTTGGAGAGCAGCATGCCGCCGAGGACGGACTGCTCGGCGTCCAGATCCTGCGGAGGCACCCGCTCGAAGCCTGATGGCCCGCCGTCCCAGCCACTCTCCCGGCCACGCTCGTGCTGTTCGTCGCGCCCCTTGCCCTCTCCACGCCGCTGACGGGAAACGGGCAGACGGTCGCTGGGACCGACATCGGCCCAGGGATCGTCCAAAGGCTCGGGAATGCTCACCGGGCCACCTCCTCCCGTCCGCTTCGCGGACCTAACCGTGCCTCTCTTTCTTACGGCACGGCACCGACAAACAAGACGCCCGACTCCGGTTCCGGCGCGTCAAGTTCTGGAGACTTCCAAGCCGGAACGGAGTGCGGGCGCCGCCCCACGGTAGGCCGGTCCGCACCGTCAGCCAATCTGGTTATCCACAGGGCTTGTGGACGACGGACCAGATGCTGTGGAGAACCCGTCGGATCCTGTGCACGGACCGGGGGACAGCACTGTGGACAAACTCATATCCACTCACCAAAGAAGCCCCTGAGCTGGTGTTTCTCAATCCACCGGCTGTGGGGGAGAAAAACTTTTGCCCGTAGCTCAAGATCGAGGGAAGCAGCCCCGCACGGGACCCGGAAACCTAAGCAAGGTAAGGATCACTAACACATTGCATCTATTACCTGTGGAAGATTAGATTAGCCTCCATGACCCAGGCGCCCACGGCTCAGCCACCCTCCCCCCGCCGGCACGACCGCGAGATCATCGCACTCGCCGTTCCGGCCTTCGGTGCGCTCGTTGCCGAGCCTCTTTTCGTCATGGTCGACAGTGCCATCGTCGGCCACCTCGGCACTCCACAACTGGCCGGCCTGGCGGTCGCCGCAGCCCTGCTGACAACGGCGGTGAGCGTCTTCGTCTTCCTCGCCTACGCCACCACAGCCGCGGTCGCCCGCCAGGTCGGCGCAGGAGATCTGGCTTCCGCCGTCCGCCAGGGCATGGACGGTATCTGGCTTGCCCTGCTGATCGGTGCCGCCGTCGTCGCTGTCACGGTCCCTCTGACACCGGCGCTGGTCGAAATCTTCGGGACATCCGACACCGCGACCCCATACGCCACGACCTATCTGCGGATCTCCAGCTTCGGCATTCCCGCGATGCTCGTGGTGCTCGCGGCGACGGGCGTACTGCGCGGCCTTCAGGACACCCGGACACCGCTCTACGTCGCCATCGGTGGATTCGCGGCCAACGGAGCACTCAATGCCGGGCTCGTCTACGGAGCCGGGCTGGGGGTCGCAGGATCCGCATGGGGCACCGTCATCGCCCAGTGGGGCATGGCGCTCGTGTATCTGGTCGTCGTGGTCCGCGGGGCCCGTCGGCACGGAGCATCGCTGCGTCCCGATGCCGCAGGCATCCGGGCCAGCGCCCAAGCAGGCGTACCCCTGCTGGTCCGCACGCTCTCGCTGAGGGCGGTCCTCATGATCGCCACTGCGGTCGCCGCCCGCCTCGGTGACACGGATATCGCCGGCCACCAGATCATCCTGTCGCTCTGGAGCCTTACGGCATTCGCGCTCGACGCCATCGCCATCGCAGGCCAGGCCATCATCGGCCGCTACCTGGGCGCTAATGACGCCAGAGGCGCCCGCGAGGCATGTCGCCGGATGGTTCAGTGGGGGGTCGCCTCCGGGGTGGTCCTCGGGGCGCTGATCGTTCTTGCCAGACCACTGTTCGTCCCGCTGTTCACGGGCGACACATCCGTGCAGGACACTTTGCTGCCTGCACTACTGGTCGTGGCGCTCTCCCAGCCGATCTCCGGCGTGGTCTTCGTTCTTGACGGAGTGCTGATGGGGGCGGGTGATGGGCGCTATCTGGCCTGGGCCATGGTCCTGACGCTGGCCGTCTTCGCCCCGGTCGCTCTCCTCATCCCCAGCTTCGGAGGAGGCCTCACCGCTCTCTGGGGTGCGATGACCCTGATGATGACTGTCCGACTGGTGACGCTATGGATGCGCATGAGGTCCGGCCGCTGGATCGTGACCGGCGCCACGCGCTGAAGCTGCACCCGGCCTGGCATCACTCGGCAAGGAACCGTTTCACGTGAAACGACGAAGGGCCACACCCGGAGGGTGTGGCCCTTCACCTAGCTCTGCTGAGCTGTGCCCTTAGGCAGCAACGACCTCGATACCGAGCTTCGCGGCAACCTCGGGGTGCAGACGGACAGACACCTGGTGTCCGCCGAGCGTCTTGATCGGCGAGCCGAGCTCGACGCGACGCTTGTCGACGTCCGGGCCACCGGCAGACTTGATCGCCGAGGCGATGTCAGCCGGGGTGACGGAGCCGAAGAGACGGCCGGCGTCGCCGGAGCGAACAGCCAGACGGACCTTCACGGCCTCGAGCTTGACCTTGATCTCGTTGGCCTGCTCGATCGTCGCGATCTCGTGGATCTTGCGGGCGCGGCGGATCTGCGCCACGTCCTTCTCGCCACCCTTGGTCCAGCGAATGGCAAAGCCACGCGGAACCAGGTAGTTACGGGCGTACCCGTCCTTGACGTCCACGACGTCGCCGGCGGCACCGAGGCCAGTGACCTCGTGGGTGAGGATGATCTTCATGATTCGGTCACCCTTCCCTTATCGCGCGGTGGACGTGTAGGGCAGCAGCGCCATCTCACGGCTGTTCTTGACTGCCGTGGCGACGTCACGCTGGTGCTGCGTGCAGTTGCCGGTCACGCGGCGGGCACGGATCTTGCCGCGGTCGGAAATGAACTTCCGCAGCATGTTCGTGTCCTTGTAGTCCACGTACTGGGTCTTGTCCTTGCAGAACGCGCAGACCTTCTTCTTAGGCTTGCGCACAGGCGGCTTCGCCATTGTGTTTCTCCTGTGTGATCAAGAAGTGGGGTACGAGCAGCCCTAGAAGGGAGGCTCGTCCGAGTAGCCGCCACCAGAGTTGCCTGAGCCGCCGGAACCGCCGGAGCCTCCGCCCCAGCCACCCCCGC
>NZ_MAPV01000062.1 GCF_001700505.1 Streptomyces mutomycini
CCGCCGGTCCCCGTGCCGTGTCCTGTGCCGGGGCCGGGAGCCCGCCCGCCGGTGCCGTCACTGCCGCCCGGCTCCAGGTACACGTCGGTGGCCGGCTCGCTCCACGGCCGCGACAGGGTGGCGAGCTTGTCGGGGGCGGGCGTCGTGGCGGTGGTGGAGTCCGGGACGACCGGGTTGCCGTGTACGGGGGTTGCCTTCTCCGCGGTGCCCGCCGTCGGGGGCGTGGCGGTGGAGGTGACGGCCGGTACCCCGTCGGTGTCCGTGGTGCTCTCGGTGGCGGGGCGGGGCATCGGGCCGAGGGCGTCGGCGAGCGGCAGCAGCACGTCCGCGCCGGGGAACGCGGTGTCCGCGGTGCCGTCAGCCGTCGAGGCGGGCGTCGGGCCGGTGAGCGTGCGGACCTGGACAGGGGCGCCCGGCCCCTCGCGGGTCAGCTCGACCGCGGCGCGTACGGGGCGTCCCGTCCCGTCGGGCGCGACCACCGGCCCGAGCACCACGGCCCGGTCGGTCCCGGCTCCGTCCAGCAGTTCGGCCGCCTCCTGCGACCCCTCCCCCGGCGGCGGCACCTGCGACACCACGATCGTCAGGGGTGGTGCCGGGGTGGAGTCGGGGTTTCCGGCGCGCGTGGGGTCGGACTTCACGTCGGTGGTGCCGCTGACATCCCGTACGTCGCCGGTGTCTGCGAACGAGCCGACGGTGCCCACCTTCGGCGGGGCGGTGCCGGTGTCGGTGTCGGTGCCCAAGGCCGGGCCGGGAGCGGTGTTGGTCGCGGGGTCGGCAGACGGAGCGGTGGTGGCGTCGCCCGTGCTGCTGTCGCCGACGGAGGTAGGGACGCTCCCGCCGGAGTCCGGCGTGACGTCGGTCCTGTCCGGGTCGACGGCCTCCGGCGTGGGAGTGGTCTGCGGGGAGTCGTCCGTCGCGGTCGGCGAGCCGTCCACCGGGACTGCGCCGTCCGGGGCGCGGGTGCCCTGCGGGGACGCGGCGGAGGAAGCCGGGGCACCTCCCGCCGTGGGCACGCCACCCGGCCGGGCGCCACTGCCCGCTCCGGGAGCGGAGGAGGTCGCGGGGCTGCCGCCCGTGGCGACGGGAGTGGGGTTCCCCTGGCCCTCCGGCACGGTGGCCGTGGCGTCGTTCCGGCCCGCCGCTTCCCCGGGAGACGTCTGGAGGTTGCTCTCCGGGACACCCTGGACGTCGCTCCTGGAAGACCCTTGCGTGTTGCTCTCGGGAGCACCCTGGACGTCGCTCTCGGCAGACCCCTGTGCATGGTTCACCGGAGCGCCCTGGACGTTGCTCTCCGAAGCACCCTGGACGTTGCTCTCCGGAGCACCCTGGACGTTGTTCTCCGGAGACGGCGACGTCACAGCAGATTCCGCCGGAACGTCCACGGCGACGTTCTCCGGGGACGACGCCCCGAGCGCGGCACCCGGCCCGTCCGCCACATCGTCCGACGGCGCGTCCAGGCCGTGGTCCACCACGAGGTCGGCATTGTCCCCGGTGGGACGTGCGGCGGGGTTTCCCGAGGTCGTGGTGGGGCTGTTGCCGGAGGTGCCGGGACTGTTCACCGCACCCGGGCCGTCCGCCGCGCCAGGGCTGCCGACCGTGCCGGGACTGTTCACCGGATTGGGTTCGCCCACCGTGCCAGGGCTGTCCACCGTGCCGGGGACGGCGCCCACCGTGATCGGGGCGTCGACCGTGACCTGAGTGCCGAAGCCGTCCAGGGCACGGCGGACCTCGTCCGTGTCGACCTGGTTGGCGGAGCTGCCCCCGGCAGGCACAACCCTGACCTCGGGCAGCTGCGACAAGTTGCTGTGCAGGCTGTCGCGGACACCGATCTCGGCACTGCCGGGCGGCTGGGCGCCGCGCAGGGCGGCGAGGTCACGCAGCGCCTGCTCGCGGACCTCGGCAGGGCCCTGGTGCACCTGCTGCCACAGCGCGTTCTCGGTGGCTGTCGCGGGCAGCGAGCCCGGTGAGTACGGCGGCGGGTCCAGGGACGTGTACGGCGGCGGGTTCTCGGAGACGTACGGCGGAGGCGACTGGCTGCCGGTGGCCTCCCCCGGTCCGGTGGTCTGCGACGTGACCGGCGGGGGCGAGGCGAGCGTGGGACCGTCGCCGCCCGTGGTGTCCGGACGCGAGGGACCGTCGGTGCGGTCCGGGCCGCCGCCCGAGCGCGAGGAACCGTCGTCGGAGTCCGTGGTGCCGCCCGACACGGTGGGCGGCGGGTTGCGCAGCTTGTCGATGGCGTGGCGCAGCTCGGCGGCACTGTTCACGGCGGTGTCGCTGAGCGTCGCCTCGACCTGACTGCTGATGCCCGCGCCGACGAAGGTGGACCAGCTGGTGGACCAGTCGCCGTCGAACGCACCCTTGATCAGGATCTCCGCTATCGCCTCGCCGGAACCTGCGGCGAGGAAGTCGGTCACCCCCTTCAGCCCGTAGTGCCCGGCCAGCGCACCCGGCCGGTCGGCGTTGTAGCGCAGGAGCTCGTTGTTCCGCCACAGCTCGGTGTTGTTCCGGAAGGAGAGCGGATTGTCCCGGAAGGTGACCGGCGGCCTGTTCGGGGGGTTGGGGCCGCTCCCGGACGGGTTGGGGCCGGGGCGGTCGTTGACGACGCTGTCGCGGTCGGGGTTCGGGGTCGGGTTCGGGCGGTTGTTCGTGAGGTCGAGGTTCGGGTTGTTCTTCAGGTTGGGGTTGTTCTTGAAATCGAGGTCCGGGGCGTTCTTGAGGAAGTTGTTGTCGAAGCTCCTGACGATGCTCCGCGCGAACTGGTCGAAGACGCTGGTGAGGAAGCCCGCCGCGGCGCCGAACGCGGCTGCCTTGCCGATGTCGCTCCAGTCGATGCCGTCGGGACGACGGCCGTCCGGGGCGAAGTTCATCATCGCCAGCCGCACCGCGAAGGTGGTGAACGCCTCGGCGAACGCCTCGGTCAGCGAGGGCGCCAGATGCAGCCGCTGGAGCAGGTGGCTGAGCGTGGTGAGGATGAAGAACCGGCTGCGCATCTTGGCCAGCATGATCTGGCTGGCCGAGGCGCCACCGGTGAAGAAGGACATCGCCAGGTAGATGGCGATCTCGATGAGCAGCCGGATGATCTCGGCGATGACCTGCCACTTGGACTCCATGATGTCCATGGAGGTCTTGCGCCGGCCTTCGGCGATCTTGTCGAGCTGCTCGGCGAAGTCACGCAGGTAGTTCTTGCCGCCGTCGTCGATGAGCATGCCCATCGCCTTGCTGTACGACTTGGCGAGGTCGTCCGGCATGGATTCGCCGATGTCGTGGACCGACTTGTCGATCAGCGAGGACAGCCTGTCCAGCTTCCGGCCGAGGCCGGAGTAGGGCCGACGGCTCTCGAAGGCGAGATCCTCGTCGGCGTCCATGAGCCTCTCCCCGGTGAGGATGAAGATCATCGCGTTGACCTCGGGCGACACCTGGATGCTCATCGGGGGCCGTCCTGGAGCCCGCGCGGGCAGGACGGAGCGGCCGCTCCCGTTATGGCGTGGGAGCGGCCTGCGGCGCGGAGGTCAGCGGCGCCCATGCCCGCCCGGGCCGTCGAGTCCATCGGTGTTGATGCGGTTGGTGCCCTGCTCGACGTTCTCGATGTTGCGGTCGCGGGTGTCCTTCATCATCCGGACATTGCCGAGCGTGGCGTCGGTGATGCCCACCAGCGCGTCGCGGATGGACAGCATGGTGTCCTTGGTGGTCTGCCGTTCCTTCTGTTCCTGCGGCTTGGCCTTCTCCGCGAACTCGCCCTCGGTGCCCGGCCAGCTCACCGTGGGTGCCAGCTCGTCGAGGAACTCCTCGGTCATGCTCCTGGTCAGGGTGCCGATCTCCTCCAGCTGCTTCGCCAGGGCCTCGATGCGATGCGGGTCTACGTAGTACCGCTGTCCCATCGTCAGTCCTCTCCCTCTTCGCCGATCGCGTCCCGCCATGCGGGAGCGGCCTGACCGGCGCGTGCCGAGTCCTCGGGGTCCTCGCGCAGCACTTCGGGGCCGAAGATGCGCTCCCAGTCCATCTCGAAGCCCTTCAGCTCCGGCACGTTGCTGCTGGGTTCGGCGAAGGGCGCCATCGCCTTCATCACATGCCGGTTCATCTTCAGGCGCGCCGCGCCCGCCGCCTCCAGGACGCTGGCGGCCAGCTCCTGCGGGGACATGTCGCGGTACTTGTTCTCCAGGAAGTCGATCCCGGTCAGCTCACCCTGCGGGCCCGCTGTGGCACGGACCGCACGGTCGGAGGAGAGCGCCGCGAACGAAGCCGTCCGCAGCTCGCGCTCGGTGCGTGCGACCGCCTCCTGGGCCGCCTGCAGCTCGGCCATGGCCTTCTCCAGGCGCTTCTCCAGCGGTTCCGTCATGCCCGCTCCCCCTTTCTCCGTCGGTCTCTCCGTGCGTCCGGCTCCGGTACCCGGAGCCCAACTGCTCTACTGATCATGCCTGGTGAAGGCCCTTTGGCGGTAGCTGGGGCAGGGTGCGCACCGTCCGCGTGCGACATCCGCCGCCCCCGTGCGGTGTTCACCGGCCGATGACGGCCGGGGTGCCGCCCTCCTCGGTGCCCCACACGTCCGAGTCCTCCTCCAGGTAGTCGGCGGACGTGGTGGGCCTGCGGCCCTGCTCCGTCTCCTCCGCGGGGGTGTCTCCGCCGGTGGTCGTCACGCGGGAGGCCGGGGCCAGGAAGGTGTCGGTGTCCTCCTGCCGGTTCCACGGGCTGCGCCGGCGGCGGGTGCGGCGCTCGCTCTCCTCGGCCGCGTCGACCAGGACGGAACGCACCCGCTCGCCGTTGCCCTTCTCTCCGCCGGCGCCCATGCCGCCCATGCCTCCGCCCATCGGCATGCCGGGCGTGCCGGGCGTGCCGGGGGCACCGGGGGCTCCTCCGGCGCCCCCGGCGGCGGTGAGTGGGGTTCCCGCGCCGGCGGTGACACTGTCGGAGAGGGGCGCGACCTGGCCCGTCCCGATGCCGTCCACAGAGGCTCCCGGGATGCCGCCGCCTGACGCACCGGCGGTCACCTGGCCACCGCTGAGCCCCAGTTCGGAGAGTGGTACGTCCCGGCTGGTGGTGCCGCCACCGCCGCCACCGCCACCGCCACCAAGGTCACCGAGTCCGCCCAGCTCGTCGAAGATGCCCGAACTGTTGGTGGGAATGGACGAGTTGAGGTCCTTCAGGTCCACCGTCTCGGTCCTGCCCTGGGCATCGGTGACCGTGGCGACGCCGGTGTCCGGGTTGATGACCTGCTTGCTGCCGTCCGGGAAGGTGGTGGTCAGCTGGCCGTCGTCCAGAAAGGTCGTGGAGCCGTCGGGGTTGTTCACCCTCGCCCCGTGGGTGAGGTCGGTCTCCACGGTGGCGCCGTCCGGGCCGGTGCTGGTGAGCATCCCGCTCTCCGGATCGAAGCGCGCCGAGCCACCGTCCGCGAACATCGTGGCGAAGTCGCCGTCGACGAGCCCGGTCTGCCCGCCCGTCGGGGTCTCCAGGCCGTCCAGGTTCCCCAGGCCACCCAGGTCTCCCAGGCCGCCGTTCCCACTGTTCAGATTGCCGAGGTTGCCGAGGTTCTCGGTCGTGACAGTGCCGTCGGGGGCGGTGGAGACGGCCTGCCCGGTCGCCGGATCAACGACCTGCTCGGTCCCGTCGGGGAACGTGGTGGTCAGCTTGCCGTCGTCACCCAGCGAGGTCACCGACCCGTCCGGATTGGTCACCTGCCCGAGGTCGCCCAGGTCCTGCGTGGTGACACTGCCGTCTGGATGCGTGGTGGTCAGCACACCGCTGTCCGGGTCGAACTTCGAACTGCTGCCATCCGGGAAGTCCGTTGTCAGTCCACTGTCACCGAGCTGAGTGCTGCCGCCGGTCGGCGTCTCCAGGGAACCGCCGTTACCGCTGTTCAGGTCGCCGAGGTTGCCCAGGTCGCCGATCGAGTCGGTGGGCAGCGAGGAGTTGATGTCTCCGAGATCTCCGAGGCCGCCGTTCCCACCGTTCAGGTTGCCGAGGCTACCGAGGTTCTCGGTCGTGACGGTGCCGTCGGGGGCGGTGGAGACGGCCTGCCCGGTCGCCGGGTCCACGACCTGCTCGGTTCCGTCCGGGAACGTGGTGGTCAGCTTGCCGTCGTCACCGAGCGCGGTCACCGACCCGTCCGGGTTGGTCACCCGTGCGCCGTCGCCCAGATTCTGCGTGGTGACACTGCCGTCCGGGTGCGTGGTGGTCAGCACACCGCTGTCCGGGTCGAACTGCGTGGTGCTGCCGTCCGGGAAGTCCGTTGTCAGTCCGGCGTCGTTGAGCTGGGTGCTGCCCCCGGTCGGCGTGTCCAGGGAGCCGCCGGCACCACTGTTCAGATCGCCGAGGTTGCCCAGGTTCTGGCTGATCGCCTCGTTGGCCGCGTCGGTGGCGTTCTTCGTCCCGCCCGGGCCGTTGTTGAGGTTGCCGAGACTGCCGAGGTTCTGGGACACGGGCGGCGTGACACCCAGAGGCGTCTGGTTGTCGCCACCGGGGTTGTTCACGTCGCCGAGGTTGCCGAGCTCCTCGGTGATCGTGTTGTTGAGGTCGTCGGGACCACCCGGATTGTTCAGGTTGCCGAGATCACCGTTGCTCTCGGTGACCGGCACGTTGAACAACTCGTCGAGGTTCTGCGTGTTGACCGCGTTCGGATCGTTGAGGCCGCCGAGGCTCTCCTCCACGATCTTCTGCTGCTCCTCGGCCTCCCGCTTGGCCTCCTCCTGTTCGCGCTTCTGTTCCTCGCGCAGCTCGTCCTGGTACTTCTTGTCCTCCTCGCGCTGCTGGTTCTGCTCGTTCCGCAGGTCGTCCTGGAGCCTCTTGGCCTCCTCCTGTTCGCGCTTCTGTTCCTCGCGCAGCTCGTCCTGGTACTTCTTGTCCTCCTCGCGCTGCTGGTTCTGCTCGTTCCGCAGCTCGTCCTGGAGCTTCTTGTCCTCTTCGCGCTGAAGCCTCTGCTCCTCGCGCAGCTCGTCCTGGTACTTCTTGTCCTCCTCGCGCTGAAGCCTCTGCTCCTCGCGCAGCTCGTCCTGGTACTTCTTGTTCTCCTCGTTCTCCTTCTTGATCTCCTCCTTCTCCTCCTCGAGCTTCTTCTTCTCGTACTCCTCGGAGGCCGTGCTGGTCGACTTGGGCTTGGGCACGCTCTCGGCGAAGTCCTTGCCCAGGTCGAGGAAATGGTTGTTCAGAGTCGACTGCACCTGACGGGCGGGGGTGATCAGCAGATCGTCGACGCCCTTGTTCCAGATCTCGACCGCCTTGTCACCGACCTTGGCCCAGTTGGCGATGTCGGTGAGGTCCCCGTAGTCGGGGTGCACCTGGGAGAACCCGGCCTTCGGACTGTGGCTGACGGTCGTCGAGTAACGGCTGGTGTAGGACTTGATCTCCGTCTTGGCCACGTTCTCGGTGTCCACCCACTGGGCGAGGTCGTCCAGGACGTAGCGCAGCACCCGGTGCGGGTCGTAGTAGGGGGACTTCGCCCACTTCAGCCACGCCGCCAACAGCGTGTTGGCGGCGTCCACCAGGTACGAGCGTCCCAGCGACAGCGCCCGCGAGTAGAGCGTGTTACCCGTTCCGGCCTCGTCCCCCGTGCCGGGCGAGGAGTTGAAGGTCTCGACGTAGCTGTCGTAGTTCTCGCGGACCTTCTTCAGCAGGCTGCGGAAGACCTCCGCGGCCTCGCCCTTCCAGCTGGCGTCCTCCCGGCCGAAGCGGTCCTCCCAGTCCTTGAGCAGCGGCGCCTGGTCCTTGAAGAACTTGGCCGCGAAGTCGAAGGACTCCCCCGTGCGGTTGAAGGAGTTCAGGTCCACCACGGCTTCGTCGGCCACACCGAGGTTGCTGAACCGGGCGTTCTTCGTGTCGCCCGTCAGCAGTTCGAGAAGCGCCGCCCGCGGCCCGTTCATGTACTGGGCGAGCGGGATGGTGCTCATCTTGTCCTTGTTGTAGTCCGTGAACTCGTTTCCCTCACGGACCTGGACGTTGTTCACGTCGTCGGAGTCGGTCCCGGCGAAGATGATCTCCTCACCGGCCTTCACCCGCCCCTCGAAGACGATGCGGGCCTGCATGATGGAGCGCTTCTTGCCGCTGTCGAAGAACCATATGTCGTAGTCCTCGCCCTTGTTCTGCAGGAAGCCGGAGTCCTTGACGAGCAGGCCGAGGCTGCGCTCCTTGATGTCCATCCGGAAGAGCTTGCCGCCGTGGTCGGAGCGGAGCTTGTCGAAGATGGTGGCGCGGTCGGGTACCGGATAGCCGGTGATGTGGGTGACCAGGCCGGCCCAGGTGTCGGACGATGCTCCACCGACGTCCTCGTACTTGTCGACGTTGCCGACGGATGTGGGATCGTACCTATCGGGCACCGGGGACCCTTTCTGGTCTGTTGTCGTCCGCGCCGGCGCGCCGCCCCGTCGTGTGGACGTGCAGCCGGGTCTCTCTCACAGCGTGTGCCGGGCGGGCGCCGATGCCTCGCACGGCACGGGATCAGGTCTCGTTCGTCTCCGAGGACCCGCTGGTGAGCGTGTCGACCTCGTCGAAGGTCTGCAGCAGCGTCTGGGCGTCGATCGCGTCCAGGTTCTTGTTCTTGGTCTTGTTGGCCTCTTCGATGGTGTCGGTGAGCGCTTCCTGCAGCTCCTTGAAGAGCTCCATCTGGTCGCCGAGCAGCTTGTCGATGGCCTCGGCCGCCGTCCGGACACCTTCGATCAGCTTGGGGCCCGAGACCAGGGCCTCGGTGGCCATCTTGCCGATACGCAGAAGCTGCTGGCCCTGTACGAGGTTGTCCGGGCTGGTGTGCCCGTCGATGAGGTCACCGAGCGGCCGGATGTTGGGCGCCTCGCCGTCCTCCCGGTGCTTCTTCGCCTTGGTGTACACAGGCTGCACCTCGTTGTCCCGGAAGTTCTCCATCTGCTTGAGGTCGAAATGCTTGACGTCGGCCTTCTCACCGGCCATGGGACGTCCTCCTGCCGTTCGGTACCGGACGGAACGCGGGCCGGCCGGACGAAGAGGAGTCCGGCCGGCCCGGGGGACCTGCCGTGCGGATCGCGCCGGGGAACGCCCCGGCACGACCCGCACGGCGGACCTCAGCGAGCCCGCACATTGCCCCAGTTGTCGGCGCTCCTGCGCTCGTCACGGGAGTGGTTGTCGTGGATGCTCTGGACCAGGTCACCGCTGTCGCCCAGGAGCAGGGCCATGTTCTTGGTGGCCTGGTCCCACTCCGCCTGGACTCCGCGGTACATCTGCTGGTCCTCACCCTCCCAGGACAGCACGAGCGGCTTCAGCTCGTCCTCCAGGTTGTTGAGGGTCGTGATGATCTGCTGGGTCTGGCCCTTCAGCTCCTCAATCGCGTTCCGGACCGTGGAGTACTGCACATCGATGATGCCGTCGGCCATGACATCTCCTCTCGGGTGTCCGGGCGCCAAGGCCCGGGAAGCTCACGGGTGCCGGCTCCCCGAAGGGGGCCGGGTGCCGCAGGGGGGTGGGTCAGCGCAGCGCTTCGAAGACACCCTGGCTGGTCTTGCTGTTGAGCACCTCGGTCAGGTCCTGGTTCTCCTTCGCCAGGCGGTTGGCCGAGGTCACGTTCTCCTGGAGCGCGTCGATCATCTTGCTGATCTGGACGACGACCTTCTGCGCCTCCGAGTTCCAGCTGCGGAAGAGCTTCAGCAGAGCCTGGCCCTCGTCACCGCCGACGCCCGAACGCGCCGCGACCTCGGCCACGTTGTTCTGGATCTTCTCGACCGCGGCCCGGGCCGACTCCAGGGAGGAGACACCTCCCAAGCCCTTGGCATATTCCGCTTTCCTGCCGGAACCGTCCGCCATGTCACGCTCCCTTCGTTCAGGCGAGTCTCCTCGCACCGTTGCCCGCTGAGGCTAAAGAGAATCCACCACCCGGCGCAACGGATGCAGGCAAGATTTGAGCATAGGTCAGCTCGCCGGAATCCTTGCACGGCAATGGAGTTGTCGAAATGTTTCCGCAAAATGAACCAGAGTTGCCCGGCCGACCGGAGCGACGGGCCGTCAACGCCCCGTTCCGAATCATGCGGTCAGGAAACGGGCGCGCCCACGCCGTGAACGGTCATCGGAGCCGCCCGTTTCCGGTGAAGCGGGCGGGGCTCCGGACCGGGCCTCCGAGAGCGCGGCGATCGAAAAAGTTTGAGCAAATTCTGAGCTTTCCCGCCGCGCTCGATGCGCGGCCAATCCACCTCAGAGCGACGGGAACACAGCATAAAGTCACAACTGCCCACCCCGTCTCATTCTTCGACGCCGCAGGAGCTGGTTGCCGGGGTGTTCAGGACGTGGAGCCGGCCGCCCCGGACGCACCCTCCGCGGCAGCCTGGTCCACCCGCTCCGCTTCGCTCTCCTCGGCCCTCTCGCCGCCCTGTTCCTCCGGTTCGCCGCCACCGCACCGCGGCGCTGTGACCTTGGTCTGCGCGGCACCGGACGCGGCTGCCGGGTCCAGGTCGGCGCCGGTCGGGAGGGCTGCCAGCAGGGGTGCGGGGACCGAGCTGATGTCTCCCTCCGCGTAGCCGAGCGCCGCCAGGGAGTCCTTGGCCGAAACCCGGTACTTCACGCCGTTCTCCGCCACCAGGTAGGTGGTGCCGGCGTGCGCGGCACCGCTCGCGTGCAGGGCGCGGACGAGGGCTCCGTGCCCGGGACGCACCACCGTGGCGTCCGTCCTGACACAGGCCGCCTTCAGCGGCTGGGCGGTTCCCTCCGACACGGCGACCGGGGCGAGCTCGGTCAGGGGCACCAGCACGGACTTGATCCGCGCGCCACCGTTGTCGCCGTCCACCTGCGCGCAGAGCGCGGTGCCGCGCTGCGCCGACTGCGGGACCGGCGGGGTCTCCGGCAGCTCCGCGGACCCTGCGGCGCCCGAGTCCTCTGCCCGGTGCTCGCGCAGCGCGTCCGCGCCGACCGCACGCACCTCGGGCGACTTCCCCTGGTAGGCGTCCTTCTGGGTGGCCGGGTCGCCCAGCACCAGCGCGGCGCCGAGCCGGGTCAGTGGCATCAGGCCGTCCTCGCGCAGCAGGTGGTACGTGCTGCCCGCGCCGGGCACGCCGACCTTGAACAGCTGGCCGATCCGGCTGGCTTCACCACCGAGCACCGGGCCCTCCTTGCCGCGCCCCGGGACCGCGGGCGGCTTCAGAGCGGGGCCGGGGGCCAGGGCGTCGAGGAAGGCCGCCGAGACGGGCATGGGCTGCTCGGAGCCGTACCCGAGGGCGTTACGGGCGTCGGAGGTGCGGTCCAGCGGCAGCCTGCTGCCCCGCCACACCAGGTACTCGGTGCGGTCCGGGCCGCTGACGAGCACCCCGCGGTCGGCGCCGACGCCGCGGGAGTCCAGGGGCGCCCCGGTGACCAGGGTGGTGGCCCCCGGCTTCTCGACCCCCGTGCCCGTCACCGCACCGGAGGTGCTGGCCACCGCACCGTCCGGTCCCGTGACGCACATGTGCCAGGCACCCTCGTCGAGCTGGCCGGACGCAGGCAGGGTGTCCGGCGCTCCGGGGATACCGGCCGGGGACCCCACCGGGATGTCCTGCAGCGAGGCGGTGGCGACGTCCACGGTGGGAAGGTCGGAGCCGCCGATCAGGCGCGCCGAGGCGTAGTTGCGTACCGGGTGCAGCACGCCGTCGGTACCGGTCCACAGGTACCGGGCACCGGTGTCCCTGTTGACCACCAGGTTCCTCGCGTCACGCCAGCCGTCGTTGCCGCCGGGGCGCAGGAGCCCGTACACGGTGGCGCCCGCGCCGATCAGGACGGTCACCAGCACGCCGAAGACCACACCTCGGGTGGTGCGTCCGAGCGGGCTCTCCGGGGCGTCGGGGTCGGCCGTCAGCAGGCCCGAGCTGAGCCTGCCCATCATGAATCCGTGGGCCTGTACCTGGTCGCGCTTGGACTGCACAGCCTCTCCTCAACTCGTTCTCCATGGACCCGGCGTACGGCTGTGCTCAGCCGAACAGGCCGCGCAGCCAGCCGAAGAGGCCCACCACCCACAGGGTGAGCGGCAGCAGCGCGACGGCGAGGCCGGTGTGCGCCAGCTCCGCCGCCCGGCCCCAGTACGGCAGCACCCGGCGGCCGGGCACCGTCCAGGAGGCGGTCACCAGTGCGGCCGCCGCGGCGAGCAGCACCCCGAAAACCACCACGCGACCGTCCGCGTCGCTGTCCACGGCCCAGGCCCGGGCCATCAGCAGCAGCCCCAGGACGCCGGGCACCGCGAGGGTGAGCCGCTGGCCGATGTGCACCAGGCCCCTGCAGTGCAGGAGCAGCAGGAGGCTCAGCGCGAGCCCGGTCAGCACCTCGGGCAGGTCCGCGTTCTCGGCGAGGACGACGAGGGCGGCGGAGGCGACGGTGCCGGTGGCGGCGAAGAGCGCGGTGACCCAGCGCCCGGCCAGTTCGGTGCGTTCGGCGACCTCGTCGCCCGCGTAGGGGTCGATGCCCTCCTGGAGCTGGCCGGCGGTCGACGGCAGCGCCGGCATCCGCATCCCGGCCAGCTTGAAGGCGAACGGCGCCACCGCCCCGGCGGCGAGCGTCACCACCGTGGACACCAGCGCCACGGCGGCCGGCACGCCCAGGCCGGAGTACCCCATCAGGGCCCCGGCGATCGCGGCGGCCACCGAGACCATCGCGGTGGCCAGCAGGGCCGGGGCGCCGACCGCGGTGGCGGCGAGCGCGAGGACCGCGCCGCCCGCACCCGCGGCGCCCGCCGCCAGCAGCCGGGCACCCGCGACCTGCCCCGCGTCGGGGCCGGTCAGGTCGCCGCCGGGCAGCACCCAGCCGACCACCGCCAGACACGGTGCGACCAGCAGGCCGAGCGCGGTCGCGGAGAGGCGGTCGCCGACCGCTCGGCTGGCGGAGCCCGCACCCGCGAGCAGGAGCAGCCCGACCACGGCCGCACAGGCCGCCCGGGAGGCCCCGGAGCTGGTCGTCACCCCAGGCCAGAACACGAGCACGAGGGCGGCCACCACGGTCGCCACCGCGGTGCCCACCAGCAGCCCGCGGGCCGCCGCGGGTGACCAGGTGTACAGGCGTCTGCCCACGGTCTCGGCTATCCCGTCCACCAGGTCGTCGAGGCGTGCCTCGGGCAGTGCCTCGGTGTGCGGGCGCAGGTAGAGCACGGCACCGTCGGCCAGCCCGGCCCGGGCCAGGGTGGTCTCCTCGTCGAGCGGGGCGTCACCCAGTCGCTGGAGTACCCAGCCGGCGTGGTCGAGTCCGGCCTCCTCGGCCTCCTCGCCGACGTAACGCAGAAGTGTGGGCAGCAGATCGGCGACCGGCACGTCGGCGGGCACCGCCAGATCGATACTGACGCTCGGTGCACGTACGGTCAGGCGGCACGATTCGGCCACCGCGCTGTCGGTCATCAGCTGAACTCTCGTCTTCCGGAAGGCTCTGACAGGAGGACTTCCCCCGCGAGGGGGGATGTGCGAAGAGTACGGAAGGTCCGTCCGGCCGCGAACCGGGGGGCCGGGCGCGGAATTTGCGTCCGCGGGCCCGGCAACGACCCCTCCCGCGTGGACAGGTCGCGTTCCGTGAATGCACACTACTGCCTACGACCACCGGGTCGTGCTGCGGACCGGAGTCCATATATCCGGTATGTGGTTGGCCAGCAAGGAAATTGACCGCCCCCCGCCATCCGCTCGAAACATTCATTCGGCGTTCACCGCGTGTCACGCGGCACCCGGAGAATCGGCGCGGTGCGGCCTTTTCCACCACCGGGTGCGCCGGAATTGCGGCGTGGACCGGAAGTCAGTGAACCGGAGGTTCTCTTCCCTTGAGTGTCGTGCTGTTTCGCCGCCCGGCCCGCCGGCGCGGGCCGGAGATGCCCGAAGGGCAATTGACCCTCCAGGAGCCGCCGGTCCTCGCCGAGACGGTGCCCGACACCTCGGCGATATGGACCTATCTGCCGATGGCGCTGATGTCCGTGTCGATGATGCTGATGTTCCTGCGTCCCGGCGGTGGGAACGGCGTCTTCATGTATCTGGCGATGGGCGTCATGGCGCTCTCCGCCGGTGCCATGCTGCTCGGGCAGCTGATGCGCCGCTCCAGCGAGCGCAAGCAGCGCCTGAAGGGGGAACGCCGCGACTACCTGCGCTACCTGGCGCAGATCCGCAAGCGGGTCCGCACCACCATCGCGGAGCAGCAGCGGGCGCTTGCCTGGCGCCACCCGGAGCCCGCTTCGCTCCGCTCACTGGCCCGTACCTCGCGGCTGTGGGAACGCCGCCCGGCCGACGAGGACTTCGGGGAGGTCCGGCTCGCGGTCGGCGAGCAGCAGCTCGCCCTCACCCTGAACCCCGTCTCCACCCGCCCGGTCGAGGACCTCGAACCCCTCTGCGCGCACGCCCTGCGCCGCTTCGTCCGCGCCTACTCCACCATCCCCGGACAGCCCCTCGGCCTCTATCTGCGTTCCTCGGCCCGGATCCTGCTGCGTCCCGAGGAGACACCGGATCAGGACGCCGCCGAACCGGTCGTCCCGCCGCCCGGGGAGAGCGGCGGCGAGGACCCCGGCACCGAAGCGGTGCGCGCCCTGGTGCGCGCCGTGCTCGGGCAGCTCGCGGTGTTCCACGCGCCGGAGGAGCTGTGGATCGCCCTCTGCGTCAGCGACGAGCGGCGGCCCGACTGGGAGTGGGCCAAGTGGCTCCCCCACACGCTGGATCCGTACGAGGAGGACGGTGCGGGCCAGGCACGCAGGATCACCGCCGACCTCACCGAGCTCGACGACCTGCTCGGCGCCGAGTTCGCCGAACGCCCCGGCTTCGACCCTGAAGCGCGCCCCGGCCGCGACGAGCCCTACACGATCGTCGTCCTGGACGGCGTCACCGTGCCCGAGGGCCACCGGTGGGAAGGGCACGGCTACCGCAACGCCCTGGCCCTCGACATATCGGGGGCGCTGCGCTGGCGCCCCGGCCGCAACACCCTGAGGCTGACAGTCGGCACCGACCAGGTGAACCTGGTGCGCACCGACCGCAGCCGCAAGGAGCGCTCCGTGCCGCTCGGCCGGCCCGACCGGCTCGGCCTCCTCGGCGCGGAGTCACTGGCCCGGCTGCTCACCCCCCGCCGGATGAGCCTGGGCACCGACATCGCGCAGCCGATGGACACCGACGTCGAGCTGACCACGCTGCTCGGCATCCCGGACCTGCACCGGCACGACCCGCACACCCTGTTCAACCGGCACACCGGCTCCACCCGGCTGCGGGTGCCGATCGCGGTCGGTGTGGACGGCCGCCCGGTGGACCTCGACATCAAGGAGTCCGCGCAGGGCGGGATGGGCCCGCACGGCATGCTCATCGGTGCCACCGGCTCCGGCAAGAGCGAGCTCCTGCGCACCCTCGTCCTGGGTCTCGCCCTGACCAACTCCTCCGAGACCCTCAACTTCATCCTGGTCGACTTCAAGGGCGGCGCGACCTTCCTCGGCCTGGAGGAACTCCCGCACACCTCCGCCGTCATCACCAACCTCGCCGACGAAGTCGCCCTGGTCGAGCGTATGCAGGACGCCCTGCACGGTGAACTCATCCGCCGCCAGGAGCTGCTGCGCTCGGCCGGCAACTACACCTCCGCCCTGGAGTACGAGCGCGCCCGCGCCGGGGGCACGGACCTCACCCCGCTGCCCAGCCTCTTCGTGGTGGTCGACGAGTTCAGCGAGCTACTCTCCGCGCACCGGGAGTTCATGGACCTGTTCGTGATGATCGGCCGCCTCGGCCGCTCCCTCGGGGTGCACCTGCTGCTCGCCTCGCAGCGGCTGGACGAGGGCCGGATGCACCAGCTCGAGAGCCATCTTTCGTACCGCATCGGCCTGCGGACCTTCTCCGCCATGGAGAGCCGCGGCGTGCTCGGTGTCCCGGACGCCTACGAGCTGCCGGCGCAGCCCGGCAGCGGCTACCTGAAGTCCGGCGTGGAGTCCCTGACCCGGTTCCGCGCCGCCTACTCCTCCGGCACGTACCGGCGCCGTACCGGCGCGGTGGTCCAGGCCCGGGTGGCCAGCCAGGTGGTGCCGTGGACCAGCGGCTGGGTGGTGCCGCGCACCTTGGACCCCGCTACCGAGCCGGAGCCGGAGACCGAGGAGGCCGGTGAGGAGGAGGCCCTGCTCGACGTGGCCCTCGACCGGCTGCGCGGCTCCGGCCCCGCCGCCCACCGGGTGTGGCTGCCGCCGCTGGACGAACCTTCTCCGCTGGACGTCCTGCTGCCCGGTATCGCCCCCGATCCGGAGCGCGGTCTCACCGCCGCCGGGTGGCCCGGCACCGGCAGGCTGCGGGTCCCGGTCGGCCTCGTGGACAAGCCCTTCGAGCAGCGCCGCGACCCGCTGGTCGTGGACCTCTCCGGGGCCGGCGGTCACGTCGCCGTCGCGGGTGGTTCGCAGAGCGGCAAGTCCACACTCGCCCGGACGCTGATCGCCGCCCTCGCCCTCACCCACACCCCGGCGGAGATCCAGTTCTACTGCCTCGACTTCGGCGGCGGCGGCCTCTCCCAGCTCGCCGCCCTTCCGCACGTCGGCGGGGTCGCGGCACGGCTCAACCCGGAGCGGGTGCACCGGGCCGTCGCCGAGGTGATGACGCTGCTCGCCCGCCGCGAGCAGTTCTTCGTGGACCACACCCTCGACTCCATGCAGTCCTACCGCCGCCGCCGGGCCGCCGGGGAGTTCCCCGACGAGCCCTTCGGCGACGTGTTCATGGTGGTCGACGGCTGGTCCACGGTCCGTCAGGACTACGACGACCTGATCCCGAAGTTCAACGAACTCGCGGCCCGGGGGCTCAACTACGGAATCCACCTGATCATCACCACCACGCGCTGGGTGGAGCTGTCCGCCCAGGTCCGTGACCAGGCGGCCACCCGCCTCGAACTGCGGATGGGTGACCCGATGGACTCCGAGATCGACACCCGCAAGGCCCGGGCGGTGCCGCGCAGCGGTGGCCGCGGCATCACCGCGGACAGCAAGATGCACTTCCTCGCCGGCCTGCCGCGGCTGGACGGCAGTGGCTCCCTCGACGACCTCGGCGACGGCGTCACGCACCTGGTCGCGGAGATATCCCGGCACTGGACGGGCGCATCCGCCCCGCAGGTCCGGATGCTGCCGCACCGGCTGCCGGTCTCCGAACTGCCCGCGCCCGAGCCCACCGAGGGCGGCGGGATGCGTATCCCGCTCGGCATCGACCAGGACGCCCTGGAACCGGTCTGGCACGACTTCAGCCGTACGCCGCACCTGATCGTGGTCGGCGACACCGAGAGCGGCAAGACCAACCTGCTGCGCGGCATCACCAGGAACATCACCGCCCGCTACACCCCGGAAGAGGCGAAGATCATCGCGGTGGACTACCGCCGCACCCTGGTGGGCGCCATCCCGGAGGAGTACCGCATCGGGCACGTGATCTCCCTGGACAACCTGAAGGAGACCATCGAGGGCGCGGCCCGCGCGATGAAGAACCGTGTGCCGGGCGCCGACATCGCCCCTGCCCGCATGCGCCGGTGCGACTGGTGGACCGGCCCGCGTCTGTTCATCCTGGTCGACGACTACGACATGGTCTCCGGCAACTCCTTCCAGAGTCCGTTCGAGCCGCTCTTCGAGAGTCTGACCCTCGGCTTCGAGATGGGTCTGCACCTGGTCGTCGCCCGCAGTGCCATGGGGGCCGGCCGCGGCCTCAGCGACGGGCTCGTCCGCCGTCTCGACGAGGCCAACAATCCCGCCGTGCTGCTCTCCTGCCCGCCCACGGAGGGCCGCCTCTTCGGCGACGCAAAGCCGCTCAACCTTCCGCCGGGGCGTGCCCTGCACATCGCCCGCCGCCGGCCGCGGTTGATACAGACGGCGCTGGTGGAGGAGAGCCCGGTGCAGCAGGACTGAGAGGACGACTACGACGACACCCTCCTGAGGTACTCCTCAGGAGGGTGTCGTCGTCACCACGTCAGCTCATTGGTTCGCTGTTCCGGCCGTACCCGCCGGACGCCACCCCCGGGCGCGCGCCCGGGAGAGGGCGAAGCCCGCCCACAGGACGGCGAGGACGCCGGCGGAGCCGAGAAGGACGAAGAGGGTGGCCCGGCCGGTGGCGCGCTCGGCGGCGGAGGTGTCGCGGACGGTCACGGGTTCCGCGGCACGCTCGGGTCCGCCCGCCGCGGCGGGATCGCCGAGGACCGTGGTGACGGCGGCGTAGGCGTCCAGCTGGGGGATGTCGGCGGGGTAGGCGGTGGTTGTCAGCCGGCGGACGACGTCGTCGGGCGAGTCGTCGGGGTGGGCGGCGCGGACGGCCGCGGCGGCCCCCGCGGCGTAGGCGGTGGCCACCGGGACGCCGCCGCCGAGGTAGTGGCCGTCGCCGCGCGGGCCGCCGGAGACCACCCCGGCGCCGGGGGCGGCCAGGTCGATGCCGTCGGTGGGCAGCGAGCCGTCCGGGCGTGCGCCGCCGGGAAGCATGTCGGCGACGGAGAGGACGCCGGGTTCACCGGCCGGCCAGTAGGTGCGGGACGGCACCTCGTCGGTTCCGCCCCGGGACGGCGGGTCCGGGGCCGCCGCGGCGACCACGACGGCGCCCGCGCGGCGCGCCTCGGCCACCGCACCGCTCAGCGCCGGGTCCTTGCGGGGCAGGGCCACCGCGACGGCGATCACTTCGGCCTGGGCCTCGGTCGCCTCGCGCAGCGCGTTCACGACCAGGGCCGTGTCCGCCTGCCCGCGCCGGTCGGTGCCGCGCAGGGCCAGGATCCGCGCGGCCGGGGCGACCCCGGCCAGACGTGGGCTGTTGCCGCCGGTCCCGGCGATCAGCCCGGCCAGGAACGTACCGTGCCCGACGCAGTCGTCACCGGCCGTGCCCGGGGCGGTGACCCGGCCGCCGAGCCCGGCCGCGTCCGGATCGACGCCGGTGCCGATCAGCGCGACGGTGACGCCCTCTCCGGTGCTGTGCCGGTGCAGCCGGTCCAGGTCGAGGCGCTGGCGCGACCAGTCCTGCTTCTTCGCCTTCTCACGCGAGGCGGGCGTACAGATCACCTCGGCGGCCTCGGGGTCGAGGGCGGAGGGCATGCCGGGCAGTTCCTGGCCCTTCTTCCCGTCGGCCGCGGGGGCCCGCGAGGGGGGCGCCGCCTGGGCCGGGACGGCCGTGGGCAGCATCAGTGCGGCGGCGAGGCCCGCACCGGACAGCAGCCGGGCGGCCCCGAGGGCGGGCGTCCTCATCGGGGTGCCACCTTCGGTGCCGCGGCCGTGACGTCGGCGGGGAGGAGGACGCGCAGGTCGTCCAGGGTGGGCGCGGGCACCGCGCTGAGCCGTCCCGCCTGGCGGGTGACCATCGATTCGACCACCTGACGGGCCAGCCGGGCGTTGCCGAAGGAGCGGTCCCTCGGCATCGCGTCGAAGTACTCCTTGAGCAGCGGGCCGGTGCCGGGTCCGCACTCGTACCCCATGTTCGCGGCCTGCGCGCGCACGATGGTGACCAGTTCCTCCGAGGAGTAGTCGGCGAAGGCGATCCGGCGCGGGAAGCGTGAGGAGAGGCCCGGGTTGGAGCCGAGGAAGCGCTCCATCTCGTCGGTGTAGCCGGCGACGATCACGACCACCTCGTCGCGGTGGTCCTCCATCAGCTTCAGCAGCGTGTCCACCGCCTCCTGGCCGAAGTCGGCGCCGCCGCCGCGCGGGGTGAGGGTGTACGCCTCGTCGATGAACAGGACGCCGCCGCGGGCCCGTTCGAAGACCTCGCGGGTGAGCTGTGCGGTGTGCCCGATGTAGCGGCCGACCAGGTCGGCGCGGGCCGCCTCGACCAACTGGCCCCGGTCGAGGACCCCGAGCTGGGTGAGGACCTCCCCGTAGAGGCGGGCCACGGTGGTCTTGCCGGTACCGGGCGGGCCCGTGAAGACCAGGTGGTTGCTGAGCGAGGGGACCGGCAGCCCGGCCGCCGCACGGTGGCGGGCCGTGGTGATGAGGTTGACGAGGTCCGCGACCTCGCGCTTCACCCCGGCCAGGCCGATCATGTCGCCGAGGCGGGTCAGCGGGTCGTCGGCCGGTGCGGCGGTGTCGGTGGCCGCCGCCGCTGCGGTGGCGGAGACGTCGTCCGGCAGCAGCAGCCGGAGATCGCGCTCACTGACCTGGGGCTGCGCGGAGAGCCGGACCGCCTGTCTGTCCACCATCTCCTCGAACACCCCGCGCGCCGCGCGGCCGTTGCCGAAGCCGGCGTCCCGTGGCATCGCGCCGAAGTGTGCGGCCAGAGCCTCCGCGGTGCCCTCGCCCAGCTCGTACTGGTGCTGGGTGCACATGCTCTCCATGATCGCGACCAGGTCGGGCACGGAGTAGTTCTCGAACTCTACGGTCCGCGAGAAGCGGGAGGCGAGGCCCGGGTTGGAGGCGAGGAAGGAGTCCATCTCGCGGGAGTAGCCGGCCGCGACCACCACCACGTCGTCACGGTGGTCCTCCATCAGCTTCAGCAGCGTGTCCACGGCCTCACGGCCGAAGTCGGCTCCGCCGTTGCCGCTGTCGGAGGTGAGGGTGTACGCCTCGTCGACGAACAGCACGCCACCGAGTGCCCGTTGGAAGGTCTCGGTGGTCTTGATCGCGGTGCCGCCGACGACCTGGGCGACCAGGTCGGCGCGCGAGACCTCCACCAGGTGCCCGCTGCGCAGGGAGCCCAGCTCGGCCAGGATCGCGCCGAAGAGGCGGGCGACGGTGGTCTTGCCGGTGCCGGGCGGGCCGGCGAAGATCAGATGTCTGCTCATCGGCGGCGCGGACATGCCGAGCTGTTCGCGGCGCTGGGCGAGCTGGGTCAGGTTGACCAGGGTACGCACCTGCTGCTTGACGTTCTCCAGGCCGATCAGCGCGTTGAGGGCGCCGAGCGGGCCGTCCGCGCGGTCCGGCGGGGGCGCGTCCGCGGCGCCGGAGCCGGCCGGGTCGGTGTTCTCGGCGCTGCCGGTGCCCCAGGCGTCCCGCTTGCCGTTGCCCACGCTGTTCAGGCCGTCCACGGCGAGCCGTTCGCCGGGCGCGGTCTGCACCAGGCCGGCGCCCTCGTTCTCCCGGGCGTGGCAGTTGACGAGCGAGACCGGCGCGGTGGACTCCACCCGGAAGCCGTCCTGCGCACCACCGGTGGCCTCGCATCCGCTGAGCGAGGCGAGCGCGCCCTCACGGATCAGGTAGCCGTGACCCTTGGGGGCGTGCACGGCAGTGCGGTTGGCCGTCAGTTCGCCGCCCGCGGCGACCACCACACCCTCCTCGCCGGATATCTCGACGCGGAAGTCGCGGACGGTGACGTTGCCGCCGTCCTCCACGATCAGACCGCTGGTGGCCGTGTCGGAGACACCGCCACCGGCCACGTAGAGGGTGCTGCCGGAGGCCACGCGTACACCCGCGCCCTTCGGCCGCACGATCTCGCAGTCCTCGACGCGGCCCCTGGCGTCCCTGCCGGCGGCGATGCCGTCGCCGTTCGGCTCCACCAGCCGGGCCCGGCGCAGCAGCGGGTTGGCACCGGCGAGGATCGCGACCGCGGGCGAGCCGCCGATCACCTCCAGGCGGTCCAGTTCCGCCGCCGAGTCCTCCTCCAGGAGCAGCCCGGCCCCGTCGCAGTCACGGATGGTCAGGCCGGTCAGCGCCGGGGAGGCGGCCCCGGCGACCCGCAGCGCCGCACCCTGCGCGCCGTCCACCCAGCAGTCCTCGAAGGTGCCGCGCGCCCGGTCGGTGACCAGGACGCCGTGGCCGCGGGCGCGCGAGACACGGCAGCGGCGCAGCACCGGGTCGGTGCCCCCGGCCAGTGCGATCCCGTTCCCGGAGGCGCCGGTGACGCGGACGTCCTCCAGCGTCGTACGGCCCGAACTGCTCAGGTGCACGCCCGTGCTGGTGTCGTGCACCACGGTGCGGACCACCGAGACGGCGCAGTTCCCTTCCAGGGCGATGGAGGGCTTGTCGGTGGAGGAGATGTCGCAGTCCTCGACGCTGCCGCGGGTCTCGCCGTTGGCGAGCAGGCCGTTGCCGCGGGCGTCGCGCACCGTGCAGTCACGCATGCGCGCCTCGCCCTGCTCGGCGAGGACCAGGCCGCTGGTGCCCAGGTGTTCGAGCGTGCAGGACTCCACGGTGGTGGGCGTCGTGGAGGTCACCACGATGCCCGCGCCCTGCGGGTTGCTCACCCGGCAGTCCCGCAGTGCGAGGGAACCCGTCCCGCCGGCGAGCATCGCGGTCCATGCGGCGCCGATGACCTCGCAGCCGTCGAACGCGGCCTGCCCGCGCCGTACGTCCACGGCCGGGAGCTCGGCGTCGCCACCCCGCAGGGTCAGCTCCGAGAGCATCACGGCGTCGGCACGCAGCGCGACCACGCTGCCCGTGCGCGGCCGGATCTCCACCGTGCCGCGGCCTTCGGCGGCGGTGAGGGTGACCCTGGTGTGGATCACCAGGTTCTCGGCGTACGTCCCGGGCCGGACGCTGATGAGCGCCCCCGTGCGGGCTGCGGCGAGTGCCTCACCGATCGTCGAATAGCGGTCCGCGGGGCCGACCGACAGTACCTGGCGCGACACGCACCAACCTCCTTGCTACGACGGCGTCTGCAAACGGACGCCCCCGTTCGCCGGGGGCGCGTGTCGGCGAGCCGACGATGTCATCATGCCTCGTCCCCGGGGGCGCGAGGGGTTTTGGGAGCGGCGCTCCCGGCGTCGGGGCGTTGCGGTCAGGTGCTCCACTTCTGGGCGGCGTTGCCAGAGCAGTGCAGCAACTGCAGCGATGCCCCGCTGTTCCGGTTGGCGCCCGCGATGTCGACGCACATGCCGACGACGGTGTTGACCAGATCGTGGGCGCCGTTCAGAGCGAACTTCTGGGCGGCGTTGCCGTTGCACCAGGCGATCTGGATGGGGGTGCCGTCGCTGAAGTTCGCGTTGGCCACGTCCAGGCACTTGCCCTGGATGCGGATGGTGCCGTCGGAGGCGAACTGCCACTTCTGCGCGGGGGCGCCGTTGCAGTCCCACACGTGCAGTGCCTTGCCGTCGCTGAAGTCGTGGCCCGGTACGTCGATGCAACGGCCAGAGAGATGACTGCGGAAGGAGACGGGGCCGCTGAGGGTGACGGCCGGAGCGGCCTTCGCCGGCTGCTTCCTGGCGCCGTCGGGCTTCTGCTCCTCGCTCTCCTTCTTCGGCCGGTCCTCCGGTTCGGCGGCCTTCTTCGGCACGTCCTTCGACTTGTCCGGCGCCGGGGCCTTCTGCACCGGCTTCTCGGGCGCCGGCGCTTCGGTGTTCTTCTTCTTCTTTTCGGCAGCCGGGGAACCGGATGTCTCGGCCGGGGTCACCGCGAAATCACCCGGCGCCTCCTGCCCACTCCCGTCGAGCACGGTCCCTGCCGCGGCCACCGACGGCTGCTCGGGGCCCTTGTCGTCGTTCCCGACGAGTATCAGGAACGGCACCGACACGAGCAGTGCCCCGGCGACCGCCGCCCCGGCCAGTACCGCCTTGCCGGGCCTGCCCACCGGCCCGGCCTCGTGCTCCGGCCTGCCGATCGCGGTCGCGGTCATGGTCCGTACGAGCGCGGGAAGCCGGCTCTGCGCGGCGGCGGCGGCGCCGGGGTCGGCCTCGGGTTCGGTCCGGGCGCCCGGACCGGCCTGGGGCCCGGCAGTCCCGCCCTCTGCGGGTTCCTTCCCGGCCTCGGGTGTCTTCCCGGCCGCTCCGGATTCCTCCGCGGCCTCCGGGGCCTGTGTGCCGGCCTTTCCTGCGGCCGTCCCCGTCCTCACCTCTGCGGGCTCGGATCCGGGCTCGGCGGGGGTGGCGGGTGCCGTGGCACTCCCGGGCGCGGTCGTGGTGCCGGGTGCGGTGCTCGCAGCCGGCTCCTCGCCCCCGGATGTGGACTCGACGCGCGCCTTCGAGGAGGCGGGGGGTTGCTGGGACGAACTCGTCACGGGGTCCTCCCGGTGGTGTGGGGCCTGTGTTCGGGTGAGCTGTCGGTCCGGACCGCGGCCGGGGCCGCCGACGTGGCCCCGGCAGGACCCGCGGTACCGGCGCCGGGGCCGTACTCCGCCGCGGACGCCCATGCGTCGCCCGCCGGGCCGGGAAGGCCGTCCGCCGGGACGAGCAGCGGGGCCGCGGCGCCTGCGTTGACCATCAGCATGGTGCCGGCACCCTCCAGTGAGCGGGCCAGTTCCCGTACCGGCAGGGTGTCATGGTGAAGTGCCGCCGACATGAACTCGTGTGCGGGCGAGGTGAACAACAGGACCACCGGCGCCCCGTCCAGCCCGGCGGCCGTGAGCGGCCCGCCGTCCGGTCCGCGGACCACGGTGACGTCCGCCTCCGCGAGCGCCGCGAGTGCCGCTTCCACCGAGCCGTAGCCGGTGGCGGCCCGCTGCGCCGCAGCGTCCACCGGGTCGGTGGGGTCCGGCCAGCCGAGCATGCGCGCCGAGGGCCGGTACGCCGGATTGGCGCGGTACTCCCCCACGCTCCCGCTCTCGTCCGACTGCCACTCCCCCAGCACCGCCCACTCGGCCGGCGTCCGTTCCTCGGTCCACTCCGGGTCCACCACCCCGACCCAGTGCCCCGGCGCCCTGCGGGCTGCGGCCTTCACGGCCTCGGGTACCTCGGGGATGTAGGAGGCGACGGTGTCACCGGTGACGGGCGCCTCGGGTTCGGCGAGCGGATCCGAGGCTTCGGGCATGACCAACGGGGCGCCGTTCGCGCCCTCTTGTCGCTCTCCGGGCCGCATCTCCACCTGAACTCTTGGGTCTGTACGAATTCTCGGGTGCTGAAACGCCATGCGCGCACGCCGACATTGATCAGATCGGGGAGCCAACAGGATGTCATACGACTTCTGTCCATGGGAGTTCGGAGGGGGTCCGTTTGGATCGCTGATGTGCCCGTTTACTGTCCGAATGGAGAACTTTCCGGGAGCAGTGAGGCACAGGAGGACAAAGTGAAGGGAGTGTCCGAGGGAGGGAGCGGCCCTTGCCCCCACGACGGGCTACGTTGTGTACGCCATCGGCCTCTTCGGCGTGCAGCGCCTCACGGTCCGGACGTCCGGACCGGGGCCGCACGGCAGTACCTCACAGCTCGGAAAGGCGTCGGACCAGCGGCCGCCACCGCGCCGGGGCACCCGGAATTCGACGGCGAGGACCGGGGCGACCCGACCCCCTCGGTGCGAGATCCGCCAACGCCTGCAGGGCTCGCAGGTGTTCATCCGGCCCCACCGCTGCCCACCGACAGCTCCGCCACCGTGAAGGAGTAATCGCATGCCCTCCCAGCACCCAGCCCCCGACGCGAACACGACGGCGGCCGCCGCCCCCGACGTGAAGGAGGCCGGGTCCCAGCCCCCGTCACCTGCGCCGGCCGAGGAGACGCCGGTGGCCTCCGCGGCCAAGCCCGAGGCGGAGTCCGGCACCGCCCCTGCCGGAGACGCCCCTGCCGGAGAGCGCCCTGCCGGAGACACCGCAGCCGCCCCGCCCGCGGCTGCGACGACGACCGCCGAGGCACCCGAGGAGGGCATCGGCGTGGCGGCGGCAGCCGCGACGGCGCCGGGCACCAGTACCGCCACCGGAGTCAACGCCGGACGTCCCCGCACCCCGGTCCTGGCGGGAGCCGCCTTCCTGGGCGCAGCCTTGATCGCCATACCCCTGCTGCTGGTCGGAAGCGCGAACGACAAGGAACACGACACCTCTGCCATGAGGCCGGCAGCGGAGGGGGCCGACACCGTACTCAACCCGGGCTCCGCCCCCGCGAGTCTCGGGGACTACGTGGCCGGGAAGCCCAGCGCCTCCCCGAGCAAGGAGAAGCCGAAGGCGGTGGAGACCCCCAAGGCAGTCGTGCCCCCGCCCGTCGCCCCCGCTCCGAAGCCGACGCCCAGCCCGTCCACGAAGAAGGCCACGGCCAAGCCGAAGCCCAAGCCGGCCCCGAAGCCCAGCTGGAGCACGGTGACCGTCTCCGCGCCCAGCGTCCTGGAGGTCAACCAGGCCTGGACGACCAACCGCATCAAGATGGTCATGCAGACCGACGGCAACCTCGTGGTCCTCAACGAGCACGGCAAGCCGATCTGGGCGGCCATGACCTTCGGCCCCAACCACCGGGCGATCTTCCAGCCCGACGGCAACCTCGTCATCCACAACGGCGACGACCGCCCGATCTGGGCCTCCAAGACCCACGACTACGCCGGCGCCCAGCTGGTCTTCCGGGCCGACTCCAAGGTGGTCATCGTGCACAACGGCCGGGTCGTCTGGTCGACCTGACATCGAGGGGCGGTGCGCCGGACCGCCTCCGGGGGGCGGTCACGTCCCCTCATGGCCACCGGATCAGCGAGCGGGCACCGTACGTCCGCCCGGGGGGGGTGCTTCCGGAAGTCCACGGTCCCGCCGGAAGGGAGAGTGGCGGACCGATGCCGTCCGGTCGCCACACGAGTGCTCCATCTTTCTGACGGCTCGACCTTGACACCGGCGCCCACGAGTGGTGGTTTAGACCACTCCAGCACCTGAATGTGGCAGTCCACTTCCGTGGAGGCGCAGTGTCCCGTATGTCTGAAAGTCATCCGTACTGTCTTCCCCGCATGTCCCGACTCTCGCTTCTCAGCACCGCCGTCCTGTTGTCCCTCGGTACGCTTTCCGCTCCCGCGTGGGCGGCCGGGGAGTCGTCCGCGGCGGCGGCGCCGGGGCCGTCCGCAGCCCCGTCCGCGTCCCCACCCGTGGTCACCCCCACCCCGCAGCGGATGAAGTCGGCGGGACGGGACATCCGGGTTCCCGCCCGCGTACGGCTCGTCCTCGGTGACGACGTCGACGACCGGAGCGCCGATGACATCAAGCAGACACTGACCGCTGCCGGTGCCAGTCACATCGACACGACCACGGCCGGGGACTCCGGCCCGGCGCCGCTCGCCCACGGAGCGGAGCTGACGGTCGTGGCCGGTTCGGTCAGGAACAAGGCGGTGGCCGACGCCCTGCGCGCCGCAGGCGGCACCGTGCCCGGCACTCCGGTCGCGGAGGGCTACTCCCTCGCCTCCCGCGGCGACAGCATCGTGCTCGCCGGCAACGACGGGGACGGCATCTACTACGCCGCACAGACGCTGCGACAGTTGGTGACCGGAAAGCACACCATGGCGTCCGTGTCGATCACCGACCATCCCTCCATGCCGCTCCGCGGCAGCATCGAAGGCTTCTACGGCGCCCCCTGGTCGCACACCGACAGACTCGACCAGCTCGCCTTCTACGGCGACATCAAGGCCAACACCTACATCTACACGCCGAAGGACGACGCGTATCTGCGGGAGGAGTGGCGCGAGCCCTACCCCGCCGACAAACTGGCCGACCTGCGTGAACTGATCGAGCAGGCCGCGACCCACCACGTCGACTTCACGTACGCCCTCTCCCCCGGCCTGTCCGTCTGTTACAGCGACCCCGACGACGTGAGCGCCCTGAAGACGAAGCTGGGCACCCTCTACGACCAGGGCGCCCGCAGCTTCTACGTGGCACTGGACGACATCAGCTACACCGAGTGGAACTGCGACGCGGACCAGGAGAAGTACGGCGCCCCGGGCAGGGGCAGCGCGGGACAGGCCCAGGCCGACCTGCTCAACGCAGTGCAGCACGACTTCATCGACACCCACCCGGGCGCCGAGCCGCTCCAGTTCGTGCCCACGGAGTACTCCGACACGGCCGACTCCGCCTACAAGTCCGTGCTGCGCGAGCAACTGGACCCGAAGGTGGTCGTGCAGTGGACGGGCACGGACGTCGTGCCTCCCTCGATCAGCGTGGCGGACGCCCAGGCCGCCTCGACGGTGTGGGGACGCAAGGTGTTCCTCTGGGACAACTACCCGGTCAACGACTACGGGCAGACGACGGGCCGGCTGCTGATGGCCCCTTACGACAAGCGGGAGGCCGGACTGCACGAGGCACTGAGCGGCATCGTGCTCAACCCGATGAACCAGGCCGCGGCAAGCAAGGTCGCCCTCTTCGGCGGGGCCTCGTTCGCCTGGAACGACGAGAACTACGACCCGGACCGCACCTGGCGCGCGGCGGCCGACTACCTGGCCGGAGGTGACCCCGCCACCACCCGGGCCCTGCTGGCCTTCTTCGACACGGAACACCTCGCGCCGACCTTCGGCGACACGAACTGGCAGCCGCAGGCTCCCGAACTGAATGCGCGCCTGGCGAAGTTCACAGACGCCTGGAACAGCGGATCCCCTGCCCGCCGCCAAGCCGCACTGCGCGAGCTCGGTGCCTACGCCGACGTACTGGCCGGCGCTCCCGAGCAGATCCGCGCCGGGGTGCGGGACCCGGCTTTCCTTGCGCAGACGAAGCCCTGGCTGGACGCCCTCGACGTATGGGGCGACGCCCTGAACGCCACCCTGGACGGACTACAGGCCCAACTCCACTCGGGCAGTGGGCCGGAGGACTTCGCCAAGGCAGCCGAGCTGGCGAAGCAGGCCGCCGCGTTCACCACCATCCCGGGCACGACCCGGCCGCAGGGCAGGATCAAGGTGGCGGACGGGGTGCTGGACACGTTCATCGAGCAGGCACCGAAGATGTAACACGAGCCCCGGGCGCCGGGAGACGGCGCCCGGGTGGCTCCTCGGTGACTCAGGAACCCATCACACCGCATTTCAGGGCGGACACGAACGATGACCAACCGTCTGCCGTGAACATCAGCGTGGGGCTGCTGTTGTGCGTGTACTTGCTGTCCCGCACGGGAACCACGGCGGTGAAGCCGTCGGCGACCTCAAGGCACTGGCCGCCGTCCTGGTTGCTGTAGCTGCTCTTGTGCCAAGTCACTGCGGTCAGGTCGAGAGATCGCACGGTACTTCCTCCAGGATGCGCAGAATGAACTTCCGCGACTCGGCTGGTGAGAGCGCCAGGTCGCGCACCGAATCGTACGCACGTTGCAGCCGCTCAACCGATGCAGTTTCCTCGACGAGTTCGCCCCTGTACCCGTTCTCGGCATAAGCAACGGTACGCCCTTCGGGCATTCGGAGAAACATCACGTCAGCATTGGTAAGGCCGTGCAACCCCGCGCTGAACGGTGCTACCTGCAATACCACATCGTGCCGCTCTCCAATCTCCCGGAGATACTCCAACTGCCGACGCCACTCGCCCGCATCGCGCAGCGGTGTCCTCAGCACTGCTTCCGACAGGATTGTTCTGAACTGAGGTGACTCCGTACCAGCCAGCAGTTCGCGTCGCCCCATCCGCGCCTCAATCTGTTGCTTCAGGGCCTCACCCCTGAGACCGCCCGCTGCCAACAGCTCCCGTGCGTACCCTGCCGTCTGCAACAGCCCCGGCAGCACGCTCACCGCGAAGTGCCACAGGCTCGTCGCCTCCGCCTCCAGCGCCATGTACCGCCGGTACCGCTCCTTGAACTGTGTCTGATCGCTGATCGCCAGCTCCCACAACGCCAGCAGCAGCCCCGGCGTCCCGTAGTAGTGGTCCAGTGCCTGCACCACCTCGGGGCCGCCGACAGTCTCACCCTTCTCCATCTTGCCGAACAGCGACCAGTCCCAGCCCAGCCGTTCACCGAGCTGCCGCAGGCTGTCGCCGCGCGCGGTGCGCAGCAGGCGCAGCTCCTCCGCGAACCGTGCCCGTGGTTCTCTGCTGCGGCCTGTGACCGCGCGCCTCGTCGGCATCTCGCCCTCCGTGGAACGTGTGGAACTTGCGTGACCTGCCGGGGAGGCACCACCAGCACTCGGTGTGCGGCACCCCCGACCAGGGCCATTCTCGTAACGAGCCCATCACGCAACGTAATCCAGCGCGTGTGGTCACGCCCAGGAAGTTCACGAAGAACGACCCGAAGGAACATGCCAATGACCCCACCGCCGCCATCGGAGCAGAAGCCGCCCCTCCCCCGCCGAACACCTCGGCACAGCACCGTCCACCCGGCCTCTACCGATCTCCCGCAGTCGGTGCCGCCCAACGGAACGACCAAGGTCCAGGAGGCCGTCGAAGCACGGGACGCTCTCGCCGCCGCGCTGACCGCCGCGGGCGTCCAGTTGCCCGCGATGGATATCCGCACGCCGTGGCCGGAGCCGAACTCCGGGCCGGGCGACGGTGAAAACGCCCAGCCGCAGCGTTACGCCCTGGTCCACCTCGGCATCTGCTCCGCCCCCGTCGCGCTGGCCCTGGCAGCGGCGATCAGGAACGGAACGGGCAAGTGACCGATGCGGGCGTCCCCGACACCGGGGCGGCCGTATACGACAGCGGGAGCTGCCGGGTGGGGCTGGTGATGGGCCGCCAGGGTCCTTACCTCCAGCTCCGCCCGCTCGGCGGAGGCCGGGAGTGGGACGCGAACCCGGCCCACGTACGACCGGCCACACGGGATGAGTTCCTGAGCGCTCAGCTCGCCGAAGTGAACGCGCGCAGTCGACACAAGGGCTACTGACCCAGGATCGCGTCGTTGGAATCGAACTGGTGCTGTGCGGCCGGGAGTTCCGGAAAGTACTCGGTTCCCCCCTGCCCGGTGAGGACAGCCAGGAGAAAGGATGCGCAATGGGCGTGGTGATGTTCCCACAAGGGACCCCTGCCCTCGTTGAACATGACTGTCCATTCATCGGGCTCCTGCTCCGGTTTCACCAGCCAGTACAGCATCGCTCCAGTGCCCTCGATGTAAGCCCAAGGCAGGACCTTGGTGCCGGGCTCTTCGAGCTGGACAGGCCTGGCCTCGAACTCCCACAGCCTCTCGAGGATCTCGGCCCTTCGCACGGCTTGGGCCAGGAGGTGGTAATCGTCATCGGGACAGGCAGGATCCAGGAGCCAGAGGGTTTCGTCGAAGATGCCACCTCCATACGTCTCGACGAGCTGCCGGTAGTCCGTTGGCAGCGTGGTACCGAGTTCCCGCTCGGCAGCCGGCCAGTCCCGGAAGCGTGGCGGACCGGGCGCGACGAGTTCGGTGAGGCGTTCCACCGCGGGGTGCATGGTATTGCCTCTTCCTTCCGGGGCGGGGCGCTGCAGTTACTGCCGTCTTCGTGGGGGTGCAGTGAAAAGCAGGCCACCTTGGGGCCCTGCCGTCAGGTGAATGGCTTCCACGTCGGTCAGGTCGGTGGTCCCGCAACCGGCCGTGAAACGGGTCTACGTGTAGGACCGGATGGCCACCGTGACATCCATGTTGAAGGTGTTCGCCCCCGCCGCGGACGGCAGGCCCAGGGCCCGGTCGAGCACGCGACTCAGGGGGCCGCAGCCACCAGTGCCCGGGGCGGCGAACTCCGCGTCCTGGGCACCGAAGGCGACGACCAGGGGGTCCCTGGATATCACCCGGGTGGGATCGGTGTCCTTGAGCACCAGGTGGACCGCATCCTCATCGCTGCCCACCGAGCAGCCCGACGACGGCCGGGCCGGCAGCCCGTGTGCCGAGCCTATGGCGAACTTGATGTCGAACTCGCCGCGGCGGGTGTCGTCGGACAGGAAGTCCGAGTAGCCGCCGTACTGCGGAGTCAGGGTCAGCGGAGTGCCTCCCACCCGGATGGGCACAGCGGTCATCTCACCGAAGACCTGGCGGAACTCACCGTCCACACGGCCTTCCGCAAAGGTGATCCCCATGGGTTCGGTGAGCGGCTCGTCGACGGCGCCCATGCGCAGATGCCCCGTGGCGTGCATGACCTCGCAGCGCCAGGTACCGGGGTCCGCCCCCGCGGGCAGCTCATCGACGGTCGGGCAGGTGGAGAAATCGAACTCGGGCAGATCTGCGCCCCGTTCAGCTCCATGCGCGGGTGCGGCACCCAGGGCGAGTCCGACAATCAGGGCCCCCGCAGCAGCACTTGGGAAGCGGCGGACTGTGCGATTCCAGGTCACTCGGTTCGGCGTCATACACCTCAGCATTGCAGAGATTTCTCTGCAGAGGAAGGTCTGCAGAGAAATGGCTGCTATCCGGATAGACTGCTGCCATGACGAAAGAGCGGAGAGCGGAAGCCGCAGGGCGGCGCACCGTCGAAAGCCCCGAGGTACTCAAGGCCCTCTCGCACCCCCTGCGCCTGCGTATCCTGCGCCACCTCGGCGCGGCAGGCCCGGCCACCTCGACCACGCTGGCCGCCGCCCTCGGCGAGAACACCGGGACGCTCAGCTACCACCTGCGCATGCTGGAGCGCAGTGGCCTCATCGAGGACATCCCCGAGCGCTCCACCGGGCGGGAGCGCTGGTGGCGCGGGGTGCGTGGGCTCGACATCCGCAGACCGCCGCAGGGTGAGCTGACGGAGGCCGAGCGTGCCCTGTCAGCCGAGCTGGACCGGATGAGGATGGAGGAGGACGTCGAGCTCGCGCGGCAGTTCACCGCCGAACAGGCGGAGTCCGAAGGCTGGATGCGGGGTTCCCGCAGCCTCATCCACCTTACGAGGCGTGAGCTGGACGCATTCCATGACGACTATCTGGCCCTGCTCGCGCGCTATGCCCGCGGGCCCGAGGACGCCCCCGACGACGCACGACCCGTACTCCTCCGCTGGTTCGGCCTGCCCGCCGACTGACCGGCAGCCCGCCGGCGAACCGCCTGATCGGCCGGCTTGCCGTACGGGTCGATGCCGTCACGCGCAGTCAGCCGTTCACGGGCGATGAGCCAGAGCCTGAGTTGCTAAAGCACGTTTGGGGGCGCGCGATAGGTTGCCCGCCATGACTGAACTCGGGCCCGTCACCTGGCCACCTGCCCCGATCACGACAGAGCGGCTCGTGCTCCGTGAGTCCGAGGCCCGGGACCGCGCGGCGTTCATCGAGTTGTTCGCCTCGCCGGAGGTGCGCACCTATCTCGGTGGCCCTCGACCCCGTGACGAGCTCGAACGCGCGGTGCCTGACCTGCCTGGGCGGCGCCCTGGCCTTTTCGTGGTCGAGCTCGACGGCGTGATGATCGGCATGACTACGCTCGATCGGCGCGACGCGGAGCGTCCGGGGCACGTACTTCCGGATGCCGGGGAGGCGGAGCTCGGCTACATGTTCCTGCCGGAGGCGTGGGGATGCGGGTATGCCGCCGAGGCGTGCGCGGCGGCGCTCGGCTGGTTCGCCGATGCGCTTCCCGGCGAGCCTGTGGTGCTCTGCACCCAGACTGCCAACGACCGCTCGATGCGCCTCGCGGCGAAGCTGGGGTTCACCGAGGTGCAACGGTTCGAGGAGTGGGGTGTCGAACAGTGGTTCGGTGTGTGGCCCCTGGTCACACCGCGCTTGAGCCCGTGCTGGAGAGGGGCGGTGTGCCAGCTGTCTTGGGGTCGCAGCAGTGTGACCAGTCGACGGCGGCCGGCCTTCCTGAGCTGGGCGGGAGAGCCGAAGCGTTCGAGCAGGGCCAGGACTGCGGGTGGTCTAGCCGCGGGCCCAGGACCTTCTCCAGCGAGGGGTGGATCTGTGTGAGCAGGCCGCGGAGCCGATTCTTGGTCCGGGTGGACTCGGTGGCGAGGTCGTCGTCGAAGCCCGCGATCATCTCCAGTTCAGCGACTGTCTCGTCGGCGGCCTCGACGGCCCGCAGGGTGTGCGGCATGGTGCGGGCGGCGTCGGCGATGATGAACGCGTCGCGGGCATCGGTCTTCGCCTCTCCTGGGTAGAGGTCTGCGATGCGGCGCATCGTCAGGCCCGGCAGGTAGGCGACGTGACAGCCTAACGCGCGGGCCACGGCCAGCGGCAGCGCGCCCATGGAGGCGGGCTGGTCGACGACCACCAGCACGGTGCCGTGCTTGGCCTGCAGCTTCGCGAACACCTCGCGCAGTTTCGGCTCGGTGTTGGGCAGGCGCTTGTCCAGGACTGTCTTGCCCGCGAGGGTGAGCGCGGTGGCGTGGTGTTCGCCTTTACCCACGTCCAGGCCGAGGTAGACGTCGATGCCGTCGTTGGTCACGTCCCAGCTCCAGTGCTCGAACTTCTCCCCGGCCCTACCTGCGGCATCAGCGTGCCGGCATCCACGTTACGAAGAGACTGCCTCACCCAAGCTCGGGATCAGCGCTCGTGCCCCTAATCAGCGGTCTGCCAATGCCTCCGCGCCCGGTGACACCACTTTTTCGATCATGATCGACAAGGGGGCTCAGTCATGCCGGGCCCGAAGGCCGGGAGCCCCGTTGCAGGGCCACGAAAACAGTAACGGGGGGGCCGACACGGGTCCGCCGCCGGTCGACCGGGGGAAAACGGGCAGCAAACACCACCTGATCTGCGATGGACGCGGCACCCCCGCTCAAAGTCATCACGACTGCGGCCAACGTCAACGACGTCACCAAGACCCTCGCCCTGGTCGACGACATCCCGCCGGTCGCGGGCCACCCCGGCCGGCCCCGCCGCAGGCCCGAAGCCCTGCTCGGCGACAAGGACTACGAGGCCAACGCCCACCGCGACGAGTTGCGTCGCCGACAAATCCTGCCCGTCATCTCCCGCAAGGGATCACCGAACATTCAGGGCATGGGCAAGCTCCGCTACGTCGTCGAGCAGACTTTCGCCCTGCTCCACCACTTCAAACGCCTCGCGGTCCGCTGGGAACGCCGCACCGAACTCCACGACGCCTTCGTCTCCCTGGCCTGCAGTCTCATCTGCTGGCGACGGCTTCGGAAGCACAAAACGACTGACCGGTGTCAGGGCAGGCCAGGGCCCCAGCGGGCTACTTCAGAACGTTGGTACTCTCCGAACCTACAGCGAGGAGGGGAGATGATCGTGGGAACTGAGCCGTCGAGTCCTCCGAGCCGCTGGTTCAGGGGAACTGGCCTTGGTGTCCTCTTCGGTGGACTGACCGCAGTGGTGTCCACTGCTGCCATTGGGAATGTATGGGCTGTTTGTGACATCGGCAACGGCGTAACCAATGGCACGACTTTGCTGTTTCTTGTCCCTCTCATATGGATCGCCGCTGCGGTTTCGTGTGTGATCCTGCACAGCACCCTCGGAAGACGTCATCGCGGGACAGCCCTTACTGCAGGGCTCATCTTCACCCTGTGGTTCACCTGGTTCCTTGTCACATGGCTCGGCATGCCGGACTCCTACCCCGCCCCGTTGTGCCCGGGCAACGTCCCACCCTGGTGGCCGAGCTTCATCCCGGCATGACTCCGGCGTAGCCCGTGAATGACCTCCGCAGCGGCAGCCCACTCAATAGCGCCCCAAACCAGCCGTGGCACGTCAAGGCAGCAACTGTCATCCCGGGCAGGAGTCACATGTCCTGGGCCGGGCGAAATTCGTGTACCGGCAGAGGGAACCGGTCCCAGAACACATGTGACCGGATCTCTCCCCGGAGCACGAGGGTAAGGAAGCGTGTCACGGTCATGTCGTACCGCTCCCACTCCTCTCCGGACTCACTATTCAGCAGGATGGGGCGGGAATCGGGGACATCGGCATCCTGGACGAGCCAGTAGAGGTATTCACCGTTGTCGGTGGTTGCCCAGCAGATCAGACGGTTGGCCGCGGGCTCCATCTCGACCGGCTTGTCCTCGAACTTCCAGAGGGCTTCATTGGCGTGTTCGCGCTCGCCACTGATCTTGATCAGATCGTAGACGTCATTGCTGCACCCGGGTTCCAGCAGGAGGAAGTAGTCATCGATCAGACCGGCGCCGAATGCCTCGATGAGGTTGCGGTAGTCGGTCGGCAGGACAGCTTGCAGTGCGGCCTCGGTCGCGTCCCAGTCCGGGACAGCCTGCTGCGTCTGAGGCCTGGGCAGGAGCTCGGCGAGCTGATTCAGTTCTGGACTCATTGACTGTCACTCCTTGCACTGGTCATCGCTTGCGGTTCCAGATGGTAAGGGCGTTGGTTCCGCCTTCGGTACTTCCGTGGGGATGCATCTGAAACCCATTGTCACCGTGGGCCTCGATCGTCACGCCGAGAGGAATCTTGGCATTGTTGTCCGCGTAGATGGGCGTGACGCTGTACTGGATGGTCTCGCCGTCGTCACGGACGGCGTTGCGTACTTGCAGTTCGACCTGCCGCATGATCGGCGAGTTGGCATAGCTGTGCATGGTCACGAAGTTGCGCGAGTCCTTGTTGGATCCGCCGATCATCGCGGCGAGGAGGTGCGCTCGGTTGTATCCCATACCGGACTGCCAGCCGGCTGGGTCCACCTGCGCCTTGGTCTTTCCCCCGAGCATGTCTCCGCTGATGGTGGCGTGCATGCTGGTGGCACGACCGTGCGGCCCCGGCGCGCCGTAGCGGACCCGTCCACCCCAGGTGACATCGTTCTCGTCACAGGGTTTGAGACCGAGGGGGTCGGTCAAGGCGTGCGGATTGTCGACGTAGGCGGCGGGGTTGGGCGCCGGAACCAACCCGAGTGGGTCGAGTGTGGCGTATCGGGCGGTCTCGGAATCGTAATGACGGAAGTAGTTGTAGTTGAGTTCCGTCTCGAGGTCGTGGTACTGGCCGGAGAACCGCAAGGGTGTGTAGGCGGTCGCGTCACGGTTCCAGGAAGTTGCACCCCAGAGACTGGCTCGGGCGCGCCACGTGATGTGCCCGGCCTCGTCAACCAACTCCGTGGGGGTGCCGATCTGGTCGGTGACGATCACGAAGAAACGTCGGTCGATGACCTCCTGGGGGGCGTCAGCGAGGTGCTTGGTCTCTGTTTGCGTCAGGGGGGTGAGGCCGTCGTGGTCCCAGGTGAGAGTGACAAGTTCCGGTGCACCTGCGACGCGCGTGGTCTGCTCGCACAGGGTGACACCGTCCCAGGTGAAGTCGGTTCGTTCGAGGACTGTCATGCCGTCGTCAGCCATGCGGAGCTTCGCTGTCCGGCGTCCGAGAGGGTCGTAGAGATAGCACCAGCGGGTCCCGTCGGGGGCGGTGACGGCGGTCAGCTTGTCTTCTGCGTCCCATTCGTAGCGCCAGGTGTCCGGATTCCGGGACAGGCGCGTCTTCTGACGTACGGTGATGCGCCCGCGGGCATCGTGTTCGTAGCGGACGTTGCCCGCACGGGTGATACGGGTGCCGACGTAGTCGCGTGGACCGGTCGCATCATGGCCCGGAAAGCCTCTCGCCCAGGACGCTGAGGTCTGGTTCCCCATGGCGTCGTAGGCGTAGCTTTCGCTCCGCTTCCCCGCATGGACGGCGGTGACGCGGCCGGCCGCGTCGAGATCGAAGCGTCGGGTTCCGGCGAGTTGGTCCTCGACTCCCGTCAGATGCCCGTCGGCGCGGTAAATGAAGGATCGATGCTGAAGGGGGTCACGGCCGACGCCATCTGTCACGAACTGTGCGGTCAAGCGGCCGGAGGTGTCGTAGATGTGGGACAGCGAGACGAAGTCGTCGACATCCCTGGTGAGCTCTCGCCCCGAGGCGTCGTAATCGAAGGCGACAGTGTGACCGGACACTGCCATGCTTGCCGGGCGGTGCCCTTCGTCATGTGCCCAAGTGGTCACGGCACCGGAAGACGTGGTGCGGCTGGTGCGCCGGCCGGCGAGGTCGTAGGCGAGACTCAGCGCGGCACCGTCCGTGTGTTGGGTCAGCAGACGTCCGGCCGCGTCGTAGGAGAACCCCAGCGAGCTGGACGGGGAGGTGGCGGTGGTCAGGCGAGACGCCTCGTCGTAGCGGTACTCGGTTCGTGCACCATCTACTGTCTTGCAACTGAGACGGCCTGCTACGTCGAACTCGTAGGCGACAGTCTCGCCTGCGGCGGTACGCGCGGCGGGTTGCCCGGCGGCGTCGTAGGTGTAGGCAGTGGTACGGCCGTCGAAGTCGGTCTCGGCGGCGAGCCGGCCTGCGCTGTCGTAGGCGTAGTGCCAGGTCTGCCCCAGCGCGTTGGTTACGTGGGTGAGACGCTCCTCGGTGTCATGACGGTAGCGGTGTGAGGAACCGTCCGGCGAGGTTCGGGCTCGGAGTAGACCGAAGGCTCCGTAGCTGAGGCAGGTAGCGCCGCCAAGCGGGTCGGTGTAACTGGTGCAGTTGCCCTCCCCGTCCCACGTCCATGTCTCGGCCGTGCCGTCTGGAGCCGTACGGCGCTCAAGGTGCCCTTCGCCGTTCCGGGCCAGGGTGGTCGTGTCTCCCAGCGCGTTGGTGCGCCGCACAAGGCGGCCGAACATGTCGTAACGGCCCTGCATCCGTGCGCCGCGCGGGTCGATGACCGCAGTCGGCATGCCTGCCGCGTCACACTCGATGGTGGTGATGAAGCCGAGAGGATCGGTGGCGGTGGCGACGGCGCCGGTGGAGTGGTAAGTGAAGTGGTGCACCGCACCGTCGGCTGTGGTGAGACGGGTGCGGTTACCGCAGCCGTCGAACTCCTGAAGCGTTTGTGTCCCGTCGGGGTTCGTGAGCTCTACCGGCAGGTGCGAGTCGTTGTAGGCGATGCGGGTACAGGCCCCGTCGGGTGTGGTGAAGGCGACCAGGTCACCCGAGTCGTTCCAGTCCCAGCGTGTGGTACGGCTCAGAGGGTCGGTGCGGGTCAGCAGGTGGTCGTGACGATCCCAGGTCTGGGTGGTGATGTGGCCCAGGGGATCGGTGATCGCAATGATCTGTCCGTGGCGGTCGGAACGGTAGACAGTGGTATGGCCGAGGGAGTCCGTGTAGGAGACGGTCCTGGTGCCGCTCTCGTCCGGGACTCCGTATGTGATGCGGGAATTGAGGATGCCGTCGGTGCCCCTGGTCTCTACGACGCGTCCGGATGCGTCGTAGATGTACACGAACTCGGTATCGGTGCTGTCCCGCCAGCCGGTGATGCGCTGCGCGATGTCGTATGTCAGATGCAAGGGGGCATTGACAGCGTTACGGACCTCGACAAGGGCGGCCGAGTCGTCGTATCGGAAACTTCGTATCCGGACGGGTCCGTCGTCGGCGAGCACGTGCAGAGCGCGCACGCGGCCGAGCTCGGGGTCGGATTCGACCTGGACTCGGTAGCCGCCACTGTGGATGACCTCGGCAGCGGTGCCGGCCTCGCTTCGTTCGATGGTGAGGGTGTTGCCGTTGCGGTCTTCGATCTCGGTCAGCCACCACACTCCGGAGCGCAGCGGGGCAGTTTCGAAGTGCCGGATCAGCCCCGTGCAGGGGTCCTGCACAGTCAGGGCATAGGCCCCGTCACGAGACATGTAGGTCAGCGGCAGAAGCATGCCTTCGGCCGGCTGGACCCGGTCGCCGACTATGTCAGGCAGGCGCGGATAGACGAGGACAGAGCCGTCCTCCCGGTACCACGACACCCCGCCCGACTGCGCGTCCTCCTCCAGGCGTTCGTCGATGGTGGAGGCCCACGAGGAACCGAAGGAAGCTCCGGCTTCGTAGCCCGACAGATGGGTGCGGCGCAGCGTCAGCGGGAGGGAGCCGGGCAGGCGCACATCGGTCTGGGCGAGGATCATCTGTCCGCTGGCCATGTCGACCGGATCGCCGCAGGTCTCTTTGACGTCCAACGGCCGAGCCCGCTTGGACAGCTGTGCCGAGTTGATTCTGAGGTTGTCCCGCCCCTCAGTCCGCTTCGGAGGGGATCGACGGTCTCGTCCGGCACCGTCCCGGTCCGATCGCCGGTCCCCCGGCTCGGAGTCCTTGCCGGCGTTGACTCGATGCACCTGATCACGAATATCGTGATCGGTGTCCTTGTGGATCTTGGAGCTCTGGGTGATGCGGTCGGGTACCGTCTTGCCCACGTGGTCGCCGAGGTCACCGAGCGCCTTGCCGAGCTTCTCCACCACCCCCTCGATCGTGGTGTCGAGTACAGCGGTCAAAGAGTCCTTCCCCTTGGCCCGGCCATGGTGCCCCTTGGCCTTGCCGAGCTTGCCGCCCGTCTTCTCGCGCATGGTGATCTGCACACCAGCCAGGTGCATCCCCGCCTTGTTGTGAGCGTCGTGGTCGATCACGGGGCCGCCCCCGGGACCTGGGCCTCCGGGCCCGCCCGCAGAGTTGATCTGCAGCGCGTCCTTGCCTGCCTGTGCCGCCTGGCCGGTGTTGTAGCCGTCCTGCACACCCGCGACGTTCAGCGCCGTCTGGACCGCCAGGTCCGCCACTATGTTCTCGATCGCGGCGACTGCCGGCTCGGTGAGCGTCGCGACGATCTCACTGACGGCCGCCTCGGCCATCTCCTTCAGGATCCGCTTGAAGGCGATACGGGTCGCCGCGATCTTCGCCCCTGCCAGGAGCGCCGACAGACCGGCCGTCACCGGGGCGAAGGCCAGGGTGATTCCCACCGTCGCGCACAGGTCAGCCAGTTCGGCAACAGCGGCTATCTTCCGGGCCACAATGATGTCCGCAACCCGGTCCAGCGCGCCCGCGACGAGCCGTGCAGCCTTCGCCAGGTCCTTGTGCTTGCCCTGCACCTTCGACCAGTGCGCGTCCAGAGCAGTCAGCGACTCGCTCTGCCCGGTCGCGAGCAGCTTCTGAATGTGCTGGTAGGCGGCGTACGCGTCGTCGTCCGCGTCGTCCCCGAACTCCCGCAACGCGTCCGCCATATCGCGGTACGCGTCCTCGTCCACGTTCGGCCAGCCCACACCGACCACATCGAGCATCGTGTCGACGCCCTCAGGAATCGTGTACCCCACGATGCAACCCCCCGGTTAACGGATCATCAGCTCGTCCCACCATACGATTGGCTGCCATGTCCCTGCGCGACCGGAGAGACGGACAGAATTGCCCGCCGATGCACCCACCAGCTCTCCGGGAAAGGCCGGCCCCATGTCCGTCACCCAAACGTCCTGGGAAAGCGCGGTGCGCCACCTGTTCGAGGACGCGTACCCGTACGACGCCACGGGCCCATGCCGCCACGAGGACTGGGTCCTCGACGTCCTCGCGCTGATGGCGCGGGTAACGGACCCACGCGGCTGGGCCGGTCTCGACGACGCGGCCCAGAACCCGGAGCGCGAGGCGTCCCCCATGTATCCCTTCGTCGCCCACCCGCCCGAGTACGTCGCGCGGCGCCTCCAGGAGATCGACCGGAACAGTGCCGAGAAGTTGCTCCTGGCCCTCACGGACGATGGGTGCACCCACTCCCACCTGGGGCGCTTCGCGGAGAGCCGGGAGGAGCTAAGGATGATGGCACAGACGATCCTCGCGCGTTTCGGGGACTGCGCCAGCTATCAGACCAACGTCAACAGGCCTGGCCACGTGTGCGGCTCACTCGATTTCACGACGTCGGACTGGGCCTACAGCCCGCTCAGCGTCTACACGGAGGACTACGGCCTCATCGTCGTCACGGGCACCGAGGTGGGCATTTTCTGGAATTTCGCCGATTACTGATCCGCCTGCCCTCTGTCGCAGCGACTTGAGGACTCCGGCCACGGTACCGCTCAGGGAGTGCGCATCAGGTTGCGGAGGCTTGCGACGAGGGCCGGCACGTCGCGTTCGGCCTCGTCCCGGATTGCGCCTTCGGGCGACACCGGGGGCTGGTGCGAGGTGCGGCAGTGGCTGCAGAGACCGTCCGGGAGCGCCTCGGCCGGGCCGGGGCGTCCGCATTCGGTGCACTCGACCATGAGACCGCGGACGGGAGTGCCGGGCAGGCCCTGGATCGGTGAGGGTGCGGCGGGGAGGCAGGGCGGCATCTTGTCGGTGAGGCGGCGGCGTACCAGGCCGACGGGTGATCCGACCTGCTCGGGAAGCCCGGCGGAGAGCGCCGAGGTCAGGTAGGCGGCGCTCACACCGCGCGTGAACCAGGCGGCGGCGAGTGGCTCCAGCGCGCCACAGTCGGCGGCGGAGAGTGCCAGGCGGGGTTCGCGGCGGCCCAGCTCGGCGAGGGCGCGGTAGGCGGGGGAAGGCGCCTCGGCGGGGTGTGGGGTGTCTGTGCCCGGCTCGCCTTCCGGTGCCGGAGACGACTGCGGCGGGTTCGGAGAGGGCAGGACGGTGATGCCCGCCTGTGCGGTGCGCTGTCGGGGGACGACCGGCTGGGCGGAGGGTGCGGGTGCCTGCTCCGGGGCGGCGGCTCCCTCTGCGAGCCTGGCCGTCCACCACTCGTTGTCGTGGGCGGCGCGCGACCAGTAGGTGAGCGTCACCCACCGGCACTGGCCGTCCCCTTCGACCCGGCAGCGCACACGGCGCAGATGTCCGGCCACGGCAAGGGCGCGCAGCGCGGTGCCGATGGCCATCTGCCCGTACAGGGGCAGGTCCTTGGCCAGCGACTTGATGTCCATGGCGGCACCGTCGGGCAGGTGGTCGACATACCCGGCGACATACCGTTCGCGCTCCGGCAGGAGGGCGAAGTCGGCGCGATGCGCTTGGTGTTGGCCGGGGACGGACTGCTTGCCGTAGCCGGTGCCGGCCTTGCGGTAGGGGCGCGAGGCTGCGGGGGCGGGCAGCGCGGAGTTAGGGTGCTGGATAGCCACGAGATCGGTCTTTCTAAGTGTTCGATCTTGGGTCAGACCCCGGCCGGTGCGCCTAACACCGTGTCGGGGTCGTCTCGTTGTGGGCACCGTAAGCAGTCGCGACTCTCCGCTGCAACTCGATCACGATTAGTCATACTTGCGGCCCGTGGCGGGGTGGGGAGGGAGGGGAGGTTTCCCCAAAATCCCTTACCTACCTCCCGGATGAACGACACGGCTCGAATCCCGGAGCCCGAAGCTCGGCCCTCGGGACTCGAAGCTCAAGCGTCGGCCCGGGACCCCTCACCGGTCCCCCGAACGAGTGAATGAGGGTTCCACGACGCTCGAACCCCGAGATTCGAGACCCGAGCGCCGGAAGGACGACCGCACCACCACGACGGCGTCGCGGTGAACTCGACGACGCCTGACCGTCCTCATCCAGGGCCTGAGCCGCGGCCTGCCGACGCTTCGAGGCACGCCATTCACGGCCCGGCTTCGGGGATCTTCGCCTCGTCCGCGGCCGGGCGGTCCTCGTCCTGGATGACTTCACCGGTGATGACCTGGCCCCCGACCGGCTTTGCGAGTTCCAGGCCGGAGAGGGGCGTCTTGAGCCTCCGAGCAATGACGGGCCAGGGCCGTCCGGAGGTACTCCTCCCTGTCGACTCGAGCTCGACCGTGACCTCGGTCAGCGAGTTCGGCGTGTACTACGAGGCGGAGGTCTGGCGGTCGCGGCCGGCCAGCCGGTAGACGAACGTGCGCGACATGGGTGAGGGGGTGGCCGAGCGCAGCGCGCTCGGCCACCCCCTCCGCCCCAGGTGTCAGGGCGTCAAGCTGTGGCCCAGGCGGCCGCCGCTCTCCGTTCCGAGGACAGTACGGCTGAGGTAGAAGCTCGCTCCGACGCTGATGCCGGCGCTGCCGCTGGGCATGTGCAGCAGGACGCCGTTACCGGTGTCCTCGCCGTCCACGCCGACGGTCAGGTCCGCACGGCCCCAGCCCGACAGGTCGGTGAGGCTGACGGAGGAACCGAACCGGTCTCCGGACTCGGTGGATCCGGCGAGCTGAGCGGTGTCCTGCGAGTAGGCCACCGAGCCGCTGCCTGAGAGCCCGGACGCCGTCGACGCGAAGAGCACTGCCGATCCGGCGTCATTGCGTGCGACGCCGTCCCGGGTGAGGTCCTCGCCCGGCGCTCCGGCCACGACATCCGCGTAACCGTCGAGGTTGTAGTCCCCGATGGAGACCGCGGTGCCCATGCCGTCTCCCGACTCGGCTCCGCCCGGGACGCCGGTGGAGTCCTGGTGGAGGCGGGTGACGCCGGAGAATCCGGTGGCGGCACCATAGACGGCCATGATGGAGCCGCCGGGGACGGTGGTGCCGGCCTCCTTGCTGTCGGGCTGGCCGACGACGATGTCCGCGTAGCCGTCACCGTTGAGGTCGCCGGACGCGATACTGCGGCCACCCTTCACCGAGAGGTTCCCGACCTTGGTGAGGCCGGTCTTGGCGCCCTTGAACCAGGTGATGCGGGCCGTGCCGCCGGTGTCGCGCCAGTTGAGGGCGATGTCGCCGTAGCCGTCGCGGTTGAAGTCACCGGCCGCCGCATCGGTGTAGGCGATGGCTCCGGTCGCCGTGCTCAGAGTGCCGGCGGTGGTGGCGCCGCCGGTCAGGCGGACGTTCCAGCTTCCGCCCTTGCCCACTCCGGCGCTGAAGACGTCCGCTTGACCATCGGCGTTGAAGTCGCCGACGGCCAGGGCCGAACCGAGCTTGGCTCCCGCCCTGGTGACCGCACCGGTGGTGTAGGACGTGCCCGTGGAGAGGCCGGGGCCGTAAAGCAGGGTCACCGATCCGCGGTCGGCGGCACCGCTGGTGTCGTCCTCGCCGGGGGCACCGACCACGAGGTCGGCGTGACCGTCGGCGTTGAGGTCGCCGTACGCGGTGGTCGTACCGAAACCGTCGCCGGACTCCGAGGAGCCGGGGACGCCGGCACTGTTCTGGTTGACGCTCTTCTTCGAGGTGCCCACCGGGCCGTCGGAGGCGCCCGGTACGACGGTGACCGAGCCGGCGCCGGAAAGGGCCCGGGGCGTACCGGTGACCAGATCGGTCACACCGTTGCGGTCGAGGTCGGTGGTGCTGAGGGCGTGCGAGATGCCGGGGGTCGCGGCCAGCTTCCGGATGAGCGGCAGCTGGGAGTAGAGGTTCCTGCCCGGGCAGGCGGTGTTGTTGGTGTCGCGGTGTCCGAAGACGGCCGGCAGGGTCACCTGCGTGCCCTTGGCGATCTTGTTCCCGTCGACGCCCGCGTCCCCGGCCGAGGTCAGCGTGACCTGGGCCGCGGGGCTGACCCCGTACTGGCCGAGCCGCCAGGCCGCGATCCGCGCGATGGCCTCGAGGGCGAGCCTGGTGGGCTTGGCGCTCTCGAAGTTACCGAGGTAGGAGACACCGATGGTGTTCGTGTTGAAGCCGTAGTCGTGCGCTCCGCGGACCGGGAGGTCGGTGCCGCCGCTGCGGCCCTCGAAGATGCGCCCACAGCGGTCGACGAGGAAGTTGTAGCCGATGTCGAACCAGCCCTTGGCGAGATGCCCCTGCTGGATGGTGCGGATGCGCTCGGCCGAGTCCGTGCAGGACTTGGAGTTGTCCAGGTCCACGCCCGTGTGGTGGACGACGATAGCGTCGACCTTCTCGGCGTACTCGGGGGTGCCGTTGTACGTGGTCGACGCGCCCCACTGCGCCTGGGAGAGCACCGGCGGCGCGACCACGGTGGACGGCGGGGCCGTGGGAACGGTGGGCGTGGGCTCGGGACTCGGGGTCGGCGAGGTCGTTTCCGTGGCCGGTGCGGTCGTTTCCGGCACCGGCAGGGTCGGCGACGGGTCGGTGGGCGCTGCGGTGCCGCTCGGCGAGGAGTCGTCCGAGGACGAAGGCGTCGCCGCGGGGTCGGTCGTTTCGGACCCGGAGCCGCTGGGGGCCGGGGTGACGGTCTCGGCGGCGTACGCCGCAGGCTCCGTGACCAGGTGGCGGTTGCGCTCGGGGTCGGTGCCGGGGTCGATCAGCTTCACGCTGATGCCCGCGGGCAGGTCCTTGACCGTTCCGTCCTCGGCCGTCACCCGTACCTCGACGGCGTCGGAGCCGCCCGTCCACAGCACCTCGGTGCCGCCCAGCACGCCCGGGCGCCGCGCCTCCGCGCCGTCGGCCGCCTGCTCGACGGCCAGCGGGGTCCACTCCGACCACTGCCCGGTCTCGACACTGCGCGCACGGGCCTGTGCCGTGCCGTCCAGCACTGCCTTCGGATCGCGCCACGTCAGCATCAGACCGCTGAAACGTTCGGTGTTCTGCCGGTCGGTCGCCTTGCGGGTGGCGGACCGGTCAGTGACCTTGAGACTGCGTACCGACGGTTCCCGTACCTCAGCGCGATTGCCGGGCGCCTCTCCCGGAACGGCCACGGCATAGGTCACCACGCCCGCCCCGCCGACAACCAACGTGGCGACCGTCAGCCAGGCTCTTCGCTTCAGGCTCAGGGGCGTGTATGCGTGTGTTCTGCGGGTGCTCAAGTGGGCTACCTCTCACGAAGTTCGCTACCGGCCCACCGTTCGCGCAAGGGCCGTCACATACCCAGCGCACGCCCTGCCTCAAACGTCACACCGCCCCTGAATATCTCGTCAGCGGAGTAACGCTGTGCCAGGTGGATCACGCCCGGCCATCAGAGTTCAGCACGTAGTGCGTGAGCGGCCGCGGCCTGCCCTGCCCCTCCTTGCCGCGCTACCGGGCGGCTCAGGACTGCCCGTTCCCACCGTTGGCGTGCTCCGCGCTACGGCCCTTCGACGGGGAAGCCACCGGGCGCTCCCTCGACCGGTCGGGGGCCGATCTGGTCGTCTTCGCGGGCCTGGGAGGATCCAGCGTCGCGCAGTAGGCGTCCACAGCACCCTCTCCTCCTGCGGCGTCCGCCAGTTTCCGGAAGGCGGCACCCTGGTGCCGGTGGTCCTCCTTGCTCCACACACGGCACAGCGCCACGTGCTGGACGGGCAGAGCATCGTGGGCCGTCCCGGACGCCGAGGATGTGGGAGACGGGAGGCTCCGGCCGGTCGGTTCGGACGTCCCACCGGTAGCTGTCCCGGCGGGGGCTGTCCCGGCGGGGGCGCGAGGAGCGTCCACGACCGGAGAGGGCTCCGGCCTCCGTTCCGGGGTGTCGGCGTCGTCGAACGGCCCCGGGAGGATCCCGGTGCCGGCCGCCAGCGCCACACCACCGAGCGTCATGCTCGCGAGAGCGGCACCGAGCGCCACCTTCAGCGGAACTCGGGCGGAGGACCGGACGCGGACCGGACGCCAGTCGTCGCGCCTGCGGGGACGCTGCGAGCCGACGGCTTCGGGGGCGCTGAACGCCTCCCGGAACGCCGTGCGCGCCCGCTCGGCTCCCTCGGGCTCGGCACCGCCGCGGACGGCCTCTGCGAGCCTCTCGATCTCAGGCGTGACGAATGCCGCGTCAGTCACTTGCGCCTTGCGCCTCATGCCTCATCCTTCAACGTGCCCTGCGCCGCACCTACCGCGTTCTTCCCCCTGCTTGCGGAAGTCAGCTGCTCGGCCAGCCGTTTCAGCCCTCGATGGGCAGCCGTCCGCACAGCGCCCGGACGCTTGCCCAGCACTCGTGCCGCGGCGGGTCCGTCCAGCCCCACCACCACCCGCAGCAACACAGCCTCCGCCTGGTCCGGCGGCAGCCCGGATATCTGCGCGACCGCCCACTTCGTCGACACCGATTCCAGCACAGCCTCAACCGTGTCCGCCGAGCCGGGCAGGTCCAGGACACTCTCCTCGATCAGCGACGTGCGGGGTCTTCGCTTCTGCTTCCGCAGGTGATCCAGCGCCCGGTGCCGTGCGATGGTCGCCGTCCAGCCGCGGAATCCCGTGCCGTCGCCCCGGAATCTCCTCAGGTCCCGGGCGATCTCCAGCCAGGTATCCGAGGCGACATCATCCGCGTCGGCCCCCACCAGGCCACGCAGATATCCGAGGAGCCCTGGATGGACGAGTCGGTACGCCGTCTCGAAAGCACCCTCGTCCCCCTGCTGAGCAAGCGATACAGCCTTCCCGAGCTCCAAGTCGGCCTGCACACGCTGCTGATCCCCGCCCCTGACCACACATGCCTCTTCGGTCGTCCAACCTTCTTCCCCCCTCCATCTGCGCCACGACACACGGAAATGTCACACAGGAATGTCACAGCGAGCGGACCCTCGCTTCGCCGCTCCCCTGCACATGCGAGATCGCCTTCTCATGACGCCTTCACCGGCACACGGCCGTGCAGTTGGAAGTTGCGCGGACCACGCCGGCCCGACAGCCACCGAGCAAGCGAATCACGCGTGCGCGCAGCGGGCGTCCGCTGAGTCGATCACCTACCGGTACAGTCCCCGCTGTTCGGATCCGGGGAGGACGCATGGCCGTTGACGTGCCGGTGCAGCTGACGTACGTGGTGACATGGCGGGAGATATCTGACGGATTGAAGATGCAGGCGCGACACAGTCCGGTCGGGCGGTGGTGTTATCGCATCCTGTTGGGACTCGTCGCCCTGCTCGCTCTGGTGAGCGCGACCAACCTGCTGCTCAGGGGCTTTGATTTCGTTGGCCTGGCGGCGTGGAAGCTCGTTCTGATCGTCTTCTGCTTCATGGTGGTCGCCCGCTGGCTGATGGCTCTGGCCCTGCTCGCCTACGCCCGGCATCTGGGTGAACATCGCGTGACGGTCGATGAGGACGGGATCAGCGTCGTTTCCGACCGGCACACGCTTCAGATCGACTGGAAGTTCTACGGGCGCAGCGTCGAGGGCCGGCGAGTGTTCGTGCTCCTCACCCCGGACGTGTGGGGCACCGGAGTGCTGCTCCTCCCGAAGCGGGGTCTGGCAGATCCGCAGGACTCGGAGCGACTGCGGTCGCTGATCACCAGGCACCTCGCAGACGCGTGAGCGCGGGGCTCGGCTCTCGGCTCCCGAGACCCCGGGCGGGACTCCGGAGCCCCGGCTTCGCCTTTCCCCTGTCGTCCGTCGAGACGGTCCTGGCCCACTGACAAAGCCACACGGTGCGCAGGACGTCGTCGTCGCTCCCGAATCGGCGACAGGACAACTGGTCGTCGGGAAGGGCCCGTTGGACGGCTGTCCGCAGACGTCGCGTGATCCCGGTCTCCACCGTCGGCCGGCTCGGCGTAGCAGCGCTCTCGTCGCCGGTTGCGCGGACAGACCGTTGGTGTCACCCGCGAGATGCTCCCCGCCGGCATGCGGTCCATGGCCCCTCGTGGAGAACCGCCGGCCGGCCATCCCCTGTCCGGGCGACCGGACGCCGCGGTCGGCGTACCGGGCCGCTGGGCCGATGAGGTGGTTGCCGGGGCGCATGCGCGCAAAGCCGTCCCGCCGCGGAATCAGGTAAGGGCGGGCGAAGGCGACTGCGTGATGTCCGGAGGAGGATGTGTGTGAGCGGGGACACGGGTGCTTCCGGCGATCGGAGCCGGTTGCGTGCAGGAGGGACGGGGTCATGGCTGAGGCGGTCGTCGCAGCGGCTCCGTCGACGGATCGGCGTGCGCCGCAAGCCTGAGGGTGCGACACGCGACCCCCGCATCTGGCGGGTCCGCAAGACGGGCTGGTACGTGCCCGCACTCGTTCTCACGCTTCTCGGCGCGGTTGTCCTGGTCCTCCTGGCCCTGCTGGCCGTCGTCACCCTGGCGAAGTCGCCGCACGACGGCTTCTGGTCGCTGATCCACCAGGCGGAGAAGCGGTGCAGTAACCACTCGCTCTCGTGCGGAATCCTCCAGACGATTCTCATGCCGCTGCTCACCCTCTCCCTCGCGACCGTCGCCTACCTCTTCTTCCGGTTCAGCCGCGTCCGCAGGACGTATCAGAGGAAGGCCAGGCAGACACCGCACGCACTGGTGGAGACCGCGGGCAGTATCTTCGGCACGGTAGTGGGCCGTGATCAGCTGTCCACCGTCCTCATGGAGGACCTCCGGGACTGCCGGACCCGGCGCACCCACGTCGTCGTCGGCGGGGTGGGAACGGGCAAGACGGCTCTGATCGTGCTGCTGACGGCGACCCTCGCCCGGCAGAAGGCGGTCCCCGTACCGCTGCGCCTGCGCAACGCGGACAAGGATCTGGATTTCCGGCAGCTCGCCTTCGCCCGGTTCTCCCAGGAGGTGCAGGGAAACCTCCGCTCCGACGCCGAAGCGGAGAAGGTGTGGCGGCGCCTGGGCAAGCAGGGACGGATCGTCGTGCTGGCGGACGGCCTGGAGGAGGCCCTGACGGGCGAAGGCCTGATGGAGGAGCGCGACACCATCATCGGGCTTGCCATCCGACGGGCCAACGAACAGGGACTGCCTCTGATCATCACCTCACGCCCGCACGACTCGCTCAGGGGGATGGAGGTCTCCCTCTCCGATCTGGAGCCGCTGAGTGAGGAGGCCGCGCTCGCGTACATCTCCTCCGGCGAAGACTGGGAGGACCGCCAACGGCTCGACTGGATCGTCGAGATGGCCGGTATCACCGAGGCGCCGACGTATCTGCAGATCGCCGCCGAACTCCACAGGGCGGGGCTGCTGGAACGGGCCATGACCGGACACTCCGACGAGGAGACCGTGGAGACACGGGGCGGGGACCGGGCGGCACTGCGCTTCCACCTGCTCGACACCTATATCGGCGCACTCGTCAGTGGGCGCTTCTATCCCGGGTTGCCGCTCAGTCAGGAGGAGCGGCGGGCGACCGTCGACCACCTCTCCGCCCTGGCCTGTGTCGGGCTGGCGGCGGACTCCGCCGAAGTGCGGTTCGCCGACCTCGTCGACGAGCAGGACCCGGCGCGGCCGCGCTATCCGGAGCTCGTACGCGAACTGGCCCGGCGGGTCGAGGGAAGCCGGCTCGACATCCGTCTGGCTGCCTACTGGGGGTCCCGCCTGGGGCTGGTGGAGATCGGCGGTGACCGCGTCCGCTTCCAGCACAGTGTGGTCCAGGCGCATCTCGGGGCTCGCTTCATGAACGCCGTGATCCACCCGGGCATCCCCTCGAAGCCCGCGGAGGGCGTCTATTTCCCGGCCGCTCTGCGACGCCCCGGGAGGGAGCTGCTCATCGCCATGGTGCTCTACTCCCGAACACCCCGCGGATCATGCCTCCACGCGGACCACGCCGGCGACGAGGGCATCTGGTGCCCTGTCGCCGCCGCGCGCGATCTGCTGCTCAACGCCGCCAGCCGGGCGGAGAACACGCGAGGGAGCCGGTCGCGGACACCTGGTGCGCCACGGTACGACGGTCACCTCCTCCTGGGCCGCAGCCTGCACACCAAGGCCCTGGACCTGTATGCGGCCGCCATGGAGATCGACAGCGTGGAGCAGGAACCGAAGCAGCATCTGATCGCGATGCAGCTGTGCACGTCCTGGCCGGACCTGCGCGCACGGGATCCGCTGGCCATGCGCGCGGCGAAGACGCAACTGGTGTCGCGTTTCGGGGACGCGATGCGTGGCGTGGCCCGCAGACAGACCCTGAGGCCCGCCTACCTCGAACTCTTCGAGATCGCTCGCCTGGAACCCTCCTACCCCGTCCGGCTGGCGATCGCACAGGAGATCGGGGCGGGCGGCGACACCGCGTTCGAGGAGCTGCATCCCCGCCTGCGTGTGCCTAGGGCCCTGCAGGGTGACCGGCTGATGGAGCGTGAGCCCGACTGGCGGGAACAGCTGTGGAGTGATCAGCAGCCTGAGGAGATCGGCGAGCGGGAAGGCACGCAGCACCACCACGCGGAGGGCGGGGTCGGCCGGCTGCAGAGGGAGCACGATGAGCGGGAGCAGCATCGCCGCGACGAGTGCAACCGGGAGAGACGGGAACGGGAGAGCGCGGAACAGGACTGGCGGGACAACGTTCTCTGCGCCTGGCTGCTTCCCCTCCTCGTCGGCTCGGTCACCACCCAGCGCCACCAGGACACTCCGTACGCGTTCCTGGAAGGGTGGGTTCGCCGGGTCGGCCCCCAGGAGCAGCCCGACGTACCGCCTCTGGACCTGGCACTGGAAGTGGCCCTGGCCCAGGGATTCAAATACGCGGCCAACCGCAGACGCCGCCATCCGCACGCCCGCCCGGAGGCCAGGGAGTACCTCAGCGAGCAAGCCTGGTACATGCTTCGGCGCACCCGGTTCTGGTTCTCCCGCCTCACGTTGCTGCACGCGCTGACCCTGTGGGCGCTGACCGACGACGTCCGCGCGGTCCACCCCCGGCGCGGCCCCGGCTCGGACCCGGCGGAGCAGGTACGTCAGTGGCTGGTCCTTCCCGCCGGTGAGCGGGAGCACCCCTTCGTGGTGGCGGCTGCGAAGCTGTCGGTGCGGGCCATGGAGACGCAGCGGCCCGAGCGGTTCCTGTGGATCGACGAGTCCGGGGTCGCCGCCCACGTCGGCTCGCAGACGGCAGCGCGGGGAGAGTCGCGTAAGCACAATCTGTGGGTTCCGCCCTCGACCGGCTGGAGCGCCCTGCATCCGCATGCTCAACAGCTCCTGGGCGACGTGCTCCTGCTGCTCAATCTCGCCGAGCGGGGGGACTGGCCCAAGGACCGGATCCGTCGCCTCCAGCACACCGACCGGCCCGATCTGCCTCCCTGCCTCACCCGGGACCGCAGCCCTCTGGACCCCAGCCGCACCGTGGTGCGGATGGCGGCTTCCCAGGCCGGCTCGAACTGCCGGGACGACTGCGCCTTCGGGCTGTGCCCCTATCCGCCGAAGGGGGTCGACGGGCACCGGGTGGAGCTGAGCGAGGCCTTCTGCAGAGCGCAGTCCGCACTGCTGTCGCCTTCGCTGTCCAGGTACTTCCGTAAGGCCGCCTGGCAGAGACGGACCGGGATCACCGGACTGCGCGCCTTCTGGGAGGAGATGGGGCGGCGGGCACAGAGCGACTCACGCCACTGACACGGCTGCCCCCTGCGCTGTTCTCCGCCTGCCGGGCGCTACACCCGGCTGACGTCCGATCCGGGGGTACACGCCGTCCACGCGTGGCGCGCGGTTTCGGCAGTTGCGCGGAACTCGGTTGGTGGTCTCATGGATAGAGGAGGGAGTGGGGGGACGGAGTGCCATTCCCACGCGTGCGGCGTCGTCGCACGGTCGAGGAGGTACCGGAGATGCAGTCGCAGAAGGAACTCTCGAGAACGCAGCAGGAAGCTCTGGAAGACGCGGGAAAGAAACTTGACCAGGCGTTTACAGAGAGCCGGGCGGACCTGCTGGCTGCCGGTATGAGATTCGACGGAGAAGAGGCGAGCAGCCGTTGCCTCCGGTGCGATTGCCGGGCCTACACATTCGACACCGCACTCCGGTGCGAATGCGGCCATCGCATGGGCGTGCACGACGTCTGGTGAGGCGGCCCCGCCCGGATGACGGTCCGACGTAACGCGGACACAGGGGCGACGTGCGGCGCATGACCCAGGAGTCGCGCCCCAGCGTTCATTCGTCCGCACCACCCCGTCCTCGATCTCCCCGAGGAGATGGTGAGCATGGCGCGGGAATCCCTCTTCCACGCCTCTCGGGCCGCGCAACCAGCCACTGGTTCAGGCAGCGAACAGGTGGATTGGGAGGGTCTGCGCCGAGCGTTGCGCGGACCGCTGTTGCGTCCGGGGAATCCTGGATTCGAAGATGCCCGGAAGCTGTTCAACCCGCTCAATGACGACCGGATACCTGCCGCGGTCGCGCAGTGCGAGTCGGCGTCGGACGTCAGCGAGGCGGTACTGGCGGCCGCGAACCGGGTTCCGCTGGCCGCTCGCAGCGGTGGACACTCCTACCCCGGTTACTCGGCGCCGCGTGACGGACTCGTCGTGGACCTGCGCCGCATGTCGGCGGTGGCCGTCCAGGCGGACGGGACCGCGACCGTCGGCGCCGGTGCGGCGCTGCGGGACGTCTACGGCGCACTCGGACAGGCCAACCGCTGCCTGCCCGCCGGGTCCTGCTTCACCGTCGGCGTGGCCGGGGTGACCCTGGGCGGCGGAATCGGCGTACTCCAGCGCCGGTTCGGGCTCACCGCCGACCACCTCGTGGCCGCCGAGGTCGTCACGGCGGACGGGCGGAGGCTCACGGCCTCCGCCGCACGCACCCCGGACCTGTTCTGGGCACTGCGTGGGGGCGGCGGCGGCAACTTCGGGATCGTCACGCAGTTCACCTTCGCGACCGATCCGGCTCCGGCTCCGACCGTGTTCGTGGTGGGCTTCCCGGCGGGAAAGGTGACCGAGGTGCTGAGCGCATGGCAGCAGTGGATCTCGGCCGCGCCCCGGGAGCTGTGGGCGAACCTGAACATCTCTGGCGGCGATCCGCCGGGCTGCCGGGTTGCCGGCTGCTTCGTCGGACCGAGCAGCGCCTGCCACCCCCTGCTGGACGACCTGGTCTCGCGGAGCGGTGTCCTGCCCAGTCGCAGGACGGTGCAGGACCGCGACTTCTTCGGCGCCATGCGCTTCTTCGCGGGCCGTCCCGACCGGGAGTCGTTCGTCGCCTCCTCGCGCGTGCTGAACACGCCCGTCACCGGCCCCGCCGCCGTGACGGCCTTGCTCACCGGGCGCACGGGCATGGCGCTCATCCTCGATCCCCTCGGGGGTGCGGTGGCCGATGTCGGCGTCCAGCAGACCGCGTTCCCTCACCGGAACGCCTTCGCCACCGCGCAGGTCTACGCCTCTGCGACTGCGGCGTCCGAAGCCGAGGCGAGGCGGAGCGTTGCCGCGGTGGTGGACGGGCTGGCGGCCCAGGGTGTGGGTGGCGGGTACATCAACTACATCGACCCGGCCCTCCCCGACTGGCAGGAGTCCTACTACGGGCCGAATCTGGGGCGGCTGCGCTCCATCGCACACGACTACGACCCGGACAAGGTGTTCGACTTCGCGCAGGGACTCACCCGGGTGTGACATGCATTGTTGGCGCAGAACCCTGAGGCACCCTACGTACCTTCCTCCGGCTCATGGAGCACACGGTCGGCCGGAGTAAGACAGCGGCGCACCAGTACGAGAGTGCGCTCCGTGACCGTATCGAGCGGGGCACCGCGGTCGACGGCGGCAAGGGCCGTGTGCAGCATTCCGGCGATCAGGTCCGCCGTGAGCGCGGGGTCGGGAGCACCGATCTGCCGGACAGCCGCACGGAACGGCTCGACCTGTTCCAGATGGAGTTCCATCAGCCGTTCCTGACAGGCGGGAGGGAGACCGGCGCTCATGAGGGCGGCGGCGGGCCGGTGTGCGCCTTCGGCGCCGAGGCGGAGGCTTTCCCTGAAGAACGCCTCGACGCGTTCCACCGGGCCCTTCGCGGCAGCCATGGCGTTGGTGAGTGCCTGGTTGGAGCGCCGGAAGGCTTCCTCGGTGATGGTGGCCAGCAGGGCCGCCGAAGAGTCGAAGTACTGGTACACGCTGGAGCGGGCCAGGCCCGCACGGGCGCCGACCGCCGCGGGTGTGACGGCGGTGGCGCCCTCGCTCACCAGGATGTCGATCGCTGCCCCGATCAGCGCCTCGCGCTGCTGGGCGCGGTGTTCGGCGACGGTGGAGGCGTTGATCTTCGGCATGCGGGACAAACTCCTGGGTGGCGACGGGGCCGGGAGTGAGGCGCCGGCCTGCGACCCCGGTCAGGTCAGGCGGCCGTCGACCATCTCGTACACCCGGTCGGCAGCATCCATTATCGCCGTGTCATGGGTGACCATGACCGTGGCTGTGCCGCGCTCATGGGTCTGCTCGGCGATCAGCTGTACCGCCTCGGCCGAACGTACCCGGTCCAGCGCGGAGGTGGGTTCGTCCACCAGCAGGACGGCGGGGGACGTCATGAGTGCGCGGGCCAGACCTGCGCGCTGGCGTTCGCCACCGGAAAGCTGGTGTGGGCGGGACCCGGCGCGGTGCGAGAGCCCGACCGCATCGATGAGCTCGTCGGCCCGGGTCCGGGCTGCGGCGTCGAGGCGGCCGTCGATGTGCAGGGGAAGCAGGAGCTGTTCCCGGACGGTCAGGGAGGCCAGCAGATTCGACTGCTGGAACACGAAGCCGATATGGCGACGTCGGGCCGCGGTGCGCTCCTTGTCCGACAGAGCGGTCAGCTCGGCGCCGGCAATGTGGACCGTGCCCGAGGTGGGCTTCAGAAGGCCGCCGGCCACGGCGAGGAGGCTGGATTTGCCGGAGCCCGAGGGGCCGACGACGGCGACGAACTCTCCAGCGGCGACGGTCAGGCCGACGTCGTCGAGGGCGGTGACGGCGGTGTCGCCGTCTCCCAGGGTCAGGGTGATGTCGAGCAGTCGCAGACCACCGGAGCCTGCGGCGTCCGAGGCGACCCGGTGGTCGGTGGCTGGCGTGGTCATCGGGTGGCTCCCAGAGCGGTCAGGGGGTCGACGGCGGTGATGCGGCGGACGGCGACGATGGCGCCCACGGTTCCGAGCCCGATGAGGAGACCGGAGGAGGTGGCGATGGCGGGGGCGGAGAGGGAGAACGGGGCCTTGCCGATCATTGCGCTCCCCAGGGCCAGGCCGGCGGCGGTGCCGACAGCCGTCGCGCCGACGAGCACGGCGACGACCTGAGCCAGTGCGTCGCGCAGGATGTATCCGGTGGGAGCGCCGAGCGCCTTCAGCAGGGCGATCTCGGCCTTTCGCTGCACGGTCCAGACCGTGAAGAAGGCACCGACGACGAGGGCGGAGATGGCATACAGGAAGCCCTTGATCAGGGCCATGGTGCTCGACTCGGCCGCGTAGCCCGGGGACGCGTCGAAGGTGGCCTGCTTTGCGTCGGCGCGGGTGGCGGTCGCCTTCTCCACGGCGGCGACGTCGGCACCCGGCTCCAGAGTCAGGGCGACGGCCGTGGCCTGCTGGCGTGCGGCCTCGGGCAGGTCGCCCGGCAGGCCGTAGTGCAGGTGACGCCAGGTGTCGAGGTCGGTGTAGGAGACGCCGATGTGGCCGTAGGAGATGGTCTCGTCGACCAGGCCGACGACCTCCAGCCGCACTTCGCTCCTGTCCGCGGTCAGGATGTCGCCGATCTCCACGCCCAGGTCGGCGATCTCCCGGGTGATGACGATCCCCGCGCCGCTCTCCCTCAGACTCTCACCCCTGGCGGGGTCGGGGGCCAGGGGGGAATCGGGCGCCATGCCGAAGACGGCGAGGTTGACCTGCTCGCCCTTCTCGGCGCCCTGGGTCACCTGGGCGTTGGCCAGGGTGTTCCCGAAGGGCTCCGCCCGCTCCACGCCCGGGGCCTTGGACCACTCCTGCCAGTCCTCCTGCTCCACGGTCGAACGGGAGAACTGCTCGCTGGTCGCCTTCTCGTCGAAAGCCATGTGGGTCATGGGCAGCGCGCGCAGACCGGATATACCGGCATCCGCCAGGCCGGAAGCGAGTCCGGACAGGAGTACGCCGAGTACGGCGATGAGCGCGACCACCGCACCCATCAGGGCGAAGCGACCGCGGGCGAAGCGCAGATCGCGTAGGGCAAGGAACACGGAATCTCCGAGCGATGAGGGTGATGGGAGCACGACGACTGGCCGCACGGCCCTTTACTCAAACTTGACGACGTGCGTGTCGGCATCCTATCGAATGTTACCGACGCGACTGTCGGCACATCGCGCGTGGCGGTTCCGCCGACCGGTCGGCGGGTCACGAGGTTGGTGATCGAGCCGTCGATCACGGCTTCGGAGCGGGCCGAGGGTTTCGTGGTCCCGGCCCAAGGGGCGGTGGGTCATCAGCCGGCCGAAGGCTCGGTCGACGATCGTCCGTGTCGAGGCCGCCCCGGCGGGCGCGGGTCGCCCCCGGCTCTCCGCCGGGGCGGCTCCCTGCCCCGCTCGGCTTCGCCGCTCAGCCTTGTCCCTGGGCCGGAATCCGGCGGTCTGCCCACGTGCCCCGGCAACGCGCCGCCCATGACAGGCAGGTCCCCGACGAGATCCTGCACACCGGCCCGGCCGGTCAGCACGGTCCCGACCGCCCGCCATTCATCGCAAGGCCGCAGAACACCCCGACAGAGATCCCGGCGCCGCAGACGTCATTGCCGAGAGTTGCCTCGAACCCTGCTTCGAGCACGCCATTCTCAAAAGGTTCCGCGCCAACGCGGCGCATGCGCAATGGAATCCCATCAGTTCTCACCCTCCGAAGAAGCGCGTTCGGGACGGGGTGCCAGGGGCGGGCACCCCGGGCGCAGCGGGCCAAAGAACACCGCTACTCATTTTCCGGACGCTCGAACTTTCTTTCGGGCGCACCCATCACGCAATCGGGTGCGGATCGGAGCGCCGCCGATGAATCCAGGCGGGCCCTACACGCATCGATGACGCGGCGTCAACAGGGCGGACGATCAGGACTATTCACCGAGCGCGACCCGAAGTCCCCCAGTTCACCGCAATATCACGGCCCGCGATGGGCGAATTGTCCGTGCGGTTTCATTCAGTGCGCGGCGTGAGGTATAACCAGCCGGATTTAGCCCTCATTCGCTCCTGAACGGACCCACCGTGGGAAGACACCCGGAACTCGGATCGTCGGCCCGTCCCTTCGAATGCGGGGCTCCGCGTGCGACCGGTCGAGCAATTCCCGCCCTGGCCGCCTCTCGATCGGAGACATCTCCCGTCCCATGAACACCGACACCCTGAACACCGAAACCGCTGAGGACCCCTCCGGGACGCAACCGGCGGAACTCCGATCCAGGAGCGTCGGAACCGGCCGCCGCGCCCTCATCGGCGCGGCCGCCGCCCTCCTGCTCGCCGGGGGCGTGGTCACCTACGGCATCCTCGCCTCCCCCGACGGGCCGGAACCCGGGCAGCCGGTGCCGACCGCCGCCGTCAGCTACGAGGTCCGCGGTTCGGGCACGGTGCAGATCGAATTCATCGCACAGGGCAAGCAGCCCAAGAGCCTCACCCTGTCCGGCTCCGACCTGCCCTGGCGCAAGGACGTCAAGGTCGCTCTCGGCAGCGAGCCCACCGTCCGGATCGTGCTCGACGGCAAGGGCGGCGACGCCCAGTGCGCCGTCTCCGTCCGTGGCAAGCACGTCCAGCGGTCCACCGCTGTCGGCCCGTACGGGCGGGCGACCTGCAGCGCCCCGCTCGCCGCCGCGCAGGACACCTCCGGCCCCACCTCCGAGAACGGCGAGACCCCGTGAACCCCACCCGCAGCACCCTCGCGGCCA
>NZ_MAPV01000063.1 GCF_001700505.1 Streptomyces mutomycini
CCCCCGTACCCCAATGCGCCCCGGTAGGAGCGGCCGGGACGGGGCATCGATGGGACGACACCGGCGTGCCGCGCCGTAGGGGGAGGTCCACCGTGCACGGACCGGCGATGTCCGGCTGGCTGCTCATGGCGTTGTGCGGAGTCACGGGGGCGTACTGCCTGCTGCGCACCCGTGACGGCACGGAGCGGGAGCGCGGGCCGGCCCGCGCCGAGGCGCTCATGGGGTTCGGGATGGCAGCGATGGCGGTACCCCCGGCCCTGATCACGCTCCCCGGGTGGATGTGGGTGGTGTACGCGGTGGTGTTCGGCTCCGCCTCGCTGCACGCACTCGTGTACGCCGGGGGCGGCGGCCACCATCTTCACCATCTGGTCGGTTCGCTGGCCATGGTCTACATGGCCGTGGCCATGGCGCCGGGGGCGGCACACACGGGCAGCGGTCACCCGGGCCACGCGGCGGGGGCGGCCGGAGGCGTCCCCGTGCTGACCGGAGTGCTCCTGGCGTACTACGCGCTCTACGTGCTGCGCTCGGCGGGGCGGCTGATACCGGCGCCCCCACAGGCCGGCGCCCCTGCCGACGGCGGGAGCGGCGGCATGGCGGGCCCTGCCTGGGGTGCGCGGCCGGAGCTGGCCCTGGCGTGCAGGCTCACGATGGGGATAGCCATGTTCGCCATGCTGCTCACATTGTGAGACGGCAGGCCCCGCGCCCCGTGTCGTACGTCACTTGGCGCACGCGGCCATACCCGTGGATACCGCGGCACTCATAGGCTGACGCCCATGTTGGTCTCCCTCGCGCTGCTGCTGCTCGGTGCACTGGCTGCCGTCGTGGCCCCGGGCCTGATGGCGAGGGCCCGCTGGCCGGAGCGTGAGCCGGTCGTGGCCCTGTGGGTCTGGCAGTGCGTGGTCGCGGGCGTCCTGTTGTCGTTCGGGCTCTCCATGACCCTCAGCGCGGCCGCCGCCTGGCAGGCGGTCCGCGGCCATGTCTTCGCACCCGCCCCGCACGCCGTGGTCGAGGCGTACGCCCTGGGCGCGTACGGGCCGTGGTCGGCGGTCATCGCGGTCCTGCTGGCGCTGGGCGGACTGTGGAGCGCAGCCATGCTCGTGCGGGAGATCCACCGGGCCGGCGCCCGCCGCAGGCAGCGGCGCACCGAACTGCTGGTCCGCTCGCCGCTGATGCCGGGCGAGGAACCCGGCAGCGGGCGCCTCGTGGTGCTGGAGGGCGAACGGCCCGACGCGTGGTGGCTGCCGGGCTCGGCTCCCCAACTCGTCGTCACCACCGCGGCACTCGGGCGGTTGAAGGGGCGTCAGCTCGATGCCGTGCTGGCCCACGAACAGGGCCATGCGCAGGCCCGCCACGACTGGCTCCTGCACTGCTCGGACGCGCTCGCCACCGGGTTTCCCCAGGTGCCGGTGTTCTCCGCTTTCCGCGACGAGATGCACCGCCTCGTCGAGCTGGCCGCGGACGACATGGCCTCACGGCGCTTCGGACGCCTCACGATCGCGCTCGCCCTCGTCGAACTCAACGAGGACCGCGGGGTGTTCGGCCCGGCACCGTCGTCCGGCGCCCATGTCCCGCTCAGGGTGAACCGCTTGCTCGCCCCGGTGGAACGGCTCACCGCGGGCCGGCGGCTGCGGCTCACAGCCGCCGCCGCACTGGTGCCCGTCGTGCCGCTGCTGGTGGCGTTCGTCCCCGGACTCAGCGCACTGGGATAGCTTCACGCGCGGATCATGAACGAGGATCGTCCCCATGCACTCCCCTCCACTCCCTCCGCACACCCGAGTACCCCTGCTGCCCACGGGCCTCGTCTGCGCCTCGCTGTCCTTCGTTCTCCTCGTGCTGGTCTCGGTCCGCTGGTCCCCCGTGATGTCGCTGGACACCACGGTGGCCGAGGCGCTGCACCGCAGGGCGGTGGCGGAACCGGCGCTGGTCCACGCGAACCGCGTGCTGACCGACTGGGTGTGGGACCCCTGGACGATGAGGGCGCTGACCGCCGTCGTCGTGATCGCCCTCTGGTGTCGCGGCTCACGGCTCCTCGCCGGGTGGATCGCCGCGACCAGCCTGCTCGCCACGCTCGTGCAGCAGGGGCTGAAGGCCGCTGTGGGCCGGGAACGTCCGCAGTGGCCCGACCCGGTGGACTCGGCGCACTACGCGGCCTTCCCCTCGGGTCACGTCATGACGGCGGCGGTGACCTGCGGGCTCCTCATGTGGCTGCTGCGGCTGCACGACGCGCAGCCGGCCCTGTGGTGGGGCTCAGCCGTGATCGCCCTGATCTCGGTGGCCGGTGTGGCTTTCACGCGTGTCTACCTGGGCGTGCACTGGCTGAGCGACGTGGTGGGCGGGGTGCTGCTGGGAGGAACGGTGGTCGCGCTCTCCGTAGCCGGGCACAGCGCGTACACCCGTCGCGTCCACCGGCCGGCCTGCGACGGGGGCGCCCCCTTGTAGGCCATCGCCGGGGACGGCGATGATCGGCTTCATGAAGATCAAGGGTGTTCTTTTCGACTTCTCCGGGACCCTCTTCCGGATCGAATCCGTCGACGCCTGGCTGCGCGCCGTACTCGGCGCACGGGGCACGGCCGTGGAGCAGGCCGACTTCGAGCGCTACGCAGCGCAGCTGACCGCGGCCGGAGCGTTGCCCGGCGGCCCGCACCCGGAGCGGATTCCGCCGTCGCTGGCCGCCGCATGGGACGCTCGCGACCGCAGTGCGCCGCTGCACAGGGAGGCGTACACCGGCCTGGCCCGCGAGGTGGCCCTGCCGGACCCGGGCCTGTACGACGAGCTGTACGACCGCCACATGAGCCCTGCCGCCTGGCAGCCCTATCCCGATGCGGAGGAGGTGCTGCGCGGGCTGCGTCGTAACGGAACGGCGGTCGGTGTCGTGAGCAACATCGGCTGGGACCTGCGCCCCGTCTTCCGCGCGCACGGCCTGGACGAGCTGGTCGACGCCTACGTGCTGTCCTACGAACACGGCATCAACAAGCCCGATCCGCGCCTGTTCCGCACCGCGTGCACGCTGCTGGAGTGCGATCCCGAGGAGGTGGTCATGGTCGGGGACGACCGCCACGCGGACGGCGGTGCGGCCGCCCTGGGCTGTGAGGTGCGTTTCGTGGACCATCTTCCCGTGGCGGAGCGGCCGGCCGGGCTGCGGGCGCTCGGCCTGCGGTAACTCACCGGGAAGGGGACCAACCGGCACCGCTCGTGAAGGATTCCGGGAGACCGTGTGAGGGATATCCCTGCCCCTGAGGGGGTCCGGGCGTCCCGCGGGGGTTTAGTTTGGTGGACATGTCCCCGTACCCGAACCCGTCCGCCGCCGTGCGCCCCGCCTCCGTGGTCAACGAAGAGATCCGCTCCCTGTGGCAGCGCTCGGGCGGACGGCTGCTGTCCGCGGACGACGAGACGGAGTACCAGCGCCTGCTGGTGGAGTGGGCCGCAGCGGCGGGTACGAGTGTGCGGCCGGCTGCCTGACAGACCGTGCAGCACGGGGCCTCGCGGCTGGTTCCGGCGATCCCCCGCATCGCCGGAACCAGGGTTCCAGCATGTCCCCGCGCCGCCCACGGGTCAATGAGATAAACGTGCCCCGCCGGGCGGGGGCAGGGAGGCGTCAGACCTGGCCGAGGCGCTCGGCCTGCAGGTCCGCCCCACCGAGAACGCTGTCCAGCAGGCCGGGGAAGAGCGCATCCAGGTCATCCGTCCGCACGGAGCTCAGCTTGGCCGTGCCGCGGTAGAACTGGGCTATCACACCGTTCTCGCGGAGCACCCTGAAGTGGTGCGTGGTGGTGGACTTGGACACCGGGAGATCGAAGCGGGAACAGGCCTGCTCATCGGTCGCGGCGGCCAGTTGGCGCACGATGCGGAGCCTGATCGGATCGGAAAGCGCATGGAGCACGCCTTCGACGCGGATCTCGTCACGGGAGGGGTGTGCGAGCAAGCGGGCGGCTTTCGTCGTCACAGTGGCTCCACTTCGCACGGGGGCCACCATTGTACGAGGAGTGTCGTAGCCCTATCCACGGGCCGCGGCCAGGAGCCGGACGCGAGGGCTGCCGTCCGGCCGGCGGCCGAACTCTTCCAGTGGCAGCAGCCGCACCGTGAATCCGGTCCGCACCAGGTCGTCCACCACACCGGCCAACGGAAACGTGCGGTAGTACATGACGAAGGGCGGGCGCCACAGCGCGTTGCGCACGCGCATGGCCACGTCGAAGCCGAGCAGCGACCAGTAGGCGCGGGAGCCGACCGCCGGCGGCGCGCCCACCGGGAAGACGAACAGTCCGCCCGGCCGCAGCGCCGCGTACACCTGGTCGAACAGCTCGGGGCGTTCCTCCGGCAGGAAATGACCGAACGCACCGAAGCTGACGGCCAGGTCGAAGCTGCGCGCGAACGGGAGTGCCAGGGCGTCGGCCCGGATCCAGTCCACCGCCGGTCCGCCGGGGTCCGCGGTGTGCGCGGCCCGGGCGACGTCGAGCATGCCGGCACTGAAGTCGACGCCGGTGACCCGCTCCCGGCACAGCCCCCGCAGCACGCCCACACCCGCTCCGGTGCCGCAGCAGACGTCCAGGCCCCGGCCGAACGGCCCGAGGGGCCGCACCGCTTCGGCGACGGCTTCGAGCAGCCGGTCCGGGGTCCGGTAGGGCGTCAGGTCGAACTTCGGGGCGAGCAGGTCGTATCCGCGCATCGTCGAGGAGAACGCCTGTACGGCCAGTTCGCGCAGCGTGGGGCCCTGGGGAGTGAACATCGCCGCTCAGCGTACCCACAGTCCCGCCGACGCACCGGGTGGCGGCGCTGTTCGCGCGCCCCGTCGGGGGCCGGCCCGGCGAAGCCGCGCGCACGGTGCCCGCTCACCCGCCCGGCCTCAGCCGGCGCCGGAGCCGGATGTCGGCCTCGGCCGCGTACATCTGGCTCCAGCTGCGTCCGCTTCCGGAGGTCCAGGTCACCTGGACGTTCTGCCCGTCGGTCCTGACGGCCTCCACCGTCATGAGCCTGTCCCCGTCCCGTACGTCACCGCGCAGCAGCTCACGCGCCTTGACGGTGACGGGCTCGGCCGATCGCGCGTGCTCCGCTTCGGTGGCCGCCCGGACGAGCGCGGCGGCCAGTTCCCTGGCCGCCGCCGGCGTGCAGGACCAGGAGGCGTGCGCCGAGGGGCCCTCGATCAGGAGCGCGACCTGGTCAGGCCCCTCAGAAGCCCCGGGGGCCACCTCCAGCACCGCGCCGCGTCCCTCGGTGTCCCGGATCTCGATGCTCATCCCTGCCGCCTCCTCGTCCCACTCCGGTCAGCTCAGCTCAGCCGGAGACTCTCCGGCGGGCCCGGACGGCTGGGCTCGAGGCCGCCGGGTGTCCACCACGAGGTTCTGGAGTACCACGATCGGGTCGGCCGGCCAGAATTTCCGGCCGGGAGTGACCTTCGAAAGTTTCGAAGCCGGCCCCGCACACACCGTGGGCGTGTGCGGGGCCGCTGTGCCGGGGGTCGCGACCTCCGGGTAGTCAGCTCTGCGCGACGAGTGAGTCGAGCGACGGGGCGCACACCATGCGTCGCCGGTGGTCGACGGTGCGCTCGGGGCCGGTGAGACGAAGCCGTACGGTGTGCCTGACATCGGCCACGTCACTGGACGTGGCGAAGCGCAGTTCCAGGTCGCCGGGCTCGACGATCCGGCGCCCGCCGGCCCCGGTGAAGGAGACCAGGTCCGGGTGGAAGCGGAAGCTGACCCTGCGGGACTCCCCCGCCGCGAGCGGTACCCGGGCGTATCCGATCAGCCGGGCCTCGGGGCGCGTGGTCTGGGCGACCGGATCGTGCACGTAGAGCTGGACCACTTCGGCCCCGTCGCGCTCACCGGTGTTGCGGATCGTGACGGCGAGGTCGGTCTCCCCGTCGGTGGAGAGTTCGGCCGGCACGTCGGCGTCGCCCTCCCAGGCGAACGAGGTGTACGAGAGTCCGTGACCGAAGGGGTAGAGCGGGGTCGGGTCCAGGTTGCTGACCCCGTTGACCCGGCCGAGCGGCGGCTGCAGGTAGGTCCACGGCTGACCGCCGGGGCCGTCGGGCACGCCCAGGGGAAGGCGCCCGGAGGGGTTGACCCGCCCCGAGAGCACGCCGGCGAGAGCCGCTGCGCCCTCCTCGCCGGGGAAGAACGCCTGCACACATCCGGCCAGCCGGTCCGCCCGCCCGCCGAGGGCGTACGTACGTCCCGTCACCAGCACCAGGACGACCGGGGTTCCGGTTTCGAGCAGCGCGTCCAGGAGCTGGCCCTGGAGACCGGGCAGCGCCAGGTCGGCCGCGTCGCAGCCCTCGCCGGAGGTGCCGCGGCCGAACAGCCCGGCCCGGTCGCCGAGGACGGCCACACAGACGTCCGCCCCGGCTGCCAGGCTTGCGGCGCCCTTGATCCCGGCGGCGTCCGTACCGTCCACGTCGCATCCCTGCGCGTAGTCGATGCCCGTGCCGGGGAACTCCTCGCGGAGCGCTTCCATGACCGTCGGCACCTCGATGCCCGTGGGGGCCTCGGGGTGCAGGACTCCCACGTGGCTCGGGAAGGAGTAGCAGCCGAGCATGGCCAGCGGGTCGTCGGCGCGGGGCCCCACGACCGCGATCCGTCCGGTGCCGCTCAGCGGCAGCGCGCCCTCGGGATTGGCCAGCAGGACACAGGAGCGCTCGGCGAGCAGCCGGGCCAGGGCCCGGTTCAGCGGCGGGTCGAGGTCGACAGTGCCGCGCGCCTGCTCCGGATCCACGCCCTTGAGTACGGAGGGCAGAGCCGGTCCGTCCGGATCGAGGAGACCGAGCTCGCACTTCTGCAGCAGAACCCGGCGCAGGGCGCGGTCCACCAGTTCCTCGGCCACGAGGCCCTCACGCACGGCCGCGACCAGCTCGTCACCGTAGCTGCGCACGGTGGGGAGCTCGATGTCGACGCCGGCGGTCAGGGCGAGGCGGGCGGCGTCGCCGCGGTCCGCGGCGACCTTGTGCAGGGTCTCCAGGAAGCCGATGCCGAAGTAGTCGGCGACGACGGTGCCCTCGAACCCCCAGGTGTCGCGGAGGAGTCCGGTGAGCAGCGCCGGGTCGGCGGCGGCCGGGACCCCGTCGATCTCGGCGTACGAGTGCATCACCGAACGGGGGCCGCCCTCACGGACCGCCATCTCGAACGGGGGCAGGATCACGTCGGCCATCTCCCGGACGCCGGCCCGCACCGGGGAGAGGTTCCGGGCGCCGGCCGAGGCGGAGTAGCCCGCGAAGTGCTTGAGTGTCGCGACGATCCCGGAGGACTCCAGGCCCCGGACGTACGCCGTGCCGATGGTCGCGACGAGGTAGGGATCCTCGCCGATGGTTTCCTCGACACGGCCCCAGCGCAGGTCCCGCACCACGTCCAGGACCGGGGCGAGGCCTTGGTGGACACCGACCGACCGCATGTCGCTGCCGATGCGGTGCGCCATCTCGGCGACCAGTTCCGGGTCCCATGCCGCGCCCCAGGCGAGCGGCACGGGATAGGCGGTGGCGCCCCAGGCGGTGAAGCCGGCCAGGCACTCCTCGTGGGCGAGTGCCGGGATACCGAACCGGCCCGCCTCCACGATCCTGGCCTGAGCCGTGGCCAGCGAGACGGCGCCGACGCCCGGGTCCACCGGGGCGGTGCCGAACGGCCGGGTGAGCTGTCCGAGTCCGCGGGTGGTGATGTCCTCGAAGTCGACCGGGTCGACCATGTCGTTCTGGTGCGGTGCGACTCCGTCGCCCTCCGCGTCGGCGCCCACCCAGATTCCGTACAGCTGGGCGGCCTTCTCCTCGAGGGTCATCCGGGCCGCCAGATCGGCCACCCTCGCCTCGGGGTCGAGTGAAGGGTCGCGCCACGGGCCGTCGACGGCGGGGGGCGGATCGGCCTGACGGGTCTGCGGGGCGGGCTGGATTGCCATGGCGGCAGGGGTTCCTCTCATGAGTGCGGTGGTCCGGGGCGGCGTCGGTGTGCTATTTGCCGCCCACCCCCATCAGTCCGTTGATCAGCGCCCGCCGGGCCACGAGGTACACGGCGAAGATGGGTATGACGGAGAGGACGATCGCTGCCAGTACCGCGGGGATGTTCACTCCGAACTGGCTCATGAAGTTGAACAGCCCCAGCGTCAGCACGCGCTGCTCCTCCGACTGCGTGAGGATCAGAGGGAACAGGAAGCCGTTCCACGCCTGCAGGGCGGAGAAGATCGCCACCGTGCTGATCCCGGCCCTGGACAGCGGCACCGCCAGCTGCCACAGCATGCGCACGGGCGAGGCACCGTCGAGGGACATCGCCTCGTACATCTCCTCGGAGACGTCTCGCATCGTGCCGCTGAGTACGAGCACCGCCACGGGCATCGCGAAGGCGGCGGTCGGCAGGATGATCGCCCACAGGGTGTCGTACAGCCCCATCTTGCCGATCATCAGGTAGAGGGGCACGATCACCGCCTGAGCCGGGATCGCGACGCCGAGCAGGAAGGTGCGGAAGGCGAGCGACGAGAGGCGGCTGCGGGTGCGGACCGCCACGTACGCCACCGGGACGGAGAGCACCAGCACGATGGCGACCGTGGCCACGGCGACGATCGCGGTGTTGCCGATCAGGGTGAGGAACCCGCTGTCCAGCACGGTGTTGTAGTTGTCGAGCGTCGGGTCCGTGGGGATCGCCAGCGGGTCGCCGTTGAGCGCCTCGTCCTGATGCATCAGCGAGGCGGAGACCAGTGTGTAGAGCGGCACCAGGACGATGAGGAGCCAGATCAGCGAGCCGAAGCCGGCCACCGGGTTGCCCGGGGACCTGCGCCGGCGGGCCGGGCGGCCGCGGCGCGGCGCAGTGGGTGTCGCGTCACGCCGCGGCGCGACGGGACGGGTGTCGATCGACATCGCGTCACATACCTTCCCGGGTGGACCGCATGGACCCGAAGCCGCTGAGGCGGACCATGAGCAGCGAGATACTGGTGGCCACGACGACGAGCGCGGTGGCGATGGCCGCCGCGTAGCCGAGGTCGTACGTCTGGAAGCCGGTCCTGTACATCAGGTAGGGCAGGATCGTCGTGTCCGTGCCCGGCCCGCCCTTGGTCATGATGAGCACGGTGTCGAAGTACGTCAGCGAGCCGACGATCATCAGGACGGACGAGGTCGTCATCGTGTGGCGCAGCTGCGGCAGGGTGATGTGGAAGAACTGCCGCACCATGCCCGCGCCGTCGATGGAGGCGGCCTGGTAGAGGACCTCCGGGATCTGCCGGGCGCCGCCCTGGTAGATCAGCGTGTGGAAGGGCATGAACTGCCAGCCGCCGACGAAGGCCACCACGAGCAGGGCGCCGGTGGACGATCCCATGACGTTGGGGTCGATGCCGAGCCATGGCCCGATCGTCTGGATCACGCCGAAGTTGGGGTCGAGCAGGGCGTGGAACAGCATCGCGATGGCGGTGGTGGAGAGCAGCAGCGGGATGAAGAAGATCGCGGACAGGAACGCGCGGCTGCGCTGGCGGCCCGCGGCCCAGACACCGAGCAGCAGGGCCACCGGTGTCTGGAAGAGCCAGCTGACCGTGGTGAGAAGGAGGCTCAGCCAGGCGGCCTGGCCGAATTCGGAGTCCTTGAACAGCCGGGTCCAGTTGTCCAGGCCGGTCAGGGTCGGGGAGTTGAGCCCGTCCCACTCGCAGAAGGAGAGATAGACGGCGATCGCAAGCGGGACGATCGCGAAGACGGCGAAGAAGAGGATGCCGGGTACGGCCCAGGCGACCGGGGGGCGGCCGACGTTTCCGACGGCCGCCTTCCTGTCTCCGTGCCTCTTCGCGACCGGAGTGTGGTGGGACATCGTTACTTCGCGGCCTTCATTGCTTCGACGAACTGCTCAGGGGTCGTCTTGCCGGCGAACAGCTTGCTGATCTCCGTGAGCAGTGGCGTGGCGTACTGGGCTTCGAGTGCCTGGTCCCACGAGAGGGTGAAGCTCGGGGCCTTCTGCACCATTTCGTACTGGTCGGTGGCGAACTGCGGGTTGGGGGAACCGCTCAGCATCGAGGCCGCGTTGGACGTGGTGGGTACGTCACCGTTGTCGACGAGGGCCTGTGCGTAGGTCTTCGACGCCATCGTCTTCAGGAACGCGACGGCGGTGTCCTTGTGCTTGGTCCGGGCGTTGACCGACCAGTAGTTGGTGGGGTTGCCCACCACGTTGGCGGGGTCTCCCACGCCGCCGGCCACCGTCGGGAAGGCGGTCCAGCCGAGGTCCTTCTTCGCGAATTCGGGAGCCTTGCCCAGCTGGGTGGAGTACTCCCACGAGCCCATGAGGTGCATGGCGGCCTTGCCCTTGTTGAGCAGGGTCGGGGCTCCGCCGTTGCCGTAGTCGACGGAGTTGAAGTTCTTGCCGAACGCGCCGTCGTCGATCAGCTGCTTGACGGTCTCGGCCGTCTTGAGCACCGCCGGGTCGCCCCAGCCCTGGGTGTCGCCGTCCTGGATCTTCTTGAAGACCTCTGGGCCGCCGATCCGGTCCAGCAGGTACTCCATCCACATCAGTTCGGGCCACTTGTCGGAGCCGCCGAGCGCGAAGGGGGTGATACCGGCGGCCTTGAAGGTCTTGATGGCCGCCTGGAGGTCTTCCCAGGTCTTGGGCGGCTCGATCTTGTGCTCGGTGAAGAGCGCCTTGTTGTAGAAGAGCATCACGGGCTGCATGCCGCGCATGGGCACCCCGTAGACCTTCCCTTCGAGACCACCGGCCGTCATGATCGAGGGAAGGAAGCCGTCCTTGAGCGTGGCATCGTTCTTGATCGTCGACGTGAGGTCGACCAGGTCCTCGGAGTCGACGTACGGCTTGATGGATCCGCCGCCCCAGTTGAAGAAGACGTCAGGAGCGCTGGGCGAACCCATGGCGCTGCGCAGCTTGTTCACGTAGTCGGTGCCGGGGACCGACACCAGCTTCACCTTGACCTTGGAGGTCTTGTTGAACGTGTCGACCGCGGCCTGCTGAACCTTGACCGCGTCGTCGCCGTAGACGTAGGCCGTGATGGTTCCGCTGTCGCTCCCGCTGCTCCCGGAGCCACAGCCGGCCAACAGTGCGGCCATGGCCATCGCCGCACCCGCCGCGGCCCATCTCGTCGTACGTGTGCCCTGAGTGAATATCCCCGACCGCATGACCGCACCCTCTATCGAATGTTTCGGCGTGCCTTTCGAATGTTGCCGGAACCGTACGGTCGTGTTTCGGGCCCGTCAAGAGGGTGGGAGCAAGGATTTACGGACCTTGCCCAGCCGCGTGTCCAGGGCGGCAGGCGAGCTACGATTCGTGCATGAGCCCTGCAAAGGTCCAGCCCCAACAGGAGACGGCGTCCGTCGCCGAGTCGTCGGAGAGCACCGCCACGCTGGCAGAGATCGCCCGAGCGGCCGGAGTCTCGGCTCCGACAGTTTCGAAGGTGCTGAACGGCCGCGCCGACGTCGCCCCGGGTACGCGTACGAGGGTGGAGGAGCTTTTGCTGCGGCACGGCTACCGCCGCAGGCGTGGCGCCTCCCAGCAGTCCCGGCTCATCGACCTGGTCTTCCACGAGCTGGACAGCGCCTGGGCGATGGAGGTCGTCCGGGGCGTCGAGAACGTCGCCAGGGAGGAGGGCCTGAGCCTGGTGCTCTCGGAGAGCGCCGGCCGGCTCACCCCGGGCCAGACCTGGGTGGACGGCGTCCTGGCCCGTCGCCCGGCCGGAGTGATCCTCGTGCTCTCGGACCTCGACGCGGCGCAGCGCGCCCAGTTGACCAGCCGCTCCATCCCCTTCGTGGTCGTCGATCCGGCAGGCGACCCCGGGGACGACATCCCGTCGGTCGGGGCGGCCAACTGGCAGGGCGGCCTTGCCGCCACCCGCCATCTGACGGGTCTGGGCCACCGGCGGATCGGTGTCATCGGCGGGCCGGCGCGCATGATGTGCAGCCGGGCCCGGCTGGACGGCTACCGCGCCGCGCTGGAGACCTCGGGTGTCCCGATGGATCCCGCGCTCGTGAGGGAGGGCGAGTTCAACCACGAGGACGGCTACAGGGCGGCCCTGGAGCTGCTCCGGCTGCCGGAACCGCCCACGGCCGTCTTCGCGGGGAACGACCTGCAGGCACTCGGCGTCTACGAGGCGGCGCGCGAACTGGGGCTGCGGATTCCGGAGGACCTCAGCGTGATCGGCTTCGACGACCTCCCGATCACCCGCTGGATCGGACCGCCCCTCACCACGGTGCGTCAGCCGCTCATAGAGATGGCCGAGACCGCGGCTCGTCTGGTCCTCGACCTGGGCCGGGGCAGGCAGCCCGCGACCACCCGGGTCGACCTGGCCACGAGCCTGGTGGTCCGCAGCAGCACGGCCCCGCCGTCGACGGCGGACCGCCCGTGACTCCCGAGCTGCGCACGGCACGGCTCCTGCTGACCCCGTACACGCCGTCCGACGAGGAGGAGTTCGTCGCCCTGTTCCAGGACGCGCGGGTGTCCCGGTGGATGGGCGACGGCCCCTCCACGGAGGCCGAGGACCGTGCCCTCTTCGGACGGGTCTTCAGCAGGGTCTACGCCCGGGAGCTCTTCGACGTGTGGGCGGTCCGCGAAGGAGGCACGACGGTGGGCCATGCCGAGATCAAGCCCACCCCGGAGTCCGGCGGGCACGAGATCATCTACGCCCTGGCCCCCGGCGCCTGGGGCCGTGGGCTCGGCACCGAACTGGCCGGTTCGCTCGTCGACTACGGATTCGGCGTGCTGGGCCTGCGCGATGTGTACGCCACGGTCGCCGCGGAGAACGAGGCATCGCTGGCCGTGCTGCGGCGCATCGGCTTCCGGCACGTCCGGGACGTCCCGGAGGCGGACGGGAGCACGACCCGGCTGCTGGTCCGCACCCGCGAGGAATCCCGGGAGCAGCCGCCCGGATGCCGGACGCCGTAGGGTCCTCCGGAGGCGTACCGACGCCGCCGCGACCGATGTGACCTGGGCCGACACCGCATTTCCCGGCCACTGTCAGTGGCCGGGTGCAGACTTGCCCTCATCCGGCACAACGGCGTCTCGGGAGGTCCTCTCATGACCGATGTACTGCTCACCGTAGGCACCCGCAAGGGGCTCTTCATCGGCCGCCGACACCATGGCTCATGGACGTTCGGCGATCCGCAGTTCAACGCGCAGGCGATCTACTCCATCGCGATCGACACCCGCGGCGACGAGCCCCGTCTGCTTGTCGGCGGCGACAGCGCGCACTGGGGCCCCTCGGTCTTCCACTCCGACGACCTGGGCGCGACCTGGGTCGAGCCGAAGCAGCCGGCGGTGAAGTTCCCGCAGTTCACGCAGGCGTCGCTGGAGCGGGTGTGGCAGCTGCATCCCGCCGGCCCCGAGGCGCCAGGCGTCGTGTACGCGGGGACCGAGCCCGCCGCGCTGTTCCGGTCGGACGACCGGGGAGAGTCCTTCGAGCTGGTCCGCCCGCTCTGGGAACATCCGACACGGTCCAAGTGGGTGCCGGGCGGCGGCGGCGAGGGCCTGCACACCATCCTGACCGACCGGAGGGACGCCGGAGCGGTGACCGTCGCCGTCTCCACCGCGGGAGTGTTCCGCACCATGGACGGCGGCGAGCGCTGGACGCCCTCCAACAAGGGTGTCTCCGCCGTGTTCCTGCCGGACCCGGACCCCGAGTTCGGCCAGTGCGTGCACAAGGTGACCCGGGACGCGGCGGACCCCGACCGGCTCTATCTCCAGAACCACTGGGGTGTGTTCCGCAGCGACGACTCCGGGGAGCACTGGAAGGACATCGGCGCGGGCCTGCCCTCGGACTTCGGCTTCGCCGCCGCGGCGCACCCGCATCGCGCGGACACGTTCTACGTCTTCCCGATCAACGCCGACGCGGACCGTGTGCCGGCCGGCCACCGCTGCCGGGTGTTCCGCACCCGGGACGCGGGAGAGTCCTGGGAGCCGCTCACCCGGGGTCTCCCGGAAGGCGATCACTACGGCACGGTGCTCCGTGACGCGCTCTGCACGGACGACGCCGACCCCGCGGGCGTCTACTTCGGCAATCGCAACGGCGAGTTGTACGCGAGCGCGGACGACGGCGACAGCTGGCAGCAGCTGGTCTCGCATCTGCCGGACGTGCTGTGCGTGCGGGCGGCGGCGCTGGGCTGAGCGGGCGGGGCGTCGAATCCCTGCCCCGCCCCGGTCAGACCTCGGTCGGGACGCACAGCACCGGTACGGTCGAGAGGTGGAGGAGCTTGTGCGGGGTGGAACCGAGCAGCGCCCCTCGAATCGGGCTCTCGCCCCAGGTGCCCACCACGATGACTCTCGCCCCGTGCCGCGAGGCGGCTTCGATCAGCGCCTGCGCCGGACTCATGTCGATGACCTCGACCGTGGTCGGCACATCGGCCGCCTCGGCTGCGGCGACCGCGTGTTCCAGCCCCGCGCGCCCGGCCTGGCGGATCGCGTCGTGGTGGGCGCGGTACTCCTCGCCGGTGGGGCCGGGCGGCGCCGCGCCGTAGACCAGGACGAGCGGCTCACCGTACGCGGCGGCCACCTCGATCGCCGTCCGCAGGGCGCGTGCGGCACCGGGCGACTCGTCGTACCCGAGGACCACGGACATCTCAGGGCTCCTTGCCGTGTACGAGGTCCGGGTCGACCACGCCGCGGCGTTCGGCCCAGAAGGATGGCGACCGGAACCGCAGCACCACCATGATCACGATGCCGATCAGGCTGATGCAGATGCCGATGACGAGCGGGGGGCCCAGCCCGAACCAGGAGGTTCCGCTGTACGAGTTCGCCGGGTCGGACATATCCATGACCGACCGGACGAGCAGCCAGGTCAGCAGGCCGGCTCCGACCAGCGGGCCGAGGCCGATGAGGAAGAAGTTGCGGACGCTCTCGGTCAGATGGCGGCGGTAGTAGACCACGCACGCCACTCCGGTGAGCGCGTAGTAGAACGCGATGAGCAGGGACAGTGCGGTCAGCGAGTCGAAGAGGGCGTTCTCACTGATCCGGCTGACGACGAGGTACCAGGCGATGGCGATGGCGGCCACCCACCACGTGCTCAGGTCCGGGGTCCGGAACCGGGGGCTGATACGGGCGAAGTGAGCGGGCAGCGCATGGCGGCGGGCCATCGACAGCGCTGTTCGCGACGCCGGGATGATGGTGGTCTGGGTCGAGGCGAGCGCGGACGTCGCGACGGCGAGCAGGACGATCCAGTCCCAGCCCCCCATGACCTCGCTCGCGAGCAGGGCGAAGATGAACTCCTCCTCGGCGGCGTTGTCCGCCAGGTACGCCGTTCCGGCGAACGCGACGACCGCGAAGCCGACGGACAGGTAGGTCACCAGCAGGATGACGGTCGACCACACGCCGGCTTTCCCGGGCGCGCTCGCGGAGTCCTCGACCTCCTCGGTGAGGTTGACGGCCGATTCCCATCCCCAGTAGATGAACACGCCGAGAAGCAGACCGCCGGTGAGTGCCGCGCCGCCCGCACCGAAGGGGTTGAGCCACTCGAAGGAGGGTTTGACGGAGTCGAAGGACGTCGTGCCCGCGTAGACGCGGTAGAGCGCGACGATCACGAAGACGAGGAGGAAGGCCACCTGCGCCAGGATCAGGATGTTCTGCACCTTGGCCGACAGCTCGGTCCCGATGACGCACAGTCCGGTCATCACGATGATCAGAATCACGGTGAGCAGCTGCCGCACGAAGGTGTTCTCGGCCCAGCTGTCGAGGCCGACGGCCAGCAGGCCGAAGCTGACGGCGACATCCGCCAGCGACCCGACCACGAGCACACCGGTCATGGCGATGGCCCAGCCGCCGAGCCACCCGGTCCAGGGCCCCATGGCCCGGGTCACCCAGGAGAACGTGGTCCCGCAGTCCTGGTCGACCTTGTTCAGGTAGTAGAAGGCCGAGGCGATGAAGAGCATCGGCACGAAGGAGGCGAAGAGCACCCCTGGTGCGTAGATGCCGACGAGCGCCACGACAGGGCCGATGACGGCCGCCACCGAGTAGGCCGGGGACGTGGCGTTCAGGCCGATGACCAGCGCGTCGACGAATCCGATGGCGTTCGGCTTCAAGGTTGCCGGCTGTGCTGGGCCGACGCGGTCCTCTGCCATACTCCCTCGCTCGGGTCACAGGCCTGAAGAGTAGGCGGAATGGGTCGTTCCACATGCTAGGGAGCTACTCACGGGCGTGCACGCCGGCGACAGGGCGTCCAGCCGGCGGTCACTGCTCGCGGATGCCCCAGGGTGCCCCGTATTCCGTCAGCAGGTCGAGGAAGGGCCGCGGCGGCATGGCCTCGGGGCCCAGCACACCGCTGCCGCCCCAGAGACCGCCCGCGATGAGTTCGAGCGCGGCGACAGGGTTGACCGCCGTCTGCCAGACCACGGCCTGGGAGCCGTACTCACGCATCGACCACTGGTTGTCGACCACGTGGTGGAGGTAGACCTCTCTCGGCTGCCCGTCCTTGCTGCCCTTCACCCAGGTTCCCGCGCACGTCTTCCCGTGCATCCGCTCACCGAGTCCGGCCGGGTCGGGCAGGCAAGCGGCCACCACGTCACGGGGCGAGACCAGGGCGGAGCCGGCACCGCTCTTCACCGGGACGGGCTCCGTACGGTCGAGACCGAGCTTGTGGAGCGTACGCAGCACCCCGATGAACTCGTCGCCCAGCCCGTACTTGAACGTGACGCGCCGGGCCTTCAGCCATCGCGGGACGAGCAGCACCTCCTCGTGCTCGACGTTGACGCACTCCACGGGCCCGATGCCCCCGGGGAAGTCGAAGACCTCCGGATCGCTGAAGGGGGCGGTGGTGAACCAGCCCCGCCCCTCCTCGTAGACGACCGGTGGGTTCAGGCATTCCTCGATGGTCGTCCAGATGCTGAAGGACGGGGCGAAGTCGTATCCCTCCACCGTCAGATCGGCGCCGTCCCGGATCCCGATCTCCTCGATCTCGTCGAAGAGTTCGTCGGAGGCGTACCGGGCGAACACATCCGAGAGCCCTGGCTCCACCCCCATGCCGACCAGTGCGAGGCGTCCGGCGGCCTCCCACTCGGGCGCCCGGTCGAACTGCGCGTCCCCGAGCTTGACGCCGCACTCCTCGTACGGGCGGGACGGATGCGGCCGGGACAGGGACATGGCCATGTCGAGGTAGTGCGTGCCGCGGGCGAGAGCCGCCTCGAACAGCGGCATGACGAACCGGGGGTCGGTGGCGTTGAGCAGGACGTCGCAGCGGTGTTCGTCGAGCGCGGCACGCACGGCTACGGGGTCGGAGGCGTCCAGCCGGACCGCATCGAAACGCTCACCTCGGTCCCCGAGCGCGGCGACGGCGCGCTCAGCCCGTCCGCGGTCGTAGTCGGCGACCGTCATGTGCTCGAAGAAGGGGCGACGGGCCGCGATCCGGGTGATCGCCGTGCCAACCCCTCCCGCGCCCACCAGAAGGACACGCATGGGACATCACTCCTCTGCGGCTTCTGCCGCGGCAACGGCTGCAGCCGGGCCGGCCGGTCCGGCGGAGTGGGGACGCTAACAGCCGGTCCGCCCGGTGGCGGGCAGCCGTCCGGGCGGTGTCCCGCGTCCGGGCTATCCGCGCTGCGGGGCGCCACCCGGACGGACTCCAGGCGCCATGGCACACGCGCCGTCGGGCCACCGGGACGCGACCCCGGTACGACGAACCGCTCCGGACAAGGATCCGGCCCCACCGGCGGGGGGATGCCGGTGGGGCCGGGTGCTCACGGACGGGAGGGGGACCACCGCCGGAGCTCGTTCCATCAAGTCTCGTGCCCCGGAAGGGAGGAGGTATGCGAGGGGACGGTCACGGGGTGCGGGGCGCGTGGCGTTCCGCCCCGGCCGCTCACGGCAGACGCCAGTCCACCGGTTGCTCCCCGGCGTGCACCAGGAATTCGTTGGTGCGGCTGAAAGGCCGTGAGCCGAAGAAGCCGCGGTCGGCCGACATGGGGGAAGGATGGGCCGATTCGACCGCCGGCAGGTCACCGAGGAGCGGCCGCACGTTGCGCGCGTCCCGCCCCCACAGCACGGACACCATCGGCTTGCCCCGTGCGACCAGGGCGCGAATGGCCTGCTCCGTCACTTCTTCCCAGCCCTTGCCACGATGGGCGGCGGGCTTGCCGGGCGCCGTGGTCAGCGCCCGGTTGAGCAGCAGTACACCCTGCTGCGTCCAGGGTGTGAGGTCTCCGTTGGAGGGCCGGGGAAGACCGAGGTCGGAGTGCAGTTCCCTGAAGATGTTCTCCAGACTGCCCGGCAGACGCCGCACGTCGGGCGCCACCGCGAAACTGAGCCCGATCGCCATGCCCGGTGTCGGATACGGGTCCTGACCCACGATCAGGACACGTACGTCGTCGAAGGGCTGCTGGAAGGCGCGGAGAACGTTCTGCCCCGCGGGCAGATATGTGCGGCCCGCTCCGATCTCAGCACGGAGGAAGTCACCCATGGCCGCGATACGGCCCGACACGGGTTCCAACGCCTCGGCCCAGCCGGGCTCCACAAGTTCACTCAACGGTCGCGCTGCCACAGACGTCACTCTACCGGCCCACACGGTGCAGAGTGATCATGAGGCCCCCATCGGGCCGGGTTGAGCGATAGGGTGCCGCTCGTCTCCAGCCCCCCATCCCCTCGGAGTCCGCACATGAGCTCCCGCAGGCAGTCGTCCGCAGTGAGCGGTGCCCGTTGCTTCCGCTGACCCGCCAGGCCGGCGCCGGGCCGTCGGACGGGCGGCTGCCGTGACGGACGCGCTCGTCCTCGGGGTGGACTCCGGGGGGTCGGGACTGCGCGTGGCGCTCGGTCCGGTGGACGCGGGGCGTCCGGCGTCCACCGCCGTCTGCGCCGAACCCGTACGGACGGGCCCGGACGGCATCGACGCCGGGCACCTCCTCGATCAGCTGCTGCCCGCTGTCCGCCGCCTGCTGGAGCAGGAGGACGCCGGGGCGGCAGTCGTCGCCGCGACGGTCGGGGCGGCCGGAATGGCGACCCTGGGAGGCCGGCTGCGCGCCCGGCTGCCCGACGCCCTGGCGGAGACACTCGGCGTACGGCGGGTGGCGCTGGCCGCCGACGCGGTGACCGCGTACGCCGGGGCACTGGGGCAGCGGCCGGGAGCGGTCGTCGCGGGCGGCACCGGCATGATCGCGCTCGGCACCGACCTGGTGACGTGGCGCAGGGCGGACGGCTGGGGCCATCTGCTGGGCGACAGCGGCGGCGGGGCCTGGATCGGCCGGGCGGGGCTCGATGCGGCGCTGCGGGCCCACGACGGCCGGCGCGGTGGCTCGCCCGTGCTGCTGGCGCGGCTCGAGGCGCTCTTCGGACCGGTCACCGGCCTTCCCGGCCTGCTCTATCCGCGTACGGACCGTCCCGCGCTGCTGGCCTCCTTCGCCCCCGAGGTCGGGGCCTGCGCTCGTGAGGACGAGGTCGCGGCCGGGATCCTGCGGGAGGCGGCGGCGCACATCGCCGCCGCGGCTGCCGCGGCGTGCCCCGGGCCCGCCGTCTCCGGTCCCGACGACTGCGAGGTCGCTCTGACCGGTGGCCTGTTCCGCATCGGCGAGCCTCTTCTCGGGCCGCTGCGCGGGGAGCTGGCACGGCAGGTCCCGCAGGCGCGCGTGGTCCCGGCGGAGGGTGACCCGCTGCACGGCGCACTGGAGATCGCGCGGGCGCTCGCCGGCCCGGGGCTGCGGCTGCCGCCCCACCCGTCCCTACTGTTCGTACCGGGAGTAACGTAGGCGAAACGTAGCCGATCCGAGCGATCACCCGTCCGGACAGAGCAGGCCAGACACCTAGTTTGCCGCTCAACAGACATATACGGACAGATAACGCCTGTCCGCCCCCTCCCCGAACAGAGGGGTACCCAAAACCAGTAGCATGCGGCGCCATGAGCACCCCCACTGGGCCCGCTTCCGGCCTGCCTGTACGAATGCCGCGACCTCGCCAGTCCGGACGGCACCGCCGCCCGGAGCCCGTGGTCGCACCTGAGGGCGCTGCCGCGCTCGTTCTCGCCCTTCCCGGTACCCCTTCCCCGGCCGCGCGCAGCCTGGCCGAGGAAGTGATCAGCATCGCCCGCTCCGAGCTGCCCGGTCTGAACGCACAGATCGGCTATCTCGACGGCGACGACGCGGAATATCCCACGCTCGTCTCCGTACTCGCCCATGCCGCCGCCGAGCGCACCGCGCGCTACGAGCAGGCCACCGCCGCGGGCCGTGAGGTCGCCGAGCCCTCGGGCCCGTCGGCCGTCGTGGTGCCGCTGCTCGCGGGGCCGGACAGCTCTCTGATCCGGCGCATACGCCAGGCGGTCATGGACAGCGGTACGCAGGCCGAGCTGACCGACGTGCTGGGCCCGCACCCCCTGCTCGCCGAGGCGTTGCACGTACGCCTTTCGGAGGCCGGCCTGGCCCGCGCCGACCGCGCGCGGCTGTTCACCGTGGCGACCGCGGCCGACGGCATCGTGCTGGTCACGGTGGGCGGCGAGGAGGCCGTGCAGGCCGCCGGGATCACCGGCATGCTGCTGGCAGCCCGCCTCGCCGTGCCGGTGATGGCCGCGGCCCTGGACGTGGAGGGTTCGGTCGCGTCCATCGCCGCGCAGCTGCAGAACTCCGGTTCGGCACAGCTCGCGCTCGCGCCGTACCTGGTGGGTCCGGAGATCGACGCCGGACTGCTGGACGCTGCCGCGAAGGAGGCCGGCTGTGCCACGGCGGAGCCTCTCGGCGCGTACCCGGCCATCGGCAAGCTGGTGCTCTCGCTGTACGCGACGACGCTGGGGATCACCCCGGCGACGCCTCAGGGAGCCCAGGCGCACTGATCCGCGCCACCCGCACACCCTGGACGATGTGGGGCGGACCAGTCTCTCCGGTCCGCCCCACATGCCGTCGCCGGTCGCCTGACGGCGCACCCCCCGGCCGCGGCGCCCCGGCCCTGTGGGGGCGGGAGTCAGCCGAGGACCACGCAGGATGCGGCCGGCACCTCGACGGAGCCCGCGTGCACCGGGATTCCCGTCTCAGCGTCCACGGCGAACCAGCTGACGTTCCCGGAGTGCTCGTTGGCGGCGTACAGCCACTGCCCGGTGGGGTCGAGGGTGAGATCGCGCGGCCAGCGTCCTCCGCAGCCCACTGCCGCCGCCAGGACGGGCTTCTCGGCCGTCTCGTCGAGCGTGAGGACGGAGATGCTGTCGTGCCCGCGGTTGGCGGTCCACAGGAAGCGGCCGTCGTGCGAGACCACCACCTCCGACGGGTACGCTCGCGCAGCGCCGCCGCCTTCGTCGTGGTCCTGCGGCAGCACCTGCGTCTCCCCGAGCGGTTCGAGGACTCCCCCGGCCGCGTCCCAGCGGCACACGGTGACAGTCGGTTCCAGCTCGTTCAGGACGTAGGCGTGTCCTCCGGACGGGTGAAAGGCGAGATGACGCGGTCCGGTACCCGGTCGCAGCGCCGTCTCGGTGTGCAGCCTCAGGGAGCCGCTTTCGGGGTCGAGGGCACAGACGCGTACGGAGTCCGTACCGAGGTCCACGCTCAGCACCCAGTTCCGCGAGGGGTCGGCCAGCACCTGGTGCGCGTGCGGGCCCGACTGGCGGCTCTCGTCGGGGCCACGGCCCTCGTGCCGGAGCAGGCCGGTCGCCGGACCGGGTGAGCCGTCGTCCCGCACGGGCAGTGCGGTGACACTGCCGGAGCCGTAGTTGGCCGTGAGCAGATGGCCGGCGGCGAGGGCAAGGTGGGTGGGGCTGCTCCCGTCGACCGGTCGCACCTCACCGATCAGCCGCGGCGTGCCGTCGTCGTCGATGCCGAAGGCCGCGGCGGCACCGTCGGAGGTCTCGCTGACCGCGTACAGCACGGCGCCGCCCGTCCCGGGAGCACGGCCGACCGCGAGGAAGGACGGATCGGCCAGGACGTCCGTGGACGCGAGGACGGACAGCGCTCCGGTGTCACGGTCGACGGCGGCGACACTGATGCCACGGCCGCCCGCCGAGGTGAACGACCCTATGAATGCCCGCCCTGCGTGGTCGGCGCCCATCGCGCTACCCCTCTTCACGTCCGTCACGATCTTCCCGGCCGACGGTAGCAGGCAGCGCTTACCGGTCCGGCCCTGTCGGGGCGGCGGAGGCGGGTCGACGGGGCGCGATCAGGCGTCGGCGAGCGGCGGGCGCCGGAAACCGTGCAGCGGTGAGGCGAGCACCCCAGAAGCAGTACCGGGTCGAGGTGACGCTCGAGGGTCTCGCCGCGCGCGGCGGCTCAGGCGCCGGCCGGAACGCGGCCGGCCCTCCGCAGGGGCACGGCGAGTTCGAGCAGGGCCCGCTCCAGCGCATGGAGGTGGGCGAGCACCGGCTCGACGCCCGTCGGTTCCGTAGCCGTCGCGGTGTCGAGCCGGAGGTCCCGCCCGACGGCCGGCGCGTCGGTGAGCGCCTCGACGGCGGCCTCCACCCGCCAGCAGGCCGCGGCGAGCCGGATGTCGTGCGACGCCTCCGGGTCGGCGGCCACGGAGGTCAGGCCGCGCACCTCACGTGCGCAGTCGTCGAGCAGCGCGAGGACCTGCAACGCCCGTCGCTTGCGGGCCTTCATCAGGTTGAGCGGATGCACGAGCGGCGCGAGCGACAGGCGCACCCGGCCGAGGATCGCCTCCAGTTCGACAACGCGCTGGTGCGGGTCGACGTCCTCGCTCCCGGCGAGCCGGGCGGCGGCCTCCGCCGTGCACGTGTGCACGCACCGCAGCGCCCGCTCCACCCACGCCTCGGTCACCGAGTGCGTGGTCACCGGCAGCACGAACAGCACCGCCAGGGCGGCGCCGAGCGCCCCGACCGCCGTCTCGGCCACCCGCAGCATGAGCAGACCCGTGTCGAGCACGCCGAGCAGTCCGTACAGCATGCTCGCCATGACGGTCACGGCAAGCATCATCCAGGTATAGGAGACGGCGGCGGTGTAGAAGATCCCGAACACGCTGAGCGCCACGACCACGGCGGCCACGACCGGCTCATGGTGCAGCGGCACAGCCACGGCGAAGCCGACCCCGATCCCGAGCACCGTTCCCAGGAACCGTCTGAACCCGCGCACGACGGCCTCGCCCCGCGAGGTCGTGGCCACGAACACCCACCAGGTGGCGCCGACCGCCCAGTACCAACGCTGATCTGAGAGCACCTGCCCCACCGCGAGCGCGAACCCCGCCCCCAGCGTCGCCTGCACGGCCTGCCGCGTCGTGACCCGCCCGAGCCCTGTCCCCCCGGCAGGAAGGGCGACTGCCATGGGGGCCGCGAACCGCCGCTCGTAGCACCACACCCCGAACCGCACCACCGACGACGCGACGAGGGACAGCAGCACGGCCGCACAGAGTTCGGGGAGCTGGCCGGGCACGGTGTGCAGGAACTGGGCGGAGAAATAGGCCATGAAGCCGAACACGCCCAGCGAGTGCCCGCGCGGTCCCCACCGCCGCGCGTACACCCCCGCCCCCACTACGGCGAGGAAGGCCAGGTCGCGCGCGACGGGCACATCGTGCAGCACCGCGGCGAGCGTGAGCACCGGGAGACCGACGACGGGGAGGAACGCGGTCGTGGTCGCCTGCCCACGCACCGTCGGGTCGGTCACCGTGAACAGTGCGAGCAGCGCGGCCAGGCCACCGGTGATGGCCGCTGTCAGCGAGTACCCGGCCGCCCCGCACAGGGCGACGGCGAGCCCGATGCCGAGCACGGCCCGGGACGCGAACCGCAGTCGCATCTGCCCAGGATCGTGTGCGACGAACGCCCTCTTCAGCAAGCTACCCGGCCCCTTTCGCACCTGGACCGGTGCGGACATGAGAAAGGCGCCGCAGAGATCCCGAGGGGACCCGCAGCGCCATTGACAGACCTATCTCAACATCTGAGGGACTACTGGTTCAACTGAAGCCCAACCTCTTGGACCAATGGCCCAAAAATAGCTTCACCTTGTCCTCCGCAGCAGAGCCAACGGACCAACCGCACGCGACAAGGCGCTTGAACGGCGTCCTCCACCCCCGGAATCTCCGCATGATCACTGCAGCTTCCGCCGCCGAAGCCGGGCCGTCACCACGGAGCCCCGGACCGGTCCCCCGGACCGCCGTCCATGACCGCAACCCGGTCCCCGTCGTGCGCGCGAATCCGTCATGAGCGAAAGCTCAGTCGTCTTCCCGCGACTCAGCCGGAATCTCCTTCCACAGCACGACCGCCCGTGGCTATAGTCACCACGGAGAGGGAGGTGTTGATCATGAAGAAGCAGCGTCGCGGAATCTGTGCGGGGTTCTGAAACCGGCTCGCCCCGGTCATGAACGGCGAACCTGCGGGGGGAGAGGATTCTCCCCCCGCATTCCGCGAGCTCTCAGACGGACCTCCACGGATTGTCCAGCGACACCTCGGCCAGGGAACTTTCGGACCCCTTGGCGATATTGATCAGACCGGCCTCGATCGAGGCCGCGAGGACGGCCGGAAGATTCCCTTCGAGGTAGTCGCGGCTCGCGCCCACGCCGATGAGAATCCCCTTCCCGGTGGCCACCGCGAGGTGGAAGTTCGGCCCGGATCGCTGGGTGGAGGGGCGCCACTGAATCCCGGTGTGCAGGTCCGATCTGGCGTCGGGCTCGGCGTCGACGTCGCCGAGGAAGTTGAAGTGCTTGGCGAAGGCGGTCGGGTCCGTCTCCTGCCGGCCCGCTTGCCGAAGGCTCGTCCTCAGCGCGTCGACGTCGTAGCAGCCGTTCATGTACGCCGTCATGCACTGGAGGTAGCCCGCCCGCAGGTACTCCAGCGGGTTGGCCTCCTCATCGATGGTGAGGGTGACCGGAGCGAACTGGTTGAGCGAGCTGACCAGCGGCACCCACCGATCGGTGAGCCGGTTGGCGGCCATCAGCGCGAGGGTCACCTGTTCGGTCCGCTTGAGCCGGGACAGCGCGAGCGCGCCGACGCCCAGCACCACCGACTGGACCGAGATCCTCAGCCGTTCGGAGAGCTGCTGCGTGGCGGCCAGAGCCTCCAGGCTGTAGAGCGACGCCCGGCGACGCTCACTGCCGTCATCCGGATCCCGGTCCGCCGGGACCAGTTGGCCCCATGCCTCGGTCCAGTGCCGGACGCTCCGGGAACCCGGCTCCTCCTGCTGCGCCTGCGCCATCTCCAGCGGCTGCACCACCGGCCCGAGCGTCCCGCCGTCCAGGAGCAGGCCGAACTGCTCCTCCAGCACCCGCAACGCACCGTTGTCGGCCGCCACATGATGGATCACGGTGACCAGGTGGAGCGCATCGCCCTGGTGAGTCGTGACGAAGGCACGCCACGGCTGCCCGGACTCGATGTCGATCGGCTCGGCGGCCGACTCGGCGGCCAGCCGAAGAGCCGCCTCGAAGCTGTCCTCGGCCAGCTCCACCGCCGCAACGCCGGACGGGCGGTACGGGTGGACCGTCTGGGTCGGCGAGGGGCCGCTCAGGTCATAGGTGGTCCGCAGCGACTCGTGTGCCGCCACCAACTGGAGCCAGGCGTCCATCACCTGGGCCGTCCCGACACCGAACGGCACCTCCCAGACGCTGATCAGGTTGGCGACCGACCGGTGGTCGGCTCCGTGCGTCTCCAGCGAGCGCAGGACCGACAGTTGACCGTAGGTCACCGCTCCTGTGCGCAGGTCGTCGCTCACAGCTGGGCCGCCCGGAGGGCGAACTGGCCGAGCATGGTCTGCTGGATCTGCGTCGTGCCCTCGATGATCTCCATCACCTTGGCATCCCGGTGGTGACGCTGGACGGACGCCTCCGCGCCGATGCCCTGGGCCCCGTGGATCTGCACCGCGTCCGCGGCAGCCTTGACGGCGATGGTCGAGGCCCGGTACTTCGCCAGCAGGGTGTGGTTGACGGCCTCCATCTCGCCCTGCTCCTTGCTCACCCCTGCGTGGTGGCAGAGCAGCCGGGCCGTGACGGTGTCGGTGAGCATGTCGGCCAGCAGTTGCTGGACCAGCTGGTGGTTACTGATCTCGGTGCCGTACTGGGCACGGCGGCCGGCGTACTCCGTGGAGGCCTCCAGGCATGCCTGGGCCAGACCGACCGAGCCCCAGGCCGTGCTGTAACGGCCGAGGTCGAGCGCACTGGAGGCGACGAAGGTGAGACCCACGCCGGGCCGGCCGACCAGGTTGGTGGCCGGGATCCGGCAGTCGTCGAAGGTGATCCGGCCGAGCATCGAACCACGCAGGCCGAGCAGGCCCTCGATCGGTTCCACCGACAGGCCGGGAGTGTCCCGCTCCACCAGGAAGGCGGTGTGCTGCCCGTCGAGCTTGGCGAAGACCAGGAAGAGGTCCGCGATCTGGGCGAAGCTGATCCACTTCTTGGTGCCGCGAAGGACGATCTCGGTGCCGTCGGCCGTCGCCGTGGTCTCGACGGCGGCGGCGTCGCTGCCTACGTCCGGTTCGGTCAGGGCGAAGGCGGCAAGAGTCCGCCCCGAGGTGATCCGGAGCAGCCACTGCTCCTTCTGCTCCTCGGTTCCCCATTTGTGGATCGAGTGGGCGACCATGTCGTCCACGGCCACGAAGTTCCGGATCGACTGGCAGCCCCGGCCGAGCTCCTCGGTGAGCAGCCCGTACTCGATCCAGCCCATGCCGGCGCCGCCGAACTCCTTGGGAATGAGCGCACCGAGGTATGCCTGCCCGGCGAGGTCGGCGATGACCTCCCGGGAGATCGCCTGCTCACGATCGAAGCGGTCCGCCTGCGGGACCAGGGCACGATCTGCGAAGGCGCGGAACTCGCCGTGGCGCTCCGCCTGTTGCGTGGAGAGGTGACTGAGTATCAACGGAATCCTTGCGAAGGTGGGTGCGGGCGCATCATTCCGGTGGGTGGCGCTGTCCGGGTTCAGCCTGGGGGATCTGCCGCAGCCGGACACCGGGGACATCGAAGTGTGGACTCCGGATCGGGCTCCCGCCCCCAGCCGGCGCAGGCCAGGCGGCGCGCCGGCGGTGTTTCGGTTCTGGCCTGGTGGTCGACGACCGGCATTCTGCGCTTCCCCACAATGTTTCCCGCAGGATGAACCGACTGACCTGAATTCACGCCGTCGTCACGAAGCCGGTGCACCGGCATGCGATCGAGTTGAAAATATATGGACCGCCCGGCGGCTCGTCAATGACGCCAGTGGATCATCTTCTCCGTCAGCGACGGTAGGCGACTTGATGCCCGTTTCATCGTCGTCCGATCGTGTGGGCCTGTGAGGGTCCGGGCCGGTCGGCGGACTTGGCGGTGGCGCGTTGCGGGGTGACGCGATCCCGTACCGGGAACCGGACATGATGCGGGCAAGGGATGGCGATCCGGTGGCGGAAACGGTGCCCTTGCCTCCCTCCCGACACTCCATCGCCCGCCGATGGCGTACGGGTTATGGCCGCACGGGCCACCGCCTTCGGCGAGTGGCTGCGGATCGTTTCCGGCGCGCTGGAGCGTCAGGACGACGGCTCGCAAACGTCAACCGAGTATGGTTCAGGCCATATTCATGGACTCACGTCATGGAATCACCTCCACCGAAAGGGCCCCGACCCACTGACACCGGACATATGAGGCAAGATGCAAACGTGGTCCGAGGTGCAGTTGGTACCCACATGCACCTCCCGCGACCGCATTCCATGAATTCCTCATTCTCGGCGCGCGAGGTTGAAAGGCGGACCACATGGGCGAGTGTCACCGGCCGGGTGCCCGGGGTGTACACCTTCGACCGCCGGACGGGGGTCCTCCCTCATCACGGCCGCCGGTCACCGGACGCACCGTCACCGGCACTGTCCGTCCGGCAGACATTGACAAGCCGGCGATGCACTAAGAACATGGGCCCCACGTTGGAGCACTGCGACTTCACGCCATACGGCCTTTCCCGGCGGTATGGCGTATTTCTGTTCACGGCGCGTGGCGTACCGCAGCGAATCGCTCGCCGGCGGGCGCCCTGTGGATCTCTGCCTCCCGTCTCTCCCGGCGGCTCCGCGGCAGATCTCTCCTGCGCGACCCGCCCCTGCAGGCCGGCCGACCGCCTCCAGGCCCCGGTGGCCCGCTGCTCCCGTCAGCCGGACCTGTCCCACAACCTCATGCAAGGACGGCCGAGATGATCCACGGACGAGGCCTGCCCGAAGGCGCGCGCCGGGTCCCCTACGAAGACCCGGGCCAGCCGGATCACCGGAGTCCCCTCCGGTACCTCTGGTGGCTGACGACAAGTCAACGCAGGCGAGTGCTTCTCGGCACCACGTGGGGAACCACATGGATGTGCGCGCTCATGATCCCGCCGTACCTGATGTCGAAGACGATCGATGACGGACTCAGGGCCCGGGACACCAGCGCGCTGCTCCTCTGGATCGGCGCCCTGGTCGTCACGGGGGCCGTGGTCGCGATCCTCGGCATCCTGCGGCACCGCACCATGACGCTCATCCGTGTGGACGCGGCCTACCGCACGGTGCAGGTCGTCACACGCCACGTCACCCGCCTGGGATCGACGCTGCCCCGCCAGGTGTCCGCGGGCGAGCTCACACACCTCCAAGCCGGTGACACCAGCAGGATCGCGCAGACACTGACCATCACGGGCCCCGGCGTGGGTGCGGCCATCGCGTACGTCGCGACCGCGGTGCTCCTCTTCCAGATCTCGGCCGTTCTCGCCCTGGTGATCCTTCTCGGGGTCCCGGCTGTGGCGCTCACCGTCGGCCCCCTCCTGGGGAGACTGCACGGCGCCGAGAACCGTTACCGGGAGGATCAGGGAGCCCTGACCGCTCTGGCCGGCGACATGGTGGCCGGCCTGAGCGTCCTCAACGGGATCGGCGGCAAGCGCATGTTCGCCGGACGGTACCGGGAACGCTCCCAGGCCCTCGTGCCGCTCGGCTACCGCGTCGCCGCCATCACCAGCTGGGTCCAGGCACTCACCGCCTGCCTTCCCATGGTCTTTCTCGCCGTCGTGACCTGGATCAGTGCGCGGATGGCGGCCAGCGGGGCCATCACCGTGGGCGAACTGGTGGCGGTCTACGGATATGTCGCGGCCCTGCTCGGGCCAGTCTCGTTCCTCATCGAAGGGGCGGACGACCTGCCGCGCGGGCTCGTCTCCGCACGGAGGGTGATCGACATCCTGGCGCTCGCCCCGGCTCCCGAGGAACCGCGGACCCTAATCGACGCGCCGGCCACCCCCAGCCCGTTGCACGACCCCACGTCGGGCCTCGTGGTCGCGCCGGGAAAGGTCACGGCCCTGGTCGGCGCCCGCCCCGACGAGCCACGCGCCGTGGTGGACCGGCTGGCCGGCTACACCGGCTCCGACGTCTCCTGGGGGGAGACCCAGCTGTCCGAATGGGACCGCACCGCTCTGAGACAGCACATCCTGCTAGCGGACAACGACGCCTACGTGTTCGCAGGACCACTGCGTTCCGTCGTCTCCGGACGCGGCGAACATTCCAGCGAGGACATCTGGCGGGCGTTGCACGCCGCCGCCGCGGAGGACATCGTCGAAGCGCTGCCCGACGGGCTCGACAGCCACCTGGAGAACCAGGCGCGCAACGTCTCGGGGGGCCAGCGTCAGCGGCTGCAGTTGTCCCGGGCCCTGCTCGCCGATCCGGCGGTGCTCCTGCTCGTGGAGCCCACGTCCGCACTGGACGCGCACACGGAGGCGACCGTCGCCGGCTGGGTGGCACAGCACCGCGAGGGGCGGACCACCCTTGTCGTCAGCACCTCGCCACTCGTGCTCGGCCAGGCCGACGAAGTCGCCTACCTGGTGGACGGGAAGGTGCGGGCGACCGGCACGCACGGAGAACTCCTCGCCGGTCAGCCCGGATACGCGGAACTGGTGTTCCGCGGCAGCGCCGAAACCCCCGCCGAAGCCGCCGTGGCTCAGCTTGTGGAAGGACAGTCCCGATGAGCCGATCCGACGACACGCCCCGTCTGCCGGTCGCCGACGGCAGGACGGCACGCCGGGCAGGCTGGCAGCTGCTGAAGGACGACCCCCGTGCCGTCTGCGGGATGCTGCTGCTGACGTCTCTTGCCGCACTCGCCGGCGCGGCCGGTCCCTGGCTGCTGGGCCGCATCATCACCAGGTTCGAGGCGGGCGACCTGTCCGTGTCCCAGGTCGACGTACTGGCTGCCGCCGTGCTGGCCTTCGCAGCCGCCCAGTTGGTGCTGACGCGCTATGCGCGCGGTCTCTCCCACCGCTTCGGCGAGCGCGCGCTCGCCCGGCTCCGCGAGGAGGTCGTCGACCGGGCCCTGGCGCTGCCGGGGCGGGTCGCGGACGAGGTGGGCACCGGTGACCTGGTCACCCGCTCGACACTGGACGTCGCGACCGTGTCGGCCACGCTGCGCAACGCGGCCCCGGACATCTTCATCGCCTGCGTCCAGGTAGTGTTCATCTTCGCTGCGGTCTTCCTTCTGGACCCCCTGCTCGGGCTCTGCTCCATGGTGGGTCTGCCGCTCGTCTGGGTGGTGAGCCGTTGGTACCTCGCGCGCTCCCGCGACGCCTACCTCGCCGAGGGAGCAGCCGCCGGTGGAGTCGCCGAGATCCTCAACTCCACCGCGCACGGCGCACGCACCGTCGAGGCCTACGGGCTGCGTACACAGCAGAACAACGCCCTCGACCAGGCGATCAACAAGACCTACGGCGCCAGTACCCGCACCCTCTCCCTGCGGACTGTGCTGTTCCCGGTCACCGAGTTCGCGCACACCCTGCCCATGGCACTCGTCCTGCTCGTGGGCGGCCTCCGCTATCTCGACGGAGCCATCCCCCTGGGCACCGTGGTGGCGGGCAGCCTCTACATGTGGCAGTTGGTCGACCCGCTCAACCAGATGCTGATCTGGGTCGAGCAACTACAGCGCAGCGGGGCCTCGTTCGCACGTATCAAGGGCGTCGGACTGGTGTCACACACGCCGGACGCCCCGGTGCCGCCCCCTGCGGACGACCTCATCGAGGTCCAGGGCGTGCGGTACTCCTACCTCCCCGACCACGAGGTCCTCAAGGACGTCGAGCTCCAGGTCCGGCCCGGTGAACGGCTTGCGGTGGTGGGACGCTCCGGAGCCGGCAAGTCCACCCTCGGCAAGCTGATGTCCGGCGTGGACACCCCCGACACCGGCTCCATCCTGGTCGGCGGTGTTCCCGTCGCCGACCTGGCCGCGGCGGGCGAACTGGGCAACCGCATCGTCCTCATCACGCAACAGCACCACGTGTTCATGGGCACTCTCCGCGACAACATGATGATGGCCGCACCCGAGGCCGACGACGAGGCCATCCTCGCGGCACTGGCGCTGATGGAGGCGGACTGGGTGGCCGATCTGCCACAGGGGCTGGACACCATGCTGGGCTCGGGCGGCGTCGAGCTCAAGGCCGCACAGGCGCAGCAGCTCACCCTGGCCAGGGTGCACCTGGCGGATCCGCACACCCTGATCCTGGACGAGGCCACCTCGCTGCTCGACCCGACGACGGCCCGGCAGGCGGAGCGAGCGGTGGCCGCGGTCCGGTCGGACCGCACCGTCATCGCCATCGCCCACCGGCTCCAGACCGCACATGACGCCGATCGTGTCGCCGTCATGGAGTCCGGCCGCATCGTCGAACTGGGCACACACGACGAGCTGGTGGGCGCGGGCGGAGCGTACGCGGCGCTGTGGCGGTCGTGGAACGGCGAGAACTGAGCCTCCGATCGTCCGTACGCCCCCGGGGAGCCCTCTCCCCGGGGGCGTACTCGTGTCCACTCCCCCTGCTCGCCGCTCCCCCTGCTCCTCACCATCCGAGAACGACGCGAAGGAAATCAGCCGTGTACACCTCCGCCCCGAAGGAGCCCAGCATGCGCGCGAAGTTCCTCCTGGTCTGCATGCTCTGCCAGCGAGAGTTCGAAGCGGCGCCGATGTACCGATGTCCTGAGTGCACAGGAGCACTGGAACCTCGATACGACCTGTCCGGCATGGTCCGGCATGACCACGTCGACCCGGAGCAGGTCTATTTCGACCTGCTCCCGCTGACCTCGCGGGACTTCCTCGACAGCGGTGTGACCGTGCGGACCCCGTGCCGTCCCGCACCGCGCCTCGGCGAAGCCATCGGTGTCCCGGGGCTGTGGCTCAAGGACGAGTCCCGGCAGCCGACCCGTACCACCAAGGACCGGCTGGCCTCGCTGGTGACCGCCGTGCTGCGCCAGTTCGGAGTGAAGGAGTTCGTCGGCTCCAGCACGGGAAACAGCTCGACCGCACTGGCCCGGGCCGTACGCATGGACCCCATGATGCGAGCACGGTTCTTCTGCGGCAAGGAGTTCGTCGCCAACCACGACATACCTGACGACAGCCGGACCGCCCTCACCGTGGTGGACGGAAGCTATGTGGACGCCTCCGCCGAGGCCCGCAGGTACGCGGCGGAATCGGGCATCCACTTCGACGCGGGCTTCTTCAACTGGGCCCGCAGGGAGGGCCTCAAACTCGCCTACCTCGAGGCCTTCGACGCCATGGACCGCGCTCCGGACCTCGTCGTGCAGGCGATCAGCAGCGGCATGGGCATGCTCGCCGCCCACAAGGGTGCGCAGGAGTATCTGGCCCTGGGCGAGCTCTCGCGCATGCCGGCGTTCCTGATGGTCCAGGAGGAGTCCTGCGCCCCGTCCGCACGCGGCTGGCAGGAGGGCCGCACGGAGCTGTCGGACGCCCACCGGATCGAGGACCCCCGCGGACTGGCCACCGCCATCCTCCTCGGGGACGGCTCGCCCTACTACCCGTACCTGCACTCCATCGCCACCGCCACCGGCGGCGCCATCGTCTCCGCGGCGAGCGCGGACCTCGTCACGGCCCGCCGCATGCTGAGTGACCTGGAGGACATCGACGTCTGCCACGCATCGGCCGCCGCCATCGCCGCCGTACGCGACCGGGCCTCGTCGGGGCAGATCCGCCCGGACGAGACCGTCCTCGTCAACCTGACCGGCCGCAGCCGGATGATCGACGGCCTCTAGTGTCCTGCGCCAGGAATCCGGCTCGCGGACGCCGTCCACGAGCCACTCGTGGACGTTTCTGGCGCAGCACCTGGTCGAACCGGGCGTCCCCTGTCCGGTGCGCGCGGTCGGGCCGCAGTGCCCGGACGTCTCCGTACTACCGTCTTCCACGCACCACACAAGAGGCGCCTGCTGGACCCCGCCGGAGCCCGACCCGGTTCAATGGCCAGTCCGACGACAAGGGGAAGTGACGTCATGAGCGACACACCGGCTCACGACATGGCGGCAGAGACCCTGCCGGATCTGTTCGCGGCCCAGGTGGCCCGCACTCCCGACACGATCGCGCTGGTGTCCGGCGACGAGTCCATGACGTACGCCGAACTGGATGCCAGGGCGAACCGGATGGCACTGTCGCTGGTCGCCAAGGGGGCAGGACCCGGCACGGTCGTGGCGGTCTCGGTACCGCGCTCGGTGGAGCTGCTGGTCGCCCTGTACGCCGTGCACAGGGCCGGGGCGGCCTATCTGCCCGTCGACCCGCTGCTGCCTGCGGAGCGGGTTCGGATGATGGCCGAGGACGCCCGGCCGTTGCTGACGCTCGGCGTCGAGGACGTCCGGCGGCTGTCGGAGAAGGACGGGCTCACGGCCGCGGAGTGCGAACTCCGCTCGCCCCGCCCGTCGGATCTCGCCTACGTCATCTACACCTCCGGGTCGACCGGCCGGCCCAAGGGAGTGGCCGTCTCCCACGAGGCCATCGTCAACCGGCTGCGCTGGATGCAGTCCGAGTACCCGCTGGACCGCGACGACCGCGTCCTGCAGAAGACACCCGCCGGATTCGACGTATCCGTGTGGGAGTTCTTCTGGCCGTTGTGCGTCGGCGCGCGCCTGGTTCTGGCCGGGCAGGACGGGCACCGCGACCCCGCCCTGCTCGCCGGGGTGATCCAGACGCAGCGGATCACGACCGTGCACTTCGTACCGTCCATGCTGCGGCTCTTCCTCGAAGAGCCCGCCGCGGCCCGGTGCGCTTCACTGCGCCGGGTGTTCGCGAGCGGCGAGGCGCTCTCCGGTGAGCTGCGGTCGCGGTTCTTCCGCGTCCTGGATGCCGAACTGCACAATCTCTACGGGCCCACCGAGGCCGCGGTGGACGTGTCCTACTGGCGCTGTCGCCCCGGCGACCCGCCAGGCCCGGTCCCCATCGGAACCCCGGTCCCGAACACCGGGCTGTACGTCCTGGACACGGAGCTGCGCCGGGTCGCGCCCGGAGTGACGGGCGAGCTCTACATCTCGGGCCTCCAGCTCGCCCGTGGCTACGTCAACAGGCCGGCACTGACGGCGGAGCGCTTCGTACCCGATCCGTACGGTCCCGACGGCAGCCGGATGTACCGCACCGGAGACCTCGCCCGCTGGGACACGGACGGGGTCCTGCACTACGCCGGCCGTGGCGACCACCAGGTCAAGGTGGGGGGCGTACGCATCGAACTCGGCGAGGTCGAGGCGGCGTTGGCACGGCACGACGCAGTCGCCGAAGCGGTGGTGACGGCGGTGCCCGACGGGGCGGGCGAGACGCGTCTGACCGCCTATCTCGTACCGGATCCCCAAAGGGCCGGCGCACTGCGGAACCTGTGCCGCCTCGAACAGGCCGGTCTCGTCGACAGGGAGGAACTGCACACGCTGCCCAACGGGATGGCCGTCGCCGGTCCCAACCGGGCGGAGACGGACTTCCTGTACCGCGAGATCTTCGAGGAGGACGAGTATCTGCGGCACGGGGTCGTGCTGCCGGAGAGCGGAGCCTGCGTCTTCGACGTCGGCGCCCACATCGGGTTCTTCTCCCTCGCCGTCGCCCGCTCGTGTCCCGACAGCGTGGTCTACTCGTTCGAGCCGATACCTCAGCTGTTCCGCATGCTGGAACTCAACACCCGGCTGCACGGGGTCGACGCCAGGCTGTTCGCGTGCGGACTCGCCGAAGCGGCGGGCACGGCCTCGTTCACGTACTACCCACAACTGTCGATCATGTCCGGGCGGTTCGGCGACCTCGGCGAGGAACGGCAGGTCCTGGACGCCTTCGTACGCAACGAGCGCCCGGCACAGGAAGACCTCCCGCGGGGCGGTTCGGAGGAGGAGGACCTCGACAGTCTGCTCACCGAGCGGCTGCGGCACATCGATGTGACCTGTGATCTGCGCACGCTCTCGGACGTGATCGACGAGACCGGCGTCGAACGCATCGATCTGCTCAAGATCGACGCGGAGAAGAGCGAACGCGAGGTCCTGCTCGGGCTCCGCGACGAACACTGGGGCCTGGTCCGTCAGCTCGTGATCGAGGCGCACACCGCGTCTGGGCGGCTCGACTGGATTCAGGAGACCCTGGAAGCGCGGGGGTACCGGGTCACCGTCGACGGGCTGCGGATGCTCTCGGACACCGGCCTGGTCACCGTCTACGCCGTCCGCGACGATCTGCCCCGGCTGCCCGCACCCGCACACGGGACGAGCGCCACACCGGCGTCCTGCGCCCCGGGCTGGTCAGCCCCGGACCTGTACGTCGATGACGTGCGGCGGGAGGCGGAACTCCGGCTGCCCGCCCAGATGGTGCCGGACCACTTCGTGATCGTCGACGAGCTCCCCCTGACGGTCAACGGCAAGCTCGACCGCAGGGCGCTGCCGGCGCCCCGGCTCCGGCCCGCCGGAGTGACGGTCGCCCCGCGCGATGCCACCGAGGAACTGCTCTGCTCGCTGTTCGCCGATGTGCTCGGCATACCCGGCACGGGAGTGCACGACGACTTCTTCCGGCTGGGCGGCAACTCGTTCGACGCGATCCGCCTGGTGGCCCGTATCCGCGAGGCACTGGGTACCACTCTGACCGTGCGGAGCCTGTTCGAGGCCCCGACCGTGGCCGCCTTCGCGGAGCTGCTGGCCCGCGGCACCGGCGGGGACCCGCTCTCGGGCATCCTGCCGCTGCGCACCGGAGGCGCCCTGCCGCCGCTGTTCTGCCTGTATCCGGCGGCCGGGGTCGGATGGGTCTACTCGGGTCTTCTGCGGTTCACCGAGAGCGACCGGCCGGTGTACGCCCTCCAGGACGGCGGGCTGACCGGAGCCGATCCCGCGTCGGACGTCGAGGAGCTGGCGGAGAGCTGCGTACGCCGGATCCGGGCCATCCAGCCCACTGGCCCCTACCACCTGCTCGGCTGGTCGTTCGGCGGTCTCCTGGCGCAGGCGATCGCGACCCGTCTCCAGACGGCCGGTGAGACGGTGGCACTACTGGCGCTGCTCGACTCGTATCCCCTGCATCACCTCCCCGCCCCTGTCCTGAGCTCGGCCTCCGGCCTGCGTGAGCTCCTCGAATCACTGGGCGACGGCGACCCGGCACCGGGGGCCGCCGACGGTGTGCTCGCGGGCCTGGCGCAGGAGCAGGTCGACGCCATGGCGAGGGTGTTCAGGTCCAACGTCGGCCTCGCGCACGCCTTCCGCCCGACGGTGTTCGACGGCGACGTCCTGCTCTGGACCGCCACGGAGGGCAGGGGGGACGGGGCACCCGTCCCGGACGACTGGGCCCCGTACGTCACCGGGAGGATCCGGACGGTACAACTGGCCTGCAGTCACGGGGAGATGACGTCGCATCGGGCGCTGGACCGCATCGGTCCGCAGATCGCGGCGCTGCTCTCCGGCGGCCCGTGGCCCGGCGGCGACTGAGGACCGGGCAGCCCAGGATCAGACGAAGAAAGCAGAAAAAGGGGGGAGGCCCCAAGGTCATCGCGATGGCGATGACCTTGGGGCCCCCCCTTTTTCGTCGTTCCTGCGGCGGCTCCCGTGCCGGAGACGACGGGCTGCCTCGGATGCGCACTTCGCTCAGATGCGCACTTCGGCCGGCCTCCTGGGAAGGTCGTAGGTGCGCCGGATGCTGGAGCCGAGCCTGCCCATGTCGGCTCCGTACACATGAATGGACACGGTGGTGCACTCGGCCGAGTTCCGGACTTCGTGGATGTCGCCGGGCGGGACGATGAAGTCGACCTCTCCGGCCTCGTTCGTCGTGACGGCGACGGGAACGAGACAGGGCTTGGCACCGTCCTCCACGAGCCGGTAGCGGACCTCTTCCTCAGCCCCGACATAGGTGCCTGTCACGCACCAGGAGACGTGGTCGTGAATGGTGGTCCGCTGCCCGGGCAGCCATACCAGCGCGACGACGGAGAACGCCCCGCCGGGCTCCACATGCAGAACGTGCTGCTTGTAGGACCGCGGGTCCGGCTCCGACTGCTCCGGTGTCAGGAGGCCCTCGGCCAGGAGATGAGGGGCGACGGCTGCCGCGACGCGCCATCCGCTCCGCTCCGGATCGTCGGCTCCACCCGCTTGTACGGCCGCGCGGATGTCGGCGACGAGCCGTGCCAGCGACGAGGGGGAGGTCTTGGGGTGTTCACTCACGCGGATCGTCCCTTCCTGGTGTTCTCACTCGACCGGGAGCCCCTGTCGGCGGCGTCGGGTCACACCCCGAGGCCTTCCAGCGTGCGCAGTGCGTCGAGCAGGCCCGTCCGGTCGTCGTCGCTCCGTCGCATGGTCGTCACGACCGTGGCGTCGGTGCCGGAGTCCTCGACGCTCTGCTGAAGGGCGGGGGCGAGGACGGGATGGGCGCTGATCTCGACCAGGACGTCGTTCTCGCGCAGCAGCCGGCTGACGGCGTCGGAGAGGAGGACGGGATGGCGCAGGTTGCCTGCGAAGTAGCCGGCGGTGGCCTGCTGCCAGTCGAGCTCCTCGCCCGTCACCGAGGACACCATCGGGATGCGGCCCGGCTTGGGAGTCAGGGTGCCGACGGCGCGTTCGAGGTCGGCCATGATCGGGTCGATGGCCGGGCTGTGGGCGGGCAGGTCGACGCGGACCATGGCGCACAGGACGTCGCGGTCCTGGAGTTCGGCCACGATCGCCTCGAGGACCGGGCGCTCGCCGGCCAGGATGGTGGTCCTGGGGCCGTTGCGGGCCGCGATGGAGACGCCTTCGCGCAGGTGCGGGGTGAGATCGGCCGCGGACAGCTCGAACGCGGCCATGCCGCAGGCCGGGCCCGCCACCCTGCGCTGCTGGTCGCTGTAATGGTGGACGAGCCGGGCCGCGTCGGGGATGTCGAGTATGCCCGCGATGACACAGGCGGCGATCTCGCCGATGCTGTGGCCCGCGACGGCGGACGGCAGCACGCCCTTGGACTCCAGCCAGCGGGCGATGCCCACCTGCACGGCGAAGATGATGGGCTGCATCACCCCGACGTCACCCGTCCTGGCGTCCGGTTCGTCGAGGAAGAGCTCATGCACCAGGGACCAGCCCGTGTGCCGGGCCAGTTCCCTGTCGCACTCCTCGAGGACCGTACGGAAAGCGGGTTCGGCCCGGAACAGGGTCCGCCCCATACCGACCCACTGCTGGCCGTAGGGGGAACAGACGTAAGCGGCCCGCAGCGCGATCTCGGTGGAGGGCACGGACTCGGCAGGCAGGCTTTGGACCGGCTCCTGCACGGGAGCCCGGTCGAGTTCGCTCAGCCGCAGTTGCGGAGCCGTGGCCACCACGCGCAGCAGGTCGCTGAAATCCTGCGACAGTCGCTCGGCGTCCGCGGGCGTGAACAGGTCGAGAGCGTAGGTGAGGCTGGCGTCGATGCCGGCCGGCGTGCGACGGTCGGCGAAGCGCTCGAACAGCTCGAAGCGCAGGTCGAAGCGGGTGATTCCCTCGTCCACGGGTTCGGTCCGCACGGCGAGACCGGGCATCTCGAGTTCGGCGATCGCGTTGTTCTGGAACGCGAGCATCACCTGGATCAGCGGGTGCCAGGCAGGTGACCGAGGAGGGTTGAGGGCCTGGACGAGGTGGTCGAACGGCACTTCCTGGTGGGCGAAGGCCGCCAGGTCCGTGCTGCGAACCCTGGACAGCAGCTCGCGGAAGGTGGGGTCGCGGTCGGTCCTGGTCCGCAGTACCAGGGTGTTGACGAAGAATCCCACGAGGTCGTCGAGTCCCTCGTCGGTGCGCCCTGCGGTGGGGATGCCGATCGCGATGTCGGTGCCGGCGCCCCGCCGGGTGAGCAGCGCCGCGAGGGCGGCCTGCACGACCATGAACACGCTGGTGCCGGTCTCACGAGCCAGTTGCTGCAGCGCCTGGTGGGTCGACTGCGGAATCCGCGTGGCGACCCGGCCACCCCGGTGGGAGGGGGCGTCCGGCCGGGCGGCGGCCGCGTCGATCTGCAGCCGGTCGCTCAGCCCCTCCAGCTCCGCGCGCCAGAACGCCGTCTCCCTGTTGAGCAGGCTGTTCGGGTCGTCCTCGTCGCCGAGGAGTTCGTTCTGCCAGAGCGTGTAGTCGACGTACTGCACGGGGAGTTCGTCCCAGTCCGGCTCCTGCCCGCTGCGGCGCGCGGAGTACGCGCATGCCAGATCCCGGTTGAGCGGCGCCAGCGACCAGCCGTCGCAGGCAATGTGATGGACAGTCAGCAACAGCACGTGCTCGTCGGGACCCAGCCGGAACAGGTGACAGCGCAACACCGTCTCGGCTGTGAGGTCGAAGGCGTAACCGGCCTCCACGCTCAGGGCCTCGGGCAGCTCCGCCTCGGTGACGTCGGTGACCGGCAGTTCGACCGGCGCCTCGTCAGGGTCGAGGACGATCTGCTGGGGCTGTCCGTCCCAGTTCGGACAGGCCGTGCGCAGGCTCTCGTGCCGTGTCACCAGGTCCCCGAGGGCACTGCGCAGGGCGGGCAGGTCGAGCTCGCCGCGCAGCCGGTAGGCGATGGGCATGTTGTAGTGCCCCGCCGCGCCGTGCAACCGGTTCAGGAACCACAGCCGGCGCTGGGTCTGCGAGAGCGGGATCTGTTCCGGGCGGCCGGTGCGCCGCAGGGGCGGGCGCCGGCTGCCGGTGCCGTTCTTCAGGCGCTCGGCGAGCTGGGCGACGGTCGGGGCCTCGAAGACCGTACGCATCGGGACGTCGACCCCCAGGGCCGCCCGGACACGGATGGCGAGCCGGGTGGCCAGCAGGGAGTGACCGCCCAGCGCGAAGAAGGAGTCGTCGACGGTGACCCGGTCCACTCCGAGGACCTGGGCGAACACGGCGCAGAGGATTTCCTCCTGCTGGTTGCGCGGGTCACGGCCCTTGCTCTCGTTCACCGTCAGCTCCCGACGACGGCCGAGCGCACCTGGGCCGGCCACTCGGCGCTGTCCAGGCCGTACTGGCAGAGGAAGGCGTAGACGAGTCGCTCCAGACCGAAGCCGACGCAGCCGCTGCGGATCGGGCCGTTCGCACCGTGGTCGATGCCGAAGGCCTTGCCGAAGAGGTCGTCGTGGAAGTTGAAGGAGCCGACGGCGATCGTCCGGTCCGGCGCGACGTCCAGCCGCAGTTCGTACTTGAGCTCCAGCAGACGCTGGGACCAGATGCGTTCCGAGGTGTCCGTGCCGCAGAAGAACGGGTCGTTCCCCACCTCGCAGAAGCCGCTCATACCGAGCGTCTCGACGAAGGCGAAGACCTTGCGCATGAACCGCTCCCGGGAGTTCAGCACGTCTTCCCGGGCACCCATGAAGACGATCTCCCGGATGGTGAAGTCCCAGAGACGCTCCAGCGTCGTGGAGTACGCCGCCTCGAATCGGAACGACTTGCCGCGGGAGGTGACGACGTGCAGCCGGTCCGCCTCCACCGTCCGTCCTCCGTACTGCTGGAACGTGTGGTAGCACATCGTCGGCGGCAGACAGTAGTCGACGTTCCCGCAGGAGCCGAGTACCCCGGAATCGAGGCCGTTGCCGGCGTACGAGTCCTGGAAGTCGCGGTAGACGTCAAGGTCGTTGCGCAGCCGGGTGACGAACATCAGGTGCTGCGGGAAGGACTTCATGTATCCGGCCGTTTCCAGGGCCTTGGTCCGGATCAGTGTCGGGTACCGGTACTCCCGGGCGTCGAAGTCCTCGGCCAGCAGGTCGCAGACGGCCTTGTCGAAGTACGTGAAGAGGGAGAGCAGCGGCTCTCCGAGGGCCACCTGGCCCTCGCCCACCTCGGTCACCGCGCCGGACTCCGCGAGGAGGCCGAATATGTCGCCCTGCGGTGCGCGCCGGTTCGGCGAGGTCCAGACCGACCTGGCCGGGGTCACCCGCTGCTTGCGGACGTCGTTGTTCACCATGTAGTCGACCTTGGCGGTCAGGGCGGCGTGATCGAGCGGCTCCGGCGAGTACAGGACCATGCCGTGCACCTCGTGGTCCTTCACGACCAGTTCGTAGCCGGTGATCTCGGGCGACACGAAGTAGAGGCGGCGCTCGATCTCGGCGGCCAGCGCCTCGGGGACCGGACTCTGCAGTTCGATCCGGGTCAGGGCGTCGTTCGGGTGCTTCATGGTGATTGCTTCCTCGCCGGTAGGGAGAACGGGCCCGGCGCACGCCGGCTCAATACCGCCGCGCGCCGGGAAGGGCCTAGGGCCTGTCGTTCGGATCATGCTGGGCTCGCGTGCCCTGGCACCGCACCTCGCAGCGTTGTCGTCAGTCTTCCCCAAGCTCTCGGCTTCGCTCGAGCAGGGGAGACCCCAACCGCTCCGCGTGGGCTCCTTTCTCCGCTCACGATGCACGGCGCCAGGCCCCGCTCCCTGATCCAGCCTGATCCGAACGAAAGCCCCTAGACCGCTGCCTTGGAAGTGACCAGGCGGACAAGGCCGTCGACGGTACGGAAGTTGTCGAAGTCCATGTCCTCCGGCCCGAGGCTCATCCCGAATTCCTTCTCCAGGAACAGCGCGAGCTGCATGGCGAAGAGGGAGTTGACGTAGCCGAGGGCGAATATGTCATCGCTGTCGGCCAGGGGCCGGCCCGCCAGTTGCGGGATGAGGAATGCGCGGACCCGGGCACGGGCGTCGTCGTGCGTCATTGAGGCGTGTCTCCTTCGTACTTTCGGTGGGACGGAAATGTCAGTAGGTGTAGAAGCCCTGGCCCGACTTGCGGCCCAGCAGCCGGGCGTCGACCATCTTCTGGAGCAGCGGGGCCGGGCGGAACTTGCTGTCCCGGAAGCTCTCGTACAGGACCGTGAGGGAATTCAGGATCGTGTCGAGGCCGATCAGATCGCCGGTCTCCAGCGGTCCCATCTTGTGACCGAAGCACTCACGGAACATCTTGTCGACGTCCTCGGCCGAGGCGATCTGTTCGTGGACGCAGAAGATGGCCTCGTTGATGGTCACCATGAGGACCCGGTTGGTGATGAAACCCGGGGAGTCCTGAACGACGATCCCCTCCTTGCCGAGGTCCTTGAGCACGCCCCTGGTGATGTCCAGCGTCTCCTCGGAGGTGAAGTGGCCGCTGACCACCTCGACCGCGCTCATCATCGGAACGGGGTTCATGAAATGCAGCCCGAGGATCTCGGCCGGACGCTTGGTGACCGAGGCGACCCGGGTGATCGGCACCGCCGAGGTGTTGACCCCGAAGATCACGCCGGGACGGCAGATGGCGTCGATCTGCTCGTAGACCGCGCGCTTGATGTCCCAGTTCTCCGTGACGTTCTCGACCACGAAGTCGGCGTCGGCCAAGGGCGCGTACTCGGTGCTGGTGCGAATCCGGGAGAGTACGGTCTCGGCGCTCTCCTGCGCCTGCTGCCCGAGGAGCATGGCGTGGACCAGTACGTCCCGCCGGATCTGGGCGAGCGCGCTGTCGAGCTGCTCCTGCGAGATGTCCACCAGGATCACCTCGAACTTCGCCTGCGCGAACGACTGGGCGACGCCGCGGCCGATCGTTCCTGCGCCGATCACGCCTACGGTACGGATACTCACTCGATACCACCTTCTGAGGTTGCGGATAGGGGGTGCTCCGGGGGCTTCCGGGGCATTCCAGTCAGATTTGGGGACGGCGTGGAGCATCGCGGTGGAGACGTTCCGCTCGTGCCGGCGGGGGCCCTGTCAGGAACCGGTCCGTGTCGCTCAGACCGTGCGCCCGGCAGCGGCGGGGTGCGCGACGTTGCCGCTCCAGTCGCCGAGCATCGACTGGTGCAGCTGCGTCGTCCCCTCGATGATCTCCATGACCTTGGCGTCCCGGAACAGCCGTCCGACCGGCGAGTCTCCTCCGATGCCGTACGCCCCGAGCACCTGGACCGCGTCCGCCGCCACCCGGTTCGCAGTGGTCGAGGCGAAGTACTTCGCCATCAGCGTCCGGTTCACGGCGTCCATGCCGCCCGCGTCCTTGACGCTTCCGGCCTCCAGACACATCAGCCGGGACGCGGTGGCGCCGGTGAGCATGTCGGCGAGCATCCGCTGCACCAGCTGGTGGTCGATGATCGCTGTCCCGTACTGCTCACGCTTCCGCGCGTAAGCGGACGCCTCTTCCAGGCATGCCTGAGCGAGCCCGACGCAGCCCCAGGCGGTGCTGTACCGGCCGATGTCGAGCGCGGTCGAAGCGACGAACACCAGCCCGGAGCCTGGCTGGCCCACCATCGAACTCGCCGGAATGCGACAGTCGTCGAAGGTGATTTCGCCGAGCGACGAGCCACGCAGACCCAGCAGACCCTGCAGTGCCCCGATCCGGAGCCCCGGGGTCTCCCGCTCGACGAGGAAGGCGGTGTGCCGCCCCTCGTACTGAGCGAAGACCAGGAACACGTCGGCGATCTCACCGAAGCTGATCCACTTCTTGACGCCCCGCAGAACGATGTCGGATCCGTCGGCGCGGGCCTGTGTCTCCACGCTCTTGGCATCGCTGCCGACCTTCGGCTCGGTGAGCGCGAAGGCGGCGATGGCCTCGCCCGACCTGATGCTCCTGAGCCAACGGTCCTTCTGCTCCTGGGTCCCCCACTTCCAGATGGAGTGGGACACCATGTCGGCGCATGCCACGAAGTTGCGGACGTTCTGGCAGGTACGGCCCATCTCCTCGGCCATCAGGCCGTAGCTCACCATGTCCAGGGAGGAGCCGCCCCACTCCTCGGGCAGCAGCGAGGAGAGCCAGCCCGCGCTGCCGAGTTCCTTGATCAGGTCCCGTGACAAGACCTGCCGTTCATCGGCGGTCCCGGCCTCGGGGGCTATGAATGCGTCGGCGAACTCCCGGAACGATGCCCAGGTCTGCATCTGCCGGTCGGTGAGTCGGCTGGTCATCGGGGCAGTTCCTCGCTGTCGGGGAGAAGGGATCGCTTGTCTTCGGTGGACTCGCACCCGAGGTGCAGTGCCAGCTTCGTCAGCAGCTCTTCCTCGGAGTCACGCAGGAAGAAGTGATCTCCGGCGATCTCCTCGGCTGCGAAGGAACCACTGCTGTAAGAAGCCCACTCACCCACCGATTCCGGCGGAACGTCCTGGTCGTCGGCGCCGTGGAACACGGATACCGGACACGGCAGAGGAGTGATCTGCGGCGCCCTGTAGTGGTCCAGGATCGTGTAGTCCGCCCGGATGGTCGGAAGGTAGAGCTCCATGAGTTCCTCGTTCTCGAGGAGCTCCTCAGGTGTGCCGCGCAACTTCCGCAGACGTTCGGTGAACTCCTCGTCCGAGAGGTCATAGTTGGTCTCGACCGGGGTGGCCTCGTGCGGGGCCAGACACGCGGAGACGAGCAGGCGCTGCGGCGCGGGAAAGCCGCGGGCCGCGAGGTGCCGGGTGAGCTCGAAGGCCAGTACGCCGCCGAAGCTGTGGCCGAACAGGGCGTAGGGCGTGTGCCGTGCCTCGTCCATGCCGCCGGTCAGGTCCTCGAGCAGGGCGGACATCCCGGTCAGCGCCGGTTCGGACCAGCGCGCCCCTCTTCCGGGAAGTTCCAGCGGTCTCACCGTCACCGAGGAAGGCATCCTGCTGTTCCAGTCCGCGTACATCCGCGCCGAAGCACCCGCGTACGGAAGGCAGTACAGCGTCAGGGCCGACGTTCCGCCGGCCGTCGGCGCCGGCCCGGACGGGAGGCCGGCAGCGCCTATCCCGAGGAGCCCGCCCACCGTGGGATTGTCGTGGATCTGCCGCAGCGGAACAGCGTGGCCGAGCGCTTTGACAAGCCGTCGTTGCAGTGCGACGGCCAGAATGGAGTTTCCACCGGCTTCGAAGAAGTTCTCGTCGTCCGAGGCGGGTTCGGCTTCGAGTGTGTCGCGCCACGCCTGCAGGACAGCAGTACGGATCGTTTCCGTCTCAGGATTCATCGCATGCGCTTTCGTTACAGGTCGGCATGGCCAGGCCGGCACGGTCGGTCCCGCCGGAGCTGTTCCGGGGTAGTGACCGTCCGACGCGGGTCCTGCTCGGGCGGTGGCTCGTCGGCAGCCGCGTACGGCGTGCTGCGGCGCGGCCGGCGGGCGGGGAGACCCGGGACAGGCTGTCCCTTCAGATCTCGGCCCGCTGGAGCTCGTCGCCGGACCCGCCGGCCGCCTCCCCGGGGGGCGCCGTCCGGCGCAGCGCATCGATGTGCGCGGCCAGCGTGGCGACGGTCGGCGTATCGACCAGCGAACGCACCGGAATGTCCAGCCCGAGTTCGGTCCGCAGCCGGCTGACGACCTCCAGGAGGGAGAACGAGTCCCCGCCGGCTTCGAAGAAGTTGGCCTGTACGTTCACCACGTCCAGCTTGAGCACATCCGCCCAGGCCGCCGCGACGGTGTGTTCCGTTTCGGTGCTCGGCGGCACCACGACGGTCTCGGCGGCCGGTGGGGCGCTGGGCCGGGGAAGCCGGCGGCGGTCGACCTTTCCGTTCGCCGAGAGCGGGATGGCGTCGAGCCACATGAACACGGCCGGCTGCATGACGATGGGCAGCTTCGGGGCGAGGTAGGCGCGCAGCGCGGCATCGTCGAGCTCGCTGCCGGGCGTCAGCGCGGCGTAGGCGACCAGTCCCCGGCCGGAGTCCAGGACGACGACGGCGTTCGTCACGTCGGGGTGCCCGCGCAGCACCGACTCGATCTCCTCCAGCTCGACCCGCACGCCACGGATCTTGACCTGGCTGTCGACCCGGCCCAGGAACTCCATCTCTCCGTTGGGAAGGCGGCGCACCAGGTCACCGGTGCGGTAGAGACGGCGACCGGGCCTGGCCGGGTCCGGGGTGAAGCGCTCCGCGGTCAGGGCGGGCCTGTTCCGGTATCCGCGGGCCACGCCGTCACCGCCGATCCAGAGCTCGCCGGGAACACCGATCGGCTGCGGGTTCCCCCAGCGGTCGACCACCGCACAGGACGCGTTGGCGATCAGCTCACCGAGCGGCATCGAGCTGCGCTCCACCGGCTCGTCACCCATGCGGCCGACCAGCGCCGCACCCGCGGTCTCCGTCGGCCCGTACTCGTTCCAGATCTGACACTCCGAGGAGACGACCTTGCGTGTCCGCGCGACCAGATCGGCGTCAAGGTTCTCGCCGCCCATGGACACGTGGCGCAATGTCGGCATCCCGATATCGGCGTCCGCGATGAAACGCATCTGAGTCGGCGTCAGGTAGACCAGATGAATCGACCGCTCGTTGATGAACCGGGCGGTGGCCGGGCCGTCGGCCCGGACCTCACGGGGCAGCATGACCAGGCAGGCACCGCTGGTCAGCGCGTGGAACATCTGCTCGACGGACCAGTCGAAGTGGTACGAGAGGTTGTGCACGACCCGGGTGCCCGGTCCCATCGGGCGGGCGTCCTGGGCCCACTGGATCCACGGGGTGATCGCGGTGTGCGGCAGCCCGACACCCTTGGGGTTGCCGGTGGTCCCGGACGTGTACATCTGGTACACCAGCTGCGACGGGTGCAGCGCGGACTCGCGGACGCCGCCCTCGGCACCGGCCTGCGAGGTGCCGGCAGGGCCGGCCTGCCCCACACCACCGGCGATCACCACGTCCACGTTTCCGAGGACGCCCGCCGGCAGCTGCACACGGAGTTCCGGGGTGGTGACCAGGACCTTCATCCCGCTGTCCGCGACGACGTAGGACATCCGGTCGACGGGCGAGAGGGGATCGATCGGCACATAGGCCGCCCCGGCCTTGAGGATACCGAGGATCCCGACCATGAGGTCCACCGACGGGTTCGCGCACAGGCCGACCAGATCGTCCGTGCCGATGCCGCGCGCCGCCAGTTCCTGCGCCAACCGCGATGCCCTGCGGTCGAGTTCGCGATAGCTGACCCGTTCGTCACCGCTCTCGACCGCATCGGCTTCCGGGGTACTGAGCGCCTGCTCCTCGAACAACCGGTGCAGGAAGAGGTCGGTGGGGTACGGACCGCAGGCCGACGTGGACCACTTCTCGAGCTGCCGGCGCTCCACGTCGGGGAGGATGTTGAGTTCCGAGATGCGCTTGGCGGGAGAGGCCACCGCATCCGCCGCGAGCACACCGAGGTGCTCGAGGATGCGCCACGCCTTCTCCTCGGCGAAGAGATCGGTGTTGTACTCCAGTGCGAGGCGGTACGTGAACTCGGTCTCGACGACCCTGAACACCAGGTCGAACTTGACCGCCTTCAGGTTCAGGTCCAGATCCACATCGGTGACGGTGAGCCCGGTCAGCTCCGGTGCCGGCAGCTCGTGCTGGAAGGCCAGCATCACCCGGAAGGGCCCCTGGCGGGCGGAGCGGTCGGTCGAGATCGCGTTGACCACCCGCTCGTAGGGAACGTCCTGGTGCGCGAAGGCCTCCAGCGTCCGGACCCGGACGTCGCCGAGCAGACCGGTCAGCGTCGGATCGCCGGACAGATCGCTGCGCAGCGCGAGCGTGTTGAGGAAGCACCCGAGCATGGTCTCCAGTTCGGGCAGGTCCCGGCTGGTGCTGGGGATTCCGACCACGATGTCCGTCTGACCGCTGTACCGGCTGAGCAGCACGTTGAGCAGGGTGAACATGGTCATGAACGGCGTGGCGTTGTTCTCCTTGGACAGCTCGCGGATCCGGCGCGACACCGCCCGGGGAAGCTCGATGCCCACCGACCCCCCGCGGCTCATGCCGGTCTCCCTGGCCGGCATGTCGGTCGGCAGATCCAGTACGGGCAGCGGGCCGCGCAACCGCTCCTTCCAGTAGTCCAGTTGCCGGTCGAGCGTGGCTCCGCCGATCGTGCGCCGCTGCCATGCGGCGAAGTCGGCGTACTGCACCGGGGGCTGCTCGGTCGCGGGGAGTGTTCCGCCGGCGGCTGCCGCGTACAGCTCGAGCAGCTCCGACATGGCAAGCTCGAAGGAGTGCACGTCGGTGATGATGTGGTGCAGGTTGATGAGCAGGACGTGCCACTGCTCGTCCAGGCGGTACAGCTCCACCCGGAGCAGCGGGCCCCGCTCCACGTCGAACGGCTTCTGGGCGGAGGCGAGAAGCTGGTCGGCCAGCACCTGCTCCTGCTTTTCCTCGGGCTCGTCCCGGAGGTCGCGCACGGTCAGCGGCAGGTCGATCCTGGCCTGGATCACCTGCTCGGGGATCCCGTCGACGGCCGTGATGGTGGTGCGGAAGATCTCGTGACGGTCGGCCAGGGTCTGGACGGCCGTCTCCAGCGCCGCGACGTCGAGCGGCCCCACGATCTCGTTCGCCACCGGGATGTTGTAGCGGGAGCTCGGCCCCTGGATGTGCTCGTCCACCCACAGGCGCTGCTGTGCGAACGACGTGGGGGCGTGGAAGACGCCGTCCGGCCGCTCACCGAGTGATTCGATGGTCATCGCCGCCCCGGGCGCCTCCTCCCGCAACCCCTCGACGGCAGTGGCCAGCTGGGCGAGCGTCTGGGCCTCGAACAGCACACTGAGCGGAATCCGGATGCCCAGCTCCTCACGGAGCCGGCCGATCACCCTGGCACCCTGCAGCGAGTTTCCGCCCAGAGCGAAGAAGTTGGCGTCCGGGCCGGGTATCTCGGTCCGCAGGACAGCCGTCCACACATCCGAGACAACGTCCACTACGGGCCGCTGCGACATGTTGTTCCACCCAATTCCATCGATCGGAAGCACAGATTTCTTGACGAGAACCGCGGTTCAGCGGCCGCTTCGCTGGGCCGTGGCACTCAGCAGTCCGGCGATCTCGGCGAGGACTGCCGGACGGGCGGAGTGCAGGAAGAAGTGGTCCCCGCGGAACATCCGCAGATCGAAACCTCCGGTCGTCAGCTCACCCCAGCGCGGCAGTGCCGCGTTGCCCGCAGCCTCGTCCTCGGTCCCGCCGAACGCGGAGACCGGACAGTTCAGGAGTGGCGCGCCGGTGTACCGATAGGTCTCGATGACGGCGAGATCGGCGCGGATCGCCGGGAGCAGCAGCGCCATCAGTTCCGGATCTGCCAGCACCGCCTCCGGCGTGGCCTGCCAGGAGCGCAGCTTCTCGATGAGTTCGTCGTCCGGACTCTCGTGATACTGCGGAGCGGACGCGTCCCTGGCCTGTGGCGGCGCACATCCGGAGACGAACAGCCGGGTGGGCGAACCGGCCTCCATCCGCTGCAGCGAGCAGGTGAGGTTCCATGCCACCAGGCCGCCCATGCTGTGCCCGAAGAAGGCGAATGGGCGGTCCAGGTACGGGATGAGTGCGGGCACCAGTGCATTGAGCACATCGCCCATCCTGTCGAGCGGCGGTGTACCGAGGCGGTCCTCGCGGCCCGGGAGCTGGATCCCCCACGGCTCGATGTCGTCGGGCAGGGCCGCGCCCCATTCGCGGAACGCCGAGATGCCACCCCCTGCGTACGGGAAGCAGAACAGCCGGGTGTCCGCCTGCGGCCGGTCGACGAGTGGCCTGACGAGCGCTCTCATCGGTCGGTCTTGCCTGCCATCTCCTGGCGCAGGGTCAGCGGACGCATGTCCGTCCAGACCTCGTCGATGTGGGCGAGGCACGCGTCCTTCGAGCCCTGCTTGCCCGCGTCCCGCCAGCCGGGGGGCAGTTCGCGGCCCAGCGGCCAGACGGAGTACTGATCCTCGGAGTTGGTCACCACGGCGTAACCGCCGTCGTCACGCTGCTCGTCCATGTTCTTCCTTTCGGTGAGATGACCTGGCACCGCTTCAGGCGTCCGGCGTCGTCGACCGGGAGCCGCGCAGCCTCCCCAGCCGGCGGCCGTCCCTGGGCGCGGCCCGCATCGTCCGGCGCGCCTGCCGCAGTGGTTCGGACAGGGAGTCGAGCGAGATGGCCGCGTCGCCGAGGATTCGCCGCAGTACGGCCTGGAAGCAGGACTGGACCTCCCTGATCTCGGACTCCGCGAGCCGCCGGGAGTTGTAGTTGAACCGCAGTTTGATCCGCTCCCCGTCCGGCCTGCCGTACAGGCAGAGGTCGAGTTGCGAGGTCTGTTTGGCGGGCGGCAGGAAGCGCGTGAACTGGAAGGCGCTCGAGAAGAACGGGTTCCGACCGGGCCGGGCTTCGGCGTCGACCTGCTCGAGCAGCCGGGTGAAGGGGTAGCGGCTGTTCGCGTACGAGCCGATGCTCGCGCTCCGGGCCCGGCGCACGACGTCGTCGAAGGCATCGGAGCCAGACATCTTCATCCGGACGGAGAGCGGGTTGACGAAGTTGCCGACCATTCCCTCCAGGTCCTTGGTGTCGCGACCGAAGAACGGGACGCACACGACTATGTCGTCGTCTGAACTGATGTCACGCAGCGCGACCACGAAAGCGCTGAGCAGCAGGATGTGGAGCGTGACATGCAGCTCCTTGGCGAGCGCTCCCAGGCCCTCGGTGATGTCGGCCTCGACCCAGAATTCGAGCGTCTCGTTCACCACGTCGTCGGCGGGTGCCTCGTAGTCACCGATCCGCAGCCTCGGCAGCGGGGCGGCCAGCTGGTCGAGCCAGTACGTCTCCATGGACTTGCTCTGCGTGCCCGACAGCCACTGCTGCCGGTCCTGCACGAATGCTTCGAACGTCTTCGGGAGCGGGGCCAGCGGCGGTTCCTCGCCCGCTGCGAAGGCCCGGTGGCAGAGCAGCAACTCCCGCAGGAGGATGCCCATGCTGGTGCCGTCCGCGATGATGTGGTGCACGTTCACGAATACGCAGTGGTGATCGGACGCCAGCCGGTAGATCTTCACCCGCACCGGCGGACTGCCGAGATCGTCGAAGGGAGTCGCGCTCTCGATCCGGATGAGCCGGTCCACCTCGGCCTCGGGGTCGGCCAGGCCGGTCAGGTCGACCAGCGGCACATCGAGGTCGTGAACGGGCAGCACGCGCTGACGCGGACCGTCCGCGGTGTCCTGGAAGGAAAGCCTCAGCGCCTGGTGCCTGTCCACCAGGAAGGACACGGCCTTGCGGAAGGCCGCGAGGTCCAGCGTCTCGTGAAGGTGCTGCCACAGGGGCAGGTTCGAGTCCGCCCGGCTCTCCCCCAGTTGGTGCTGGAGCCACAAGCCCTGTTGGACGTTCCACAGTTCGAACCAAGGCTGATCGCCTCGGCCGTCCTGACCGCCCTGACCGCCCTTGCCACCGTGGCCGTCCTCGCCACCGTGGCCGTCCTGGCCGTCCTGGCCGTCGAAGCGTCCGGTGGTGAGCTCCGAGTCCGAAGCGCCGGACGCGCCGACTTCGCCGGTCGTCACCAGCCGGCCGGTGGCCCGGTTCGCCTGCTCGAAGTGCATGGTGGACGGCAACGTCCCGTTCGGCGCCACGGTTTCAGTGGGCTCGCCGCCGGCGAGTGGCCCTTCGTCCTCGCAGAGACTCGCCGTCTCCGCCCCGTCCCGACGGTTCATCAAGAATTGATCGAGATCAGCTGCACCCGGATAACGTCCCGCCTTGCCAATGGTGACGTCACTGAAAAATTCTCCGACGTCTTCGGCGACATTATTGGAGCCTTCCACTCAGCCAACCAATCAATAGGTCTATAGCTCGCGACGGGTACTGAGCAGCCGCGAAGCCAGTAGGGGATAACAAGAAGGCGTCGAGGTTCGGGAATGTGACGCACAGCGAAGGCCGGCGAGCCCAACCAGTTAGGACTGAACGGTACTTCCGCAGGAGTTCAACTCAGGAGGGCGCCGCCCCGCGCAGGAACACACCTACCGCGATTCCGCATACCAAGTGGGCGGCATAGCTCAGCCACTATGAGGCACATATTCTTACGGGGGATCTCCCCCTGTCAACCCCCTCAAAAGCCGAGTACAGCGGGCACCGCGCACGGGAGTTGACCGTGTCCGCCCGGCGGCGGCGCTTGCTGTGCGCCCGGCCGGAGGGCCGACGTCACAGGGGTCGCCGCCGAGCCGATCAAGCCTGCGATCGCGACGGATCCGTGCACTTGGGGAAGTGCCGGTGGAGGTGCCGTTCGCATCCTCGTTCTCACCGCTACGGGCCTCGGGGCCGGCGGTCCAGGGTGGCGCACAGGCGCCGCACTCCGCCGTAGCGGTTGCGGGCCCGCCCCAGCCGCCCGGCACGGCGTCCGGACGACGCATCACATCACAGCAGGCCAAACGTTCACGTCCGCCTGCCTCGTGGGCTCAGCGAAGACGGTGCTCAACCGATCGCTTCGAACAAGCCACCCTTCAGGGAGCGCGAGACGAAGCCGTCGGGCCCACAGGGCAGGTCGCCGACGACGGTGGTGCGATGGACGATGCGCTCCTCCTCGAACAGCAGACCGTCCACCGGCCCGGCGTGGGCCACGGCGCGGTTGTCCCACATGACGAGCGTGTCCTGATCCCAGCGGACCCGGGCATGAATCTCGTCGCGCCCTGCGAGTTCGTCGAGGAGGAAATCCAGCAGGGCGGTGCTTTCGCGGGGCTTGAGACCGCGGATCGCCTGCAGGAACACGGCGCTGACCATCAGACTCCGCACCCCGGTCTCGGGATGGACCCGCACCAGAGGATGGAGAGCGACGAAGGGGCCCGCCGGCTTGCCGTCGAAGCGGGGCGTCCGCGACGGATTGCTCCGGGAGTGGATGGCCTGCAGGGTGTCGAGGTATCCCCGCAGAGAGGGCGACAGACCGGCATAGAGCGCTTCCAGGTTGGCGAAGAGGGTATCGCCGCCGGTCGGGGGAATCTCCACGCCGCGCAGGATGGTGATGGAGGTGGGATTGGCGACGAATGTGCTGTCGATATGCCACTCGGTGCGGAGGCGCCTCGGCGTCGCCCCGCTCAGGGGATTGCCGAGTCCGGACGACTCGGCCAACCCGGGGCGATCCTCCGACAGTGCGGTCCGCAGCACAGCAGGCGCTTCGCGCAAGCCGTTCACGATGGGATGGGCTGCGGTGGCCCCGCCGAAGACGTCGGTGAGTGCGACATGCTGCGCGTCATTCATCGGCTGTTCACGGAAAACGAGGACCTTGTAGCGAAGCAGGGCCTCGCGCAGGCAGGTGACATCGTCCGGCTTCAGATCGACGGCCAGATCCACACCTTCCACCTCTGCACCGGTGATTGGCGTGAGAGGCCGAAAGCTGATTTCTGACACAAGTACCCCCAAGTATTGTGGCTATGCCATGAATCGCGGGCAGCCTACCTCAGGCTTCGCGAGGCATACAGCCTCCCGCAGCAGGACAAATAGTGCATTGATCAGAAACTAAATGGGTTCGCCTCGACAGGCACGCATCGATCACGAAACGGACATCAGCCCACGTACCGCCTTTCATGTGCCCGACCCGCTCCGGCCGGTCGTCCGCCGAAGTAAGGTCTTGACACTACCCATCCGGCGCAATAGCATCATTCGACTTGATATGCCTCGACCATAAGAATGGATCTGGGAAAACGGAATGTCGAACGAACAGTCAGATGACTTGATGTCGGTTATTTCTGAAGTATTCGCTCCCCTCGAGGTCTCACGTGACAGCACTTTTGACGACCTCACCGCCGATTCCGTTTCATTGCTCCGTCTGATGGTGGCAATACAGAGTAAATTCGATGTGGACCTCGACGTTGTCGACATGTTCACCGTAGGTAACGTCGGCGAGCTCATCGACCTCGTCGAAGGGCGGATGGCTCACAGAGGAGTCGCTTCGACGTAACCCCTGACGTCGCGGGGCCCCGAGCCGTCGTAATGGGATATCGCGTTGTTGACGCCTTTCCCAGCATCTGGCGGCGGCAGCGGACCTGACCGGATATGGTCGGCCCCGGCCCGCGCACTTCGGCCGTCAGTACGATCAGTTCGCCCGATTGTCATGCCTCTGCACAGACTGCCGCCGAGCCCGGAACGTACGCGCGGGACGGCGGACCGGTCGACGCCGAGAGGGCCGTGCGGGGTCGCATCCGGTTGCGGACCGGGGAAGATTTCGGGGCGGGAGAAAGAACAACGGGGAGCTCACGGCCGCGCTGCGGTTGAGTGAGCGGTCGGCAGAGGTACGGCGCCGACAGCGGCGCGAGCAAGGTGCCGAGAGGGTTCGGGCACTACTCGAGCGCCATGGCCGGCCCTGGTAGCAGCCGGGCCGCCGAAAGGGACGAGGGGGGCTTTCGTGCGGTGGAAGAAGGGGGTCCGGCCCCGTGCGAAGCGTGCCACCGGCACAAGGAGCGCCCGGCAGGCCTTCGGGGCATCCGCCCTCCTGCACCCCGGCCTCAACCCGCACGAAGGCATGTGTGCCCTGGTCACACGCAGAATCGCAGTCTCGCGACCGCTGACGTCGGCCACCTGGCGAAGACCTTCCCCGACGCCCTCTCAAGAAGATCGAGTACCGCCCGCACCCGAGCGATGGCTGCCTCACCCAGGCCGGCCCGGTCATGAGTGACCGACCTCGGCCGGCATCGACATCACGAATTCAAGTTCAGTAGCCACTGCCTGATCGCCAAAGGGGAAATCGTGACCGCGCGCCCAGATACGAAGTACTTCCTCTCGAGCTACATTTCCGCACCCGAAAGCCTGTCCGTAATTGCACCACGCCATGACCAGAATATTGCGCTGTGGCGCAGCCGCGATTCGCAGGTCGAGCTGGTCAGGGTATGGGAACTCGAGCGCATCAGCGGACAGAAGCATCACTACTGGCCCCTCTTCACAGTGGACCGGTACAACCGGGTGCTGACCGAGCTGCTCGCGGCCGAGGGGCTGTCTCCGGATGATGTGAGTGCCTCGTGGGGTACGCCCGGCCTGCCGCATCACTCGGAGATCAAGCTGCCGACGGGCGCCGAGGAATATCCGGTGCACAGCCTCTCCCACCTCTACAGCGGCCTGCTTCTCGATTCCGACGTATTTCGAAATGAAACGATCGTCGGGCTGGCGGTGGACGGCCGGCCCGACTTCGGCCTCGACCAAACGGGCAAGAAGTACTGGTACGCAGGCTGCGTGTCCGACAAGGGTGACGTGGACTTCGCTCCCGTCGAGTCACCGGCTCCCATCTATGACGCCGCTTCGGCCGAATTTGGCAAAGAGCCCGGCACCCTGATGGCTCTGGCATCGGCGTGCACCACCGAAATCACCTACGACATCGACACAGCGGTGCAGGAACTGCAGCTGTTCGGTGGCCGGCGCGTACCGTTGATCGATACGCTGCCGTTTGTTCAAGCCATCATTCGTGCGGCTGAATCGCAACTGCCGTCGCTGGAACTGGACAGCCGCTTCACCGCGCAGGAACACCTGCAGTCGGCCGTCATGAAGGTCGTTCAGACGGCTTGCGAGCTCGTCATGGTGCGGAACGTCGATCGGCTGCTCAGCTCGGGAGCCGTGGACCCGCGGGAGGCCTACCTTTCCCTGAGTGGGGGGTTCGCCCTCAACTGCCCGACGAACTCCTTCCTCCTTCGCCGGTACGGCTTCAAGGGGCTTCTCGTCCCTCCCTGCGCCAACGACTCCGGCCAGGCTCTCGGGCTCGGCCTCCTCGGCCTCCTCGGTGCCGGCGAACTCAGTGACCGTGATTTCCGTCTGAACGGTCCGTACCACGGATCCGAGCTGACCGATGTCGAGGTCGCCTTGCGGCACTTCGACGATTTCATCGAGGACGTCCAGGACTTCACGGACACCCAGTTCGTCGAGGACATAAGCCGCGGACCGCTGGTGTGGGCGGACGGGGCTGCCGAGATCGGCCCGAGAGCGCTGGGCCATCGAAGCATCCTCGCCGATCCTCGTTCGCCTCGCTCGAAGGACCTCCTGAACGAGTGGAAGAGCCGGCAGTGGTGGCGTCCCGTTGCTCCGATCGTCCTGGAGGAGCACACCGGTGAGTGGTTCGAGGACCCCTGGGCATCGCCCTACATGCTCGAGACTGCGTACGTTCGCGAGTCGAAGCGCCATCTGGTTCCAGCGATTCTCCATCTCGACGATTCAGCCCGGCGTCAGACGCTGAACCAGGAGACCAACCCCCTGCTTTACCGGGCGATAGAGGCGTTCCGGCTCGACACCGGGGTTCCGATGGTGTGTAACACCTCTCTGAACGACAAGGGCGAACCGGTGGTCGACACGGCGGCACAAGCCCTGAACTTCGCCATACGCAAGGGCGTCGCCGTCGCCTATATCGACGGCCGCCGGGTGCAGTTGCGCACGGAGGCCCGCAGTCAGGCCCCGGCGCCCGCACGCCGGCACCCTCGCCGCGAGGAGCTCTTCGAGAACCAGGAGCAGGATCGTGACCTGATCTGGGACTCCTGGGCCAAGTTGGGCTACAGCACCACGGCAATGGTCCTCATGTCCCGCTCCCCCGAGCTTCGCGATCAGAAGCTGGCGACGCCCGAAATGGTCAACCAGCTGGCCGATGTCGCGAACGCGCGAGACGCGAGTGGCACGCTCACCCTCGCGGCGGCGAAGCATTCCCGAATGTTCGGGCCGAGTGCTGTCTTCGATCCCGAGTCCCAGGAGGGGGCAGCCTTCTGAACTCCCCGAGGGTGCGCTGACGTCGAGGCGACAATCGGGTAGCCGCCGGGTACGCGGCCCTGTTGAATCGCACTGCAGTATGCGCCCAGCAGTCGAACGGGACGATCGGACGGTCGCGTGGTGGAGGACGGAGGCCCGGGCTCGCACAGAAGGCGCCGCGGCGGCTCGGGAAACCTGGCTGGTCCTCGAGGACGAAGCCGGGCAGACCGGGAGGCCGCCGCTCGCCGGAACGCGGGGCGGCGTCGGGTGGACTCCGGTGGTTCGTGGCCGGGTTCCGGACGGCCACGACAGCCGGGCCGGTCTGCTGCCCCGTCCTCCGCCCTTCACCGGCTCGGCCGCTGAACGTCATGACAGGCTTTGCTTCAGCAGTATGGAGAGTCAGAGCAGTGAACGCTGAATCGCTTTGGGCACGGACCTCCGACGTGGGTTACATGAGCGAGGGCAGACGGGCCGAGCATCCGTCGCACGCGGTCGTGACCGAGCGGATCGCGGCTCTGTACTCAGGGGCGCCGTTCGAGCTGCTCGACTGCGGCGTCCTCTCGGGGGTTACGTACCACCACCTGCTGCAGGCGGGCCTGGAGGTCGACTACACCGGCATCGACATCGGCGAGGCCGCCATCGCCGACTGCCGCAAGCTCCACCCCGGGGCGCGGTGGGAGCAGATGAGCGTGGCCGACCTCGCCTTCCCCGAAGGCTCGTTCGACGTGGTGAACTGCCGCCACGTGCTGGAGAGCCTGCCGTACTACGAGACCGCCGTCCGCGAGCTGTTCCGAGTCGCTCGCCGCACGGTGGCGATCTGCATGTTCCAGGTGCCGCGGGAGCCGGAGGCGCTGCTGCGCCGGGAGACGGCCAACGGCTACATCTGGCTCAACCGCTACGCCCCGGGTCCGTTCGAAGCGCTGCTCCACTCGCTGTCGGAGTCGGTCGAGATCATCGACGTCCCCGCCGACCACCGTCGCAACCGGGTCTACTTCTGCACGAAGCGATCCGCGTAGCCGTGGCCCCCTCCGGCAGGACCGGTGATCTGTGTCCTCGCCCCGACCTTCTCAAGGCAGCCTCATGACACTCCCGCACTCCGCAACGCCTGTGACCGATCCGGAAGGTGCCGGACACCTCGCCGGGCTGCTCAGCGCGCCGGAACTCCCGCTGGACCGGCCACATCCGGCCTCGCGGGATCTCCGCGCCGACTCGGTGCCCTTCGTGGTGCCCGCCGCCGCGACTTCCGCGCTGCGGCAGCTGGGTGAGGCCTGCGGCTCGGGGCTCCCGGCGGCCGCCTTCGCCCTCTACCTGGTCCTGCTGCACCGGTACAGCGGGCAGTCCGGACTCGCGGTCGGGGTGTCCAACGGCGCCGACGTCACCACCCCGGTCCGAGTCGAGGTGGGCGGGAGCTTCCGGGAGCTGGTTCAGCTGGCGGGCTCCGCGCTCGCGGAGGCCGAGGAGGTCCGTACTTCCACGCCAGTGCACCTGTGGCCGGGCTTCTCCTGCCGATCCGCACCTCGAGAGGTACCCGAGATCACGTCATGTGACCTGGATCTGCAGTTCTCCCACCTCGACGGCGAACTGGCCGGCCGTCTGGTGTTCGCGACCGACGTCCTCGACCCTGCCACCGCCCGCCGTGCAGTGGACCACCTGCTCCGGCTGCTCGACGGCGCGACGGCGGATCCGGACCAGCCGGTGGCCGGACTCCCCCTGCTCACCGCCGAGGAGGAGGGGACCGTCGCCGCACTGAACGGCGTCGTGGGCGAGCCCGCGGACCAGAGCTTCCACCAGCTCTTCGAGGCGCAGGCCGCCCGCACCCCGGATGTGATCGCGGTACGCGCGGAGGGGGCCTCCCTCAGCTACCGCGAACTCAACTCCCGGGCGAATCAGCTGGCCCACGTGCTGCGGGCAGTCGGGGTCGGCCCCGAGGTGACCGTCGGTCTCTGCGCCGATCGCGACGTGCGGCTGATGGTGGCGGTGCTCGGCATCCTCAAGGCCGGTGGCGCGTACGTACCGGTGGATCCGAACGACCCGGTCGAGCGGCAGGACGGCATCCTCAGCGACGCCGCGGTACGGGTGGTGGTGGCGACGGCTCCCCTCGGCACCGGGCATCAGGTGATTCAGATCGACGCGGATCTGGGCGTACTGGCGGGCCACCCGACGGAGAACCTGCGTACCGAACGCCCGGCCCACGCCGATGCCGCGTACCTGCTCTACACCTCCGGCTCCACCGGAAAGCCCAAGGGTGTGGTGATCGAGCACCGGCAGCTCATCAGCTACACCCGCGCCGTCATCCGGCGGCTCGGCATCGACGGGCCGCTCAGCTTCGCGATGGTGCAGCCGCTGACGGTGGACTCCAGCGTCACAGCGTTCGCCCCGCCGCTCCTCACGGGCGGCGAGGTGCAGCTGATCTCCCGCGAAAGCGCCCTGGACGCCGAGAAGCTGGCCGACTGGGTACAGACCTGGGGGGTCGACTGCCTGAAAATAGCGCCCTCCCACCTCAGGGCCCTCCAGGCATCCCCGCGCTTCGCCGAACTACTGCCGCGCCGCCTCCTCGTCATCGGCGGCGAGGCATCCGACTGGCGCTGGCTGCGCGACCTCCAAAGCCTCGTGCCGCACTGCCGGGTCTTCAACCACTACGGCCCGACCGAGACCACCGTCGGCGTGCTGACCCTCACCGTGGCCGACCACCCGGACTCCGAGTGGGAGACCGCGCCGATCGGCGTTCCGCTGCCGGGCACCCAGGCCCACGTGGTTGACGTCGCGGGTCGCCCCACGCCCGTCGGCGTCGCCGGCGAGCTGCTGATCGGCGGTGCCAACCTCGGCCGTGGTTACCACCGCCGGGACGACCTCACTGCTGCGGCCTTCGTCCCCGACACCCTCGGCGGTCCGCCCGGCGGCCGGCTCTACCGCACCGGCGACATCGTCCGGCGCCTGGCCGACGGGACGATCGCTTTCCTTGGGCGGCGCGACGACCAGATCAAGGTACGCGGCTTCCGGGTCGCCCTGGGTGAGATCGAAGCCGCTCTGAAGAGCCACCCCGAGGTGCGCCACGCCGTCGCCGTAGTCCGCGAGGACACCCCCGGCGACCGGCGGGTGGTCGCCTACATCGAGCCGGACAGCGCCGGGTTCAGCACTGCCGGGCTGGATCGCCACCTGCGGGCACGGCTCTCCCCGCACATGATCCCGCAGGCGACGGTGACACTGGACCGGCTGCCGCTATCCGGGCACGGCAAGGTCGACCGCAGCAAGCTGCCCCGGCCCGCCGAGCCTGTCGGCACCGGCACACCGCTGCCACCGAGGAACGAGCTGGAGCGGCTGGTGGCGACGGTGTGGAAGGAAGTCTTCCGCGCCGAGGCGGTCGGCACCGAGCAGAATTTCTTCGACCTCGGCGGGCACTCCCTGCTCCTGGTCGAACTGCACCACCGGCTCAGGGAGGCGACCGGCCGGGAGATCGAACTGCTCGACCTGTTCCAGCACACCACCGTCCGGGCCCAGGCCGAGCTGCTCTCCCAGCAGAAGCAGGGGGCGGCACCCGCCACCACCCGCAGCAGGGGGGCGCAACAGAACGCCCTGCTGAAGCGCCGCCAACAGCAGCTGCAAGCGAAGCGAGGTCACCATGAGTGAGTACTCCCCCGAGCTCGACCCCACCCTGGATGCCGGGCCGGTCTCCGGGCCGGGCGATGACTTCTCCGAGTTCGAGGACAGCCTCGACATCGCCATCGTCGGCATGGCCGGCCGCTTCCCAGGCGCCCGCACGGTCGAGGAGTACTGGAGCAACCTCAAGGCCGGCGTCTGCTCCGTCACCCGTTTCGAGGACGAGGAGCTCGCCGCGCGGGGCGTGGACGCCGCCACTCTCGCCGACCCGAACTTCGTCGGTGCCGGCTACGTGCTGGAGGACAGCGAGAAGTTCGACGCGGCCTTCTTCGGCTACTCCCCGCGCGAGGCCGAACTCATGGACCCGCAGCACCGGGTGCTGCTCGAATGCGCCTGGACCGCCCTGGAGAGCTCCGGGCACGACGCCGAACGCCACGACGGCCTCGTCGGCGTCTACGCGGGCGCGGGCAACAACACCTATCTGGTCTTCAACATCGCCTCCCAGCCCGGCGCCGCGCAGATCCTCGGCGACAAGCAGACGGTGATCGGCAACCGGCCCGACTTCCTCGCCAGCCGGGTCTCCTACAAGCTCGGTCTGGAGGGCCCCGCCCTCAACATCCAGTCCGCCTGCTCCACTTCGCTGGTCGCGGTGGTCGAAGCGTGCCAGGCGCTGCTGGCCTACCAGTGCGACACCGCGCTGGCCGGTGGTGTCGCCGTCGACGGGACACGGAGCAAGGGTTACGTCTACCGCCCGGACGGGATCTTCTCGCCGGACGGCTACTGCCGCACCTTCGACGCCCGTGCCCAGGGGACGGTGGGCGGCGACGGCGTCGGGATGGTCGTACTGAAACGCCTCAAGGACGCGATCACCGACAACGACCACATCCACGCGGTCATCAAGGGCGCCGCACTGAACAACGACGGCTCCCGCCGGGCCGGATTCAGCGCTCCCAGCGCCGCCACCCAGGCCCGCGCCATCTCCACCGCGCTGGCGAACGCGGACGTTCCGGCGGAGAGCATCGGCTACGTCGAGCTGCACGGCACGGCCACCATCCTCGGCGACCCGATCGAGTTCTCCGCACTCACCTCGGCCTACTCCGGCGTGCGCGAGCGAAGCTGCGCTGTCGGGTCGGCCAAGACCAACATCGGACACCTCGACTCCGCCGCCGGAGTCGCCGGACTGATCAAGAGTGTGCTGGCCGTGGAGCACGGTCAGCTGCCGCCCACCCTGCACTTCGAGCGGCCCAACCCGCGGATCGGCCTGGACGGCAGCCCGTTCTACGTCAACACCGAGCTGCTGCCGTGGCCCGAGGGCGACGGTCCGCGCCGCGCCGGAGTCAGCTCCTTCGGACTCGGCGGCACCAACGCCCACGTCATCCTCGAGCAGGCCCCGGAACTGCCCCGCGGAGCCGAGCCGGCCGACGGCGCCGAGCAGCTGCTGGTGCTCTCCGCCAAGAGCCCGGAGGCATTGGAGGCGGCCACGGACCAGCTGCACGACCACCTCCGTGCGCACCCCGAACTCCCGCTGGCTGACGTGGCGTTCACGCTCCAGCAGGGCCGTCGGGCCTTCCCGTACCGGCGGACGCTGGTCTGCGGGAGCATCGAGGAGGCGCTGGAGGCACTCGACGCCCGCGATGACGGCCGCCTGCTCACCGCGGCCGCGCCCGAGGCCGCACATCGGCCGGTGGCCTTCATGTTCACCGGTTTCGGCACGCAGTTCCCCGGCATGGCACGCGATCTCTACGCCCAGGAGACCGTGTTCAGGGCTGCGCTGGACAAGTGCGCGGAGCTGCTGGAGCCGCTGCTCGGCACGGACATCCGGGACATCGTCCTCACCGTCGACGAGTCCGGAACCGCCGCCCCCGGGCAGCCCTTCGACTTCCGCCGGCTGCTGCTCCAGCCGGAGCGCAGCGAGCATCCGCTCGACCAGCCGCGCCTCGGATACCCCGCGGTGTTCGCCCTCGAGTACGCGCTGGTCGAACTCTGGGCCGCCTGGGGGGTCGAGCCCGAGGTGATGATCGGTCACAGCCTCGGCGAGTACGTCGCGGCCTGCGTGGCCGGCGTCTTCTCACTGCCGGACGCCCTGCGTCTGGTCGCGGAGCGCGCACGGCTGATCGAGGAGCAGGGTGAGGGCGCGATGCTCGCCGTGCCACTGTCGGAGGAGGCCGTCGCCCGTTACACGGCTGCGGACGTCTGCCTCGCCGCGGTCAACGGCCCGCAGACCTGCGTGCTCTCCGGCAGCGTCGAGGGCATCGACCGGGTGGCCGGCGAGATGCTGGCCGACGACATCGCCACTCGCCGTCTGACCACCCGCTTCGCCTTCCACTCCCCGATGATGGATCCGGTCGTCGAGCCCTACGCCGAGCTGGTCCGTTCGGTCCGGCTGAACGCTCCGGCAGTACCGTTCGTCTCCAACCTGACCGGCACCTGGATCACCGACCACGAGGCCACCAGCCCCGAGTACTGGGCCCGGCACGTCCGGGAGAGTGTGCGGTTCGCGGACGGCCTGGGCACGCTGTGGTCGGTCCCGGACATCGCGATCGTCGAGATCGGCCCCGCGCCCACCCTGACCCCCGGGGCACTTCAGCACCCCGGCGCCGCCGGCACCGACCGGGTCGTCGTCCCGTCACTGCTCGGCGCCTTCCACGGGCAGAGCGACCGCGCCGCGCTCCTGCGGGCCGCCGGACAGCTCTGGCTCGCGGGACGGGCCGACCCCTTCCCGGCCATGGCCGACGTCAGGCGGGTTCCGCTCCCCGGTTACCCCTTCGAACGGCGCACCTACTGGCTCGAGCCCGGCACCGCCCAGCCCGGCGGCGGCTCGGCCCAGCAGCGGCGAGGCACTCTGCCGCAGTGGTTCTACGCACCGTCCTGGCAGCGGCTCGCCGCCGCACCGCGGCCCGCCGACGCGGACCTGGCCGCTCAGCGCTGGCTCGTCTTCGCGGACGAGACCGGTGTCGGCCGCCGGCTCGCGGACCGGCTCGAGGGTCTCGGCGCCACCGTGCGCACGGTCGTGCAGGGAGCCGAGTGGCACCGTAAGAGCGAGCGCGAGTACGTCCTCGACCCGGCCCAGCCGGACCACTTCCACCGTCTCGCCGAAGCACTGCGCGCGGAGGGCGCCCTGCCCGGCCGGGTGGTGCACTGCTGGAGTGTCGGTGACGACGCCGACCGGGCGACGGCGCCCGAGGACGTGCGGGCCCTGCTGCACCGCTCCTTCGACAGCCTGGTCCACTGGGTTCAGGCCACCGAAGCCGAGCTGATGACGCAGCAGCAGCGCTGGGACGTGCTGTCCACCGAGGTCTACGCCGTCCTCGGGGACGAGCCGCTCTGCCCGCCCAAAGCCACCGTCCAGGGCCTGTGCAAGGTGCTGCCGCAGGAGTACCCCTCCCTCAGCTGCGTCCAGTTCGACCTGCGCGTCGAAAGCCGGCAAGCCATACCCGGGCTGGTCGACCAGCTGATGGCCGACCTGGCCGCCCCGCCCGGCGAACGCACGCTGGCGCTGCGCGGACGACACCGCTGGGCGCCCGCGTACGTGACCGGCGCGCCGCCCTCGCGCGGTGACTCGCCGGTCCGGACGGACGGGGTGTACCTGATCACCGGTGGCCTGGGGAAGATCGGCCTGCTGATGGCCCGTGCCCTGGCCGACCGGGCGAAGGTGCGCCTGGTGCTGCTCGGGCGGAAGGGTCTGCCGCCCCGGTCGAGCTGGGCCGATCCGCAGCACCCGGAGGCCGTGCGGTCGGCGATCCGTGCCGTCCAGGAGATCGAGGCGCTCGGCTCCGAGGTCCTGGTGACCGCCACCGACGTCTCCGACCGCGCGGCCATGCTCGCGCTGAAGGAACGCGTCCTGCGGGAGTTCGGCCCGCTCAACGGCCTGCTGCACTGCGCCGGTACGACCGGCACGGCGGCTCACCGGGAAGTCGCGGTGCTGGGCGCGGAGGAGGCCTCCTGGCACTTCGCACCCAAGCTCTACGGCACCCAGGTGCTGCACGAGGTGCTGGCCGACCAGCAGTTGGACTTCGCTGTCATCAGCTCCTCGATCGCCTCGCTGCTCGGCGGCCTCGGCTTCGGTGCTTACGCCGCCGCGAACGCCGCGCTCGATGCCTTCGCCCAGCGGCACCACAGTGCCGCCCTGCCCTGGACCAGCGTCAACTGGGAGGCCTGGTACTTCTCCCACGAGGCCCGGGCGGACTCGGACCTCGGTTCTGCGGTACGCGAGTTGGCGCTCACTCCGGCCGAGGGGCGCCTGGTGGTCGACGGCATCCTGGACGCGGCACCCCAGGCGCAGATCGTCATCTCCACCGGTGACCTGACGTTGCGTCAGGAGCTCTGGTCCGACCCGGTTGCCGATGTGCCGGCTCCGGCCCGGCGGCACGAGCGCCCCAACCTGCGCAACCCCTTCGTCGCACCGGACAGCGAGACCGAACACCAGGTGGCGGACATCTGGCAGGAGTTGCTGGGCGTGGAGAGCGTCGGCGTGCAGGACAACTTCTTCGAACTGGGAGGCAGTTCACTGCTCGGCCTCCAGGTGGTGCACCGACTGCGTCAGGAGCTGGCCGTGGCCGTCCCGCTGACCATCGTCTACGAGGGCCCCACCGTGCGCACGCTCGGTGTCCTCATCGACAACCTCCGGACCGCGCAGTGACGGCAGCGGGCGGTGGTGTCGCGATCATCGGGATGGCGGGGCGTTTCCCCGGCGCCGGGGACCTGACCGAGTTCTGGTCGAACCTGCGCGACGGCGTCGAGTCGATCGTCGCCCTGACCGACGAGGAGCTCGCGGCGGCCGGAGTGCCGCCCGAGGTCTTCGGCCGGCCGGACTATGTCAAGGCGGCGCCCAAGTTCTCCGGGAGTGACCTGTTCGACGCGGAGTTCTTCGGGTACACCGCCCGCGAGGCCGAGATCATGGACCCGCAGCACCGGCTCTTCCTGGAGACGGCCTGGGGTGCGCTGGAGCACTCCGGTTACGACGCCGCCCAGTACGACGGCAGCATCGGTGTCTTCGGCGGCGCGGGTGCCAACCGCTACGTCCAGCATGTCTATTCGCACCAGCGGATCGTGGAGACCCTGGGCCAGACCCAGATCCTGGTGGCGAACGAACTCGGCTTCCTGGCCTCCCGGGTGTCGTACAAGCTCGACCTGCGCGGCCCCGCGGTGTCCCTGCGTACCGCGTGCTCGACCGCGCTGGTCGCAGCACACACGGCTTGCCGGAGCCTGCTCGCCGGGGAGTGCGACCTCGCCCTGTCGGGTGGCGTCCATGTCGACCCGAACCCGGGCACCGGGTACCTCTACCAGGAGGGGTCCTTCGTCTCCCCGGACGGGCACGTCCGTCCGTTCGACGCGGACGCCCGGGGCACGGTCTTCGGGACCGGCGTCGGGGTGGTGGCGCTGAAGCGGCTGGAGGACGCGCTGGCCGACGGCGACACCATCCACGCGGTGATCAGGGGATCGGCCGTCAACAACGACGGTGCGGTCAAGGTCGGCTTCACCGCACCCAGTGTGACCGGGCAGGCCGCGGTCGTCACCGCCGCGCTCGCCGACGCGGGTCTGTCGCCCTCGGACATCGACTACATCGAGGCGCACGGCACGGGCACCTCGCTGGGTGACCCGATCGAGGTGCAGGCGTTGT
>NZ_MAPV01000064.1 GCF_001700505.1 Streptomyces mutomycini
TGGGCAGGGGGCATCTGCGTGCGCGGGGACCGCCACGGGGGCGTACGGGGTCAGCAGCCGCCGCAGTTGTAGTACGTCACGTCCCAGTGGTTGCCCTCGTCCGCGTAGATGTTGCCGGAGCCGGACTTGTACTGGGGCGCGCCGTCGCCCCGCACACCGATGTAACTGAACACGCCCTTCACGTAGTTCGTCAGGCAGGTGCTCTTGCCGAAGTCGAGCTTGTAGCCGTTCCAGTGGGAGTACGTGCCACTGGCGTGCCCGGTCTCTGTCCCCCCTGTGATGTTGAGCGCGCAGCCCGTGGCGCTCTTCAGCGTCTGTGCGCCCTGGGCGCTGGTCAGGTTGAGCTGGTCGAAGGACGTGCAGGTGGAGACGTTGCGGTTGGAACAGCCACCCGAGGACGACCAGGTGATCCCCGAGGAGCTGAAGCGGGAGGTCGCCTGGGAGTGGGTCAGCTTGGTGACGGCGTGCGCCTCGGTGGCGCCGCCGCCGAGCACGCCGACGCCGGGCGCGAAGAGCACGCCGAGGACGAGGGCGAGAGCGGTGAGGGCCGAGCGGAGTCTGGGACGGGTCAGCATGGGGGGAGTCCTCCTGCTCATGACAATTTACGGGCAGGGAGATAGTGCCCCAGCTCTACGCGCGTCCGCCAGGGGGCGACCGGACCCGCCGCGACACCTCCCTCGACTTCCGGACCGGCCTGGACCCTTGATGTTGAACTTTGAACAAAATGGGTCTACTGTCAATCTCGTTGAAGGTTAAACCAAACGTTCGACGGTCTGCCCCGCAGAACGCGTCGGAACACGTCCCCGAGGAGGAGCCATGGCTCTGTTCAACCGCAAGAACGCCGCCCCGTCCACCACCGCCACCCTCGCAGTGGACCCGGCGCTGGCGGCCCTGACCGGCACCTACACGATCGACCCGGCGCACAGCAGCATCGGCTTCACCGTGCGCCACGCCATGGTCACCAACGTGCGCGGCTCATTCGGTGAGCACGAGGGCACCCTGACGCTGGACGGCACCGACCCCGCCGCCTCCTCCGCGTCCATCGACGTCACGATCTCCAGCGTCGACACCGGCATCGCGGACCGTGACGGCCACCTGGTCAGCGGCGACTTCTTCGACGCCGAGAAGTTCCCCCTGATGACGTTCCGCTCCACGCAGGCCGAGCAGCTCGGCGGCGACACCTACCGCGTGACCGGCGACCTCACCATCAAGGACGTCACCCGCCCGCTCTCCATCGACCTGGAGTTCAACGGCTCCGCCACCGACGTCTACGGCAACGAGCGCGTGGGCTTCGAGGGCAGCGCCGACATCCTGCGCTCCGACTGGGGCCTGACCTGGAACGCCGCCCTGGAGACCGGTGGTGTGATGGTCAGCGACAAGGTCAAGCTGAACTTCGACATCTCCGCGATCAAGGCCGCCCCGCAGGCCTGAGCCCGCTGAACCGAGCGCGCCCGCAGTCCTCCCCCTCCGGGGCGGACGGCGGGCGCTCGGCTGTGCGCGGTCGGTCCGCGTGTCGACGCGGCCTTCACAGTCACCGCAGCGGGGCGGCGGGGGCCCCGCCGGGTCACCGCACGCGGCGCACCTTCAGCGCGTTGTCGGTGCGGGTGGTGGGGTTCCCTTCAGGGTCGTTCTGGACGCGCTCGTGCTCCTCGCTGAGCAGCACCTCCCACTCCCCCTCCGGGAGTTCGAGGGAGGCGAGCACCTCGTCCGTCGTCGGCAGCTCCACGTCCGGGTGGTCGTGCTCCCAGGAGGGGAAGCCGGCGTGCCCGACGACGAGGAGCACACCGCCGGGCGCGACGGCCGCGGCGGCCCTGCGCAGGATCTCCTCGCGCGGCAGGTTCCCCATGGAGTGCAGGAACTGGGCGGAGACCAGGTCGTACTCCCCCTCGGGGAACGAGGCCCCCAGGTCGTGCCACTGCCAGTCGATCCGGTCCGCGACACCGGCGTCGGCCGCGTGGACCGCCGCACGCTCCAGGGCGACGCGCGAGATGTCGGTGGCGGTGACCTTCCAGCCGAAGCGGGCGAGCCAGACCGCGTCGGCGCCCTCGCCGCAGCCCAGGTCCAGGGCGCGCCCCGGCGTGAGGCCCTCCACTTCACGGACGAGGACGACGTTGGGGTTCCCGCTCCAGATCCGGTCGCTCTCCCGGTAGCGGTCGTCCCACATCTCGGCGTCGGTGCGGGTGCTGTCGGTGGTCATCGGGTCTCCTGCAGTCCGTGACGGCGGTCCCCGAGCACACGCTCGGTGACCTGGCGCTCGGCCTCGGCCGAGAAGGGGGTGCGGCGCGCTTCGACCGCGCGCTGGGTGTCGTCGGTGACGAGGTCCATGTTGATCATCGAGGCCGCCTTCAGCCCGGCTGCCGCCGCTCCGACGACCTGCTCCATCAAGTTGGCGACGTTACCGGCCACCCACACGCCGGGCACGTCGGTGGCCCCTGCCGGATCGGCCGCGATGTACGTGCCGACCACGTGGTCGCCCATCACCATCTCGGCCGGCACCAGGCCGAGGCTCTCCAGGACGGCCGACCGCGCGGTGAAGCGCGGCTGGACGACGACAGCCTCGCGCGGGATCACCGCGCCCCCGGCCAGCCGCACACCGGTGACCTCGTCGTCGGACACCTCCAGCGCGGCGACCTCGCCCTCCACGACGGAAATGCCCCGTGCTGCGAGCTGCTCGTACTCCTCGTCGCTGAAGTCGGGCTGTTCGTGGCGGAACAGCACCACGTCGTCGGACCACTGCCGCCAGAGCAGCGCCTGATGCACGGCCATGGGACTGAGCGCCAGAATGCCGACCGGCCTGTCCCGCACCTCCCAGCCGTGGCAGTACGGGCAGTGCAGCACCTCCTTGCCCCAACGCTCGGCCAGGCCCTCCACCGGCGGCAGCTCGTCGACGATTCCGGTGGTCACGAGCAGCCGGCGGGCTTGGACGGCGCTCCCGTCCTCCTGCACGACACGGAAGCCGTCGGACAGTTTCTCGGCCGAGACGACGTTGCCCCGGACCGTCTCGGCCCCGTAATCCGCCGCCTCGGCCCGGCCGATGGCCAGCAGCTCCAAGGGCGGGGTGCCCTCCCGGCCCAGGTAGTTGTGCGCGTGGGACGCGGGTGCGTTGCGCGGGCTGCCCGCGTCGATCACGAGCACGGAACGCCGCGCCCGGGAGAGTGCGAGAGCCCCGCTCAGCCCGGCGGCCCCACCACCGATCACCACAACGTCGTACCGCTTGTTCATGTCGCTCATCCGGAACACCTCCTGTTACGGGAGATAGTGCTCGCGCGGCGCCGATCCGGCAAACCTCCTTGCCGAAGCGGCAAACTCGCACCATACGGTCTTCCCGGGATCCCGCTCCCCCACCCCCCACGCGTCCGCGAGCGCCCCGACCAGGACCAGCCCGCGCCCGCCCTCCGCCTCGGGCACGGGAGCCGGTTTCCTGATCTCACCGTCACCGCTGTCGTGCACCTCGATCCGGAGCACGCTCCCCCAGGTGACCTGGAGACGGAAGCCCCTCCCCGGCGGGACTCCGTGGACCAGCGCGTTGGTGGCGAGTTCGCTCACGCAGAGCAGTACGCCGTCGAGGTCCACCTCGCACGCCCAGTCGAGCAGCGCCTCACGGACGAACTGGCGCGCGAGGGGGACCGACCTGCGCTCCCGGCGGTAGAACGCCTCACGGAAGGGGACGAGTTGCGTTGTTTCGTTCACGGGACGACTGTCACAGAACGTCACTACTGTGGGTCACCGCGTCAGGTCGTACACCGCGTTTGTACGAGCGCTGACGGGTCCGGCGGGGCCCGCGTACGGGGAGAGGCACTTCATGCACTCGGCAAAGAGGAACAAGCGGGTCACGTCCTGGCATGTCATCGGCGCACAGCTCGCCGCGTTCCGCCGCGCGGCGGGGCACACGCAGACATCGCTGGCCGACCGGTTCTGCGTGGGCGAGGACACGATCGCCTCGATCGAGCAGGGCCGCCGACCACTCCAGGCCGACTTCGCCACGCAGCTGGACGAACTGCTGGACACCAAGGGGGTGTTGCGGGTCGCGGTGGCGAAGGTGCCGCAGAGGGAGCGGTTCCCGGCGTTCGTGCAGGACTTCGTGGAGTACGAGCAGGAGGCGGTGACACTGCTGTCGTACGAGAACCAAGTCGTGCCGGGGTTGCTTCAGACGGAGGGGTACGCACGCGCGGTGTTCACGAGCCTCTACCCACCTCTGGAGGAAGGCGTGTTGGAGGAGCGCATCGCGGCCCGCCTTGATCGGCAGCGGGTGTTCGACCGCAAGCCCAAGCCGATGGTGAACTTCTTGATCGAGGAGTGCATTCTGGCGCGCCCCCTCGGCGGCCGGTCTGTACTGCGCGAGCAGATCCTGCACCTGCGGCGTTGCGCGGAGCTGCCCTTTCTCGGGCTGCAGATCATGCCTACGAACCGCGAGACGCACGCCGCGCTCGACGGGCCGATGGTGCTGCTGGAGACTCCTGACCACGACCAACTGGCCTACATCGAAGGACAGCGCGTCAGTGTGCTGATCGACGACCTCGACGAGGTCAGCGTGCTGCATCAGAAATATGGGATGCTGCGTTCGCAGGCGATTTCCCCCGAGGAAAGCATGCGCCTACTGGACGACCTGCTTGGAGAGTCATGACGCGCGCAGCACACGCCACAGGCCTCACCTGGTTCAAGTCGAGCTACAGCGGCAGCGAGGGCGGCGCATGCCTCGAAGTCGCCTACGAATGGCGCAAGTCCAGCTACAGCGGCAGTGAGGGCGGCAACTGCGTCGAAGTCTCCGCCCACCCCACCGCCGTACACATCCGCGACTCCAAGGTCACCGACGGCCCGGTCCTGACCGTGCCCCCGGCCGCCTGGGCCGCGTTCGTCAGCGCCTCCGCCTAGATACAGGACGGCGCCTTCCGAAGCACCGGCCGCCCGGTGCGAGAAAACGCACGGCGGTTCCGATGACGGGCTGAGTACGATCGCCCATGCCGGTCTGAGTACACGAGCGGCTGACCGCCGCGCGCGGCGCCGGAAGGGTGGACGCATGCGCCGACTACTGCTGCTCGCACCGCTGTTGATCCTCACCGCCGGCTGCGGGGTGGTGCAGTCCTCCGAGAGCGAGGCGGCCGACGCCGCACGGGAGGTGGCCACCAAGGCGGGCGAGCGGCTCTACAGCCAGCGTCCGCGCACGGCGGAGGAGGTCGGGCGCTCCGCCTCCGGCATCGACGGGGTGCAGGTACTGCGGGTGAAGGGTACCTCCACACACGAAGGGGACGGCATCGACGTGGTGGTCCGCACGTCCGGCTCGGCGTACAAGGGGTGGATCGACGCTCAGGAGGTCACCGTGCAGCGCTGTTTCGAGGTGTGGGTGTCGCCGAAGTCGGAGTGGCGTGAGGTTCCCGGTGACGTCGACTGCCCGGATGTCCCTCCGATGGTCTTCGCCCCGCCGCCCGAACCGCCCCAGCTGCCGTACGAGGAGCTCAGCGCGAAACTTCCCCGGGTGCCGGAGGGGGGCAGGGTGGAGGAGGCCGAGGTTCGCCGTACGCTCGCCGCCCTGGACCTGCATCCGGCGATCCGCACCGAGGTGAAGTCGGACAGCGGCCAGGTCGGTGTTCTGATGGCGGTGAGGGGCAACGGCTACGACCCGCAGGACTGCCTTCTCGCCCGGGTACGCCCCGGCGCCACCAAGGTGTGGGTGCCGTCCCGGATACAGCGGATGCCCGGAGAGGGCGGCTGCAGCGTCGGCAACGCCCTGAATCCGGTAGCGCCACCGCACTGAGACGTGGTGCCTGGCCCTGGCGGGTCAGCCCGTAGGCAGACCGACCGTGACTCCGACCCCGGCGGTGGTGATGGTGAGGTCGGAGGGCGCCGAGGGCGCTTCCGGACGATGGACGTCCGACGCGTCCACCGGCAGTGACGGTGCCGATGGGGGCGTGGCCACCGGCGGGAGTGCCGGCACCGGTTGGCCGGATCCGATCGATATCTCCACGGACACCGTGCCCGACGGCTCTCGGGTCCTCGGCGGATTTCTCGGAACGGACGGCGAGGCGCCCTGGCGTGCCCGGTCGGCGCGATGCGGGTCCGGGGAGGGGGCTGCCGCGTGAGTGCGTACCCGCGTGGCCCGGGGAGTGTGGAGCTCCACGGCCGGGGCGGCACGCGGTACCGCAGCCTCGGGCCTGCTCCCCGAGGACCGGTCGTCCGGCCGGTCGAAGGGTCCGGCAGGCAGGACCGCTACCGCCACGGCGAGCGTCACCGCCGCCGACGTCGCCCCCGTGGACGGGGCGACGCCCGTACGGGGAAGCCTGCGTGCGCACATCCACACGGTCGTGGCCAGTGTGAGGCTCCCGGCCAGGACGTTGCGCAACGACCGTCTGGCTCTGGCGAGCAGTGACTCGGTCGCCCGGTAGCTCAGCCCCATGGTCCGGGCCACCTGCCCGACGTCGAGATCCTGTGCCTGGAGCCGCAGCGCCTGTGCCTGGCGGGCGGGCAGCAGTTCCGCGCTGCGTTCGGCCAGCCATCTGGCCTCCGCCCGGTCGCATGCCGCCTCCTCCACGAGGAGGGGCTCGGCGGGAGCGGCGGAAAGGCTCTTGCTCAGCTCCCGGTCGCGGGCGACCTGGCGGTGCCGGTCGGCGCATGCGCGTACGGTCGCGAGCCTGAGCCACGAGCGGACCCGGCCGTATTGGACGTCAGGGTCCTCGACCGCGCGGATCATCGCTTCCTGAACGGCGTCCTCAGCCTCTTCGGCGCTCGATGAGCGAGTGTGCGCGATCTCCAGCAGTTCGTCCCGGTGACTCCAGATGAGCTCCCACCGGTTGCCCGGGCCGCCTGGACGACGAGCGGTACGCGGGTCGCTCACGTTCGAAGCCCCTGGTCCATTGGTTTCAAGGTCCGTCGTGCGTTGATCAGGGTGCCTCACGGCCCCTGTGCCCCACGACCTGTCAGGCGTCGGGGGCACGGGGCACATGGGCTCAGCGGCGGATCAGGCCGAAAGCGTGGCGGCGGAGCCGAGACCCGCGACGCCGAGCGCGTGACCGCCGACAGCACCCGAGAGACCGCCGGAGAGCAGCGACGCACCCGGCAGGTCGGCGCTGACCGAACCCGCGACGCCACCGACGAGCGGAGCCTCGAGGCAAGCCGCGCCGGCGAGGCCACCGGACACGCCGTCCAGGTCGGCGTCGGAGATTTCCTGGGTCTGAATCTGGGGGGCGGAGCTCATGATGTGAATTCCCTTCGCATTAATTCCGAATGGCGGGGCCAACTCCGCCATAGCGAAGTGCCCTTGCCGCTGTCACGGTCACCGAAAGTTCACTGCCCGCCCGGAGGCGGCGTTTTCCCTGCGGCTTCCGCGATGTGAGGGATGTAAGCACGTCAGAGCGTTGCGAAGCCACCCTCCAGCAGCCCCACGAATGGCCCTCCGGCATCCAAGGTCCAACACGGTCACATTGCTCCATGGACCGGTACAGCTTCTTCACGCGCCCGACCGACGGACGCTCCACCGGCCGAATTCCTGATCCGCCGCGAAAGGGACATTATCGGCCGCGGGCACGCGGGATCCGGTCCGCACGCGGAAAGCGGCGGGAGCCGCGACGCCTCCTGCGGACACGGTGTGCAGATCCGTCGCAGACGGCCCGGGCCCGTCCTCCGGAAGCACCACCGGAGCGGGCTTCACGCGACCGGGGGCGCGCGCACTCAGGCAGGCGCTTCCACCGGCAGTCCGGCATCGCGCGCGGCGTCGGCGAGGCGCTTGTCGTACGTGAGGAAAGCGGTGAGCGGGGAACGAGCCCGAAGGGCTGTGGCCAGATGGATGGCGTCAAGGCTGCGTACGGTCGCCGGCTTCACCGTCTGCGCCAACATCCTCACACCGGCGTCGATGTCCACCATGTCGATCAGGTCGAGAACCGAGTGGAGCCGGACGACGGCTCCAGGGGCGTGGCGAGCTAGCGCTCTGGACGATTCGACCTCGGTCAGGACGGAGCTCGTCCACGCAGTGTCCACCCGGTCGTCGAGCCATGCCCTCAGCGCGTCCGACTCCGATTCGGCATGGACGAGCTTCACCACGGCCGCTGAGTCCAGGTAGATCACCGCCCCTCACCTTCGCGCTCGCCGGCGATCTCCGCGGCCACATCGATGCCGTCGGGTTCCCCCAGCGGCATACGCAGCACGGCACGCCGCATCGCAGCCGCGCGTTCTTTGCGCCTGGCGGCTTCCAGCACTGCATGCCTTATGGCCGCCGACCGGGAATCACCCTCGGCCGTGAGGACATCAAGCGCGCGTTCGGTCTCCGAGTCGGTGCGGATCGTCACGGTGTCAGCCATACTCCAGCGTAAGACAAGCCGTCTTACGCTGCAATCACCGAGCCTCGGGCCGCCCATCCCGCCTGGGTGGCCGGAGCGGCGCACAGGAGGCCAATTCGGCCGGACGCAGGGTCAACAGGTTCCCCCAGTCGTTGACGAAAACCGCCCGGGCCCCCTCGTAGCGCACGCCCACGAACGGGTTGGACAACCACATGGCCGCGACCCACAGCAACGAGCGGTCGGCGTCGAGGCGGGCGAACCACCCGATATTGCCCATCCCGCTGCCGCCGCCGGACATCCAGCCCGATCCGTCGGGCAGCGGGCTCTCGAAGCAGAGGCCCACCTCCGCGGAGCCCTCCTCCTCGACGGCCGCGGCCACGTCGAGCGGCCCTCCCCGCCGGCCGGGCCCGCGATGCCGCGCCTCCCGTACCGCTCTTCGCCGAATGCCTGCCGAATGTCTATCGCGCATCGGCGCTCCGGTGTACGTTCTCGGGTCGACGGGCCTTGGGAGCGCTCCCATGCGCCGATTCCGCTTCGCACGAGGAGGAACGCCATGAAACGCCTACTCGCCTTACTCGCGACCTGCGCGACAGTCCTGGGCCTCACAGCAGCATTCGGCCCCCAGGCGGCGGCCGCCACCGGATGCAAGGTCGAATACACCGTCACCAGTCAGTGGACGGGCGGCTTCCAGGCCGGAGTGAAGGTCACCAACCTGGGCGCCCCGGTCACCGGCTGGACACTCGGGTTCACCATGCCGGACGCGGGCCAGAGGGTGGCCCAGGGCTGGAACGCCACCTGGTCGCAGTCCGGCTCCGCCGTCACAGCCGCCGGCGTCGACTGGAACCGCACGCTGGCCACGGGCGCGACAGCCGACGTGGGGTTCACGGGCTCCTTCACGGGCGCCAACCCGAAACCCACCGCCTTCACACTCAACGGCGTCGCCTGTACGGGCTCCCTCGAAGAGCCCCCGCCCGCCCCGGCCGACGGCACCCCCGTGGACGTCAACGGCCGGCTCCACGTCTGTGGCGTGAACCTCTGCAACCAGTACGACCGCCCCGTCCAGCTGCGGGGCATGAGCACGCACGGCATCCAGTGGTTCAGCCAGTGCTACAACGCCGCATCCCTGGACGCGTTGGCCAAGGACTGGAAGTCGGACCTGCTGCGCATCGCCATGTACGTACAGGAGGACGGCTACGAGACCGATCCGGCGGGCTTCACCAGCCGCGTGAACGGCCTCGTCGACCAGGCCGAGGCCCGTGGCATGTACGCCTTGATCGATTTCCACACCCTGACGCCGGGCGATCCGAACTACAACCTCGACCGCGCGAAGACGTTCTTCGCGTCGGTCGCCGCCCGTAACGCCGACAAGAAGAACGTGATCTACGAGATCGCGAACGAGCCCAACGGCGTCAGCTGGTCGGCCATCAAGAACTACGCCGAGCAGGTCATCCCGGTGATCCGGGCCGCCGACCCGGACGCCGTCGTCGTCGTCGGCACCCGCGGCTGGTCCTCACTGGGAGTCTCGGACGGCTCCAGCGAGAGCGAGGTCGTCAGCAACCCCGTGAATGCCACCAACCTCATGTACGCGTTCCACTTCTACGCCGCAAGCCACAAGGACTCCTACCGCGCCGCGGTGAGCCGGGCGGCCTCGCAACTGCCCCTTTTCGTGACCGAGTTCGGCACCGTGAGCGCCACCGGCGGCGGAGAGATGGACCGGGCGAGCACCACGGCCTGGCTGGACCTGCTCGATCAGCGGAAGATCAGCTACGCGAACTGGACCTACTCCGACGCCCCGGAGAGCAGCGCGGCCTTCCGGCCCGGCACCTGCGACGGCGGCGACTACAGCAGCAGCGGTGTGCTGACCGAGTCGGGGGCCCTGCTCAAGAGCCGGATCAGTACAGCCGACAGCTTCCCCACCGGCTGACCTCGGCCGGGGCCCCGTCCTGATGGCGGGGCCCCGACCCGCTCACCGGACGCGCTACGGGCTGCCGCACCGCCGAGGCTGTCGCTAGGAGGCCTTGCTCAGGGCAGGGCCGGTGCTCCAGATGACGGCGAGTTCGGGCAGCGATACGCCGAGTACCTCGCTGAGCCGGACGATGGTGCCGAAAGCGGGCGTGGGCAGCCGGCCGGTCTCGATCTTGCGGAGGGTCTCCGGCGACATCCCTGCCGCCAGGGCCACCTCGACGAGGGCGCGTCCGGCCCGGGCGGAGCGCAGCGCGGCCCCGAGGCGACGGCCCGCCTCGATCTGTTCGGGGGCGAGCGGATGACGAACCATGCGCTCATGCTAGGGCGGCTGGTGATCCGGCGGCAACCACTCCGCCCCCTGGTATAAATATACCTACCAGAGCCCAGGCGGATCGAGGAACGCAGTGATCGAGCACAAGACCCCCCAGGACATCGAGCGCATGCATGTCACTGGACAGTTCGTCGGCGAGGTACTGGCCGAGCTCGCCGACCTCGCAGCGGTGGGGGTCAACCTGCTGGATCTGGAGCATCACGCCCGCCGCCGGATCAAGGAGCGCGGCGCGGAGTCCTGCTACTGGGACTACGCCCCCTCGTTCGGCAGGGGCCCGTTCCGAAACGTGGTGTGCCTCTCGGTCAACGATGCCGTGCTGCACGGACTGCCGCACAGCTACAAGCTGCGCGACGGGGACCTGCTGACCATGGACATGGCGGTGGCCATCGACGGCTGGGCCGCGGACTCGGCGCACTCCGTCATCGTCGGCACCCCGGCCGAGGAGGACCTGCGGCTGATCGAGGCCACCGAGGTCGCCCTGGAAGCCGCGATCAAGATGGCCCGGCCGGGCAACAGGCTCGGGGACATCTCGGCGGCCATCGGCTCGGTCGCCGCCGAGTACGGCTACCCCGTCAACCTGGAGTTCGGCGGACACGGTATCGGCCGCACGATGCACGAGGACCTGCACATCCCCAACGACGGACGCCCGGGGCGCGGCTGGAAGCTGCGCCCCGGCCTGACCATCGCGATCGAGCCCTGGTTCGCCGCCGGCACCAACAAGATCGTCCATGACCCGGACGGCTGGACGATCCGCTCCGCCGACGGCTCGCGCACCGCTCATTCCGAGCACACGGTCGCCATCACCGAGACCGGCCCGCTCGTACTCACCCGCCGTCCTCGGAGCAACCGAGGGCTGGAGGGCCCGCAGGCGTCATCGACGACCGGACGCTGACGAGGCGCGCGGGGCGAGGGCGGCCCGGTCGCCTACGGGTGCTCCCCCGGCCCCTCGGGGTTCGGGGCGAGGCGGGTGGGTGAGAGGGCGGTGTCCTCCTCACCCGGCTCCAGCAGGGTGGCCGCGGCGCCCACGATGAGGGGGTCCGGCCTGCCGACGGCTCCCGGGTCCTTGGCCGAGTAGTCGATGCGCGCCAGCAGGCTGCGCATCGCTTCGAGCCTGGCCCGGCGCTTGTCGTTGCTCTTCACGACGGTCCACGGAGCGTGCTCGGTGTCGGTCGCACGGAACATGCGGATCTTCGCCGTGGTGTAGTCGTCCCAGCGGTCGAGGGAGTCTATGTCCGTGGGCGAGAGCTTCCACTGACGCACCGGGTCGACCTGGCGGATGGCGAAGCGGGTGCGCTGTTCGGCGCGGGAGACGGAGAACCAGAACTTGACCACGATGATCCCGTCGTCGACGAGCATCTGCTCGAAGGCCGGGCACTGATCGAGGAAGAGTTCGTACTCGTCCGGGGTGCAGAAGCCCATGACGCGTTCGACTCCGGCCCGGTTGTACCAGGAGCGGTCGAAGAAGACGAGCTCACCGGGGGCGGGGAGGTGGGCCACGTAGCGCTGGAAGTACCACTGGCCCTTCTCGCGGTCCGTGGGCTTGTCCAGGGCCACGATGCGCGCGCCACGGGGGTTGAGGCGCTCGGTGAAGCGCTGGATGGTGCCGCCCTTGCCGGCCGCGTCGCGCCCCTCGCAGACCACGACGACCCGTGCACCGGTGTCCTTCGTCCACCGCTGCAGCTTGAGCATCTCGATCTGCAGGATGCGCTTGATCCGCTCGTACTCCCTGCGGCGGATCTTGCGGTCGTACGGGTAGTTCTCGCGCCATGTCTTGATGGGCCTGCCCGACTCGTCCAGCAGGATCGGCTGCTCCGGCCTGCTGGTGTCGACGGTCAGGCCGTGCAACAGCTGCTTTTCCACCCGGTCTCGGTCCACAGGACCAAGCGTGTCACCCGCACGCGCCCTACGCCACCGAATGGCGTAGGGCGCGTGCGGGT
>NZ_MAPV01000065.1 GCF_001700505.1 Streptomyces mutomycini
ACCACCGTACGAGCCGACCGGGGGTGCCATGAGTGGCTGGAGGTGCACCGGGCTGCGCTGGCCCCACGGGGAGCCCGTGCTCGGGTGGGCGCGGAGTGACGGGTCCGGGCGGGGGCGGGCGAGCGTCCTGGCGTACGGCAAGGAGTTCGGGTTCCGGGCCGAGGGGGTGCGGACCTGCCTGGGAGCGCGAGGGAACCTGTGCCCGGTCGGGGCTCCGGTGCCCGCGCGGGGTACGGGGGCGCGGTGCGCGGAGTGCGCCAGGCTGGACCGCGCGCACTCGGTGGCCGCCGACACGATCGCCGACGACCCGCGGACGTACCGCGTCTATCTGGCCTGGTTCGGTCCGGGGATGGTCAAGGTCGGGATCACCGGGGAGGCACGGGAGGCCGCGCGGCTGCGGGAGCAGGGGGCCGTGGTGTTCAGCTGGCTGGGGCGTGGGCCGCTGATGGCCGCGCGGCGCACGGAGGAACTGCTGCGCTCGGCACTCGGGGTGCCCGACCGCATCCCGTACGCGCGCAAGCGTGCCGCGCGGGACGCGCTGCCGGGGCCGGTCGAACGGGCGGCCGAGATCGAAGGGCTGTACGGGCGGGCGGCTGCGCTGGAGGGCGCCGGGTGGCCCGAGGCGCTGGAGCGCCTGCCGTTCGAGGCGGTCGACCACGCCGGGGTGTTCGGGCTCGACGGTGCGGGGCCTGCGGCGCGGGTGGTGACGGAGCTGGTGGGCGGCGGCGTGGTGGCGGGACGGCTGGTGGCGGCGGCCGGGCCCGACCTGCATCTGGAGACCGCGGACGACGGGATCGTCGTGCTGGACACGCGGCTCGTCACCGGCTGGGACCTGGTGGGCGCCGACGCGCGGGCGGGGATGAGCGTGCCGGTTGTGGCCGTGGGGGGCGGTGGAGTGCAGGACGGGCTGTTCTGAGATCGTCGCCGGGACCGTGTCCGGAGACGTACGAGGCAGGTGGGGCGGATGAGCAGTGACGGCCGTGACCGTGACGACGTCGTGCGGTTCTGGCAGCGGCTCGGGCTGCCCGGGATCATCGACGTCCACACGCACTTCATGCCGGAGCGGGTGCTCAGCAAGGTGTGGGCGTACTTCGACTCGGCGGGCCCGCTGACCGGGCTGGAGTGGCCGATCACCTACCGGCATGACGAGGACGAGCGCCTCGCGCTGCTCCGCTCGTTCGGTGTGCTCCGGTTCACCTCGATGCTCTACCCGCACAAGGCCGGCATGGCCGCCTGGCTCAACAGCTGGGCCGCGGCGTTCGCAGCCCGGGTGCCGGACTGTCTGCACACCGCGACGTTCTTCCCCGAGGAGGGCGTGGAGACGTATGTGCGCGAGGCGGTCGAGGCGGGCGCGCGGGTCTTCAAGTCGCATCTCCAGGTGGGTGGTTACGACCCCAACGATCCGATGCTGGAGCCCGTGTGGGGGTTGCTGGCGGAGGCCGGGATCCCGGTGGTGACGCACTGCGGGTCCGGGCCGGCTCCCGGCGCGCACACGGGTCCCGGACCGATCGGACGGCTGCTGTCCCGCCACCCGCGGCTGAAGCTGGTGGTGGCGCACATGGGGATGCCGGAGTACGCGGAGTTCCTGGCGCTGGCGGCGGTGTACCCCGGGGTGCGGCTCGACACGACCATGGCGTTCACGGACTTCACCGAGGGGTTCACGCCGTTCCCGGCCGGCGAGCGCAGGCGTCTCGCCGATCTGGGGGACCGGATCCTGCTCGGCACGGACTTCCCGAACATTCCGTACCCGTACGCCCATCAACTGCACGCCCTGGAGCGGCTCGGCCTCGGAGACCCGTGGCTGCGGGCGGTCTGTCACGGGAACGCGAGCGAGCTGTTCCGGTAAGGGCTTCGCGGGCACCCCGATGGCACGGCGACGCGTTTCTCAGGGAATTCACAGGTAGGCGAAAGGTCTCTCTCACGGCCGTCTCACAGGCTTGAGCCATGACGACGACCTCGCCCCAGGGGCGTACAGAACTGCTCAGGTCCGACCGCAGCCCCGTCCGTGTGCTGGTCGTGGACGACGAGGCTCCGCTCGCCGAGCTGCTCTCCATGGCCCTGCGCTACGAGGGGTGGGAGGTGCGCAGCGCCGGTGACGGTGCGGGAGCCGTCCGTACGGCGCGCGATTTCCGCCCCGACGCGGTCATCCTCGATGTGATGCTCCCCGACATGGACGGACTGGCCGTGCTCGGCCGGCTGCGGCGCGAGCTCTCCGACGTGCCCGTGCTGTTCCTGACCGCGCGGGACGCGGTGGAGGACCGGATCGCCGGGCTCACGGCGGGCGGTGACGACTACGTCACCAAGCCGTTCAGCCTGGAGGAGGTCGTGGCACGGCTGCGCGGGCTGATCCGCCGCTCCGGTACGGCCGCCGTCCGCAGCGAGTCGACGCTCGTCGTCGGTGACCTGGTGCTGGACGAGGACAGCCACGAGGTGAGCCGGGGCGACGACTCGATCCACCTCACGGCGACCGAGTTCGAGCTGCTCCGCTTCCTGATGCGCAATCCGCGCCGGGTGCTGAGCAAGGCGCAGATACTGGACCGGGTCTGGAACTACGACTTCGGCGGCCAGGCCAACGTCGTCGAGCTGTACATCTCCTACCTGCGCAAGAAGATCGACGCGGGACGGACCCCCATGATCCACACCCGGCGTGGGGCGGGATACCTCATCAAGCCCGGTGAGTAGCCCCGTGAGCGGCGTCGTGGGCAGCGCCGGCGGCAGGAGGGGTCCGCGTCGCCCCTGGACGCTGCGGACCCGGCTCGTCGTGTACGCGGTCACGCTCATCGCGGTGGTCGCGGCTGTGATCGGTTCGGTCACCGCGATCGCCTTCCAGAGTTACATGGCCGGGAAGCTGGACGGCCAGCTGCGCGACATCACGAGGATGGCCGTGGCGCGACCGCCGGGCAGCGACAGGATCGCGCCGGTCGGCCCGCAGGACGAGGAGCCGCTGGGCTTCGTCGGGATGGGCGGCGGCCAGCCGTTCAACACGTTCGGGGCCGTGGTCTTCGACGGTTCCGTCTCCGACTCGAAGGTGACGAAGGGCCCGGATGCCCCGCAGAGCACCGAGGAGCTGACCGGCGCGCAGGAGAAGGCCCTGGAGGCCGCCGGGGTGGCCCCGGACGGCGAGCCCCATGACGTCGAACTCCCCGGGCTCGGCGGTTATCGCGTGCAGGTGGTCCCGAAGAGCGACGGTACGTCCGTCCTGGTCGGCATCCCCACGGCCGAGGTCGACAAGGCCGTCACCACGCTGGTCCTCGTCGAGGTCTGCGTCACCGGGGCCGGGCTCATCGCCGCCGGGATCGCCGGTGCCGCCATGGTCGGTGTCGCCCTGCGCCCGTTGCGCAGGGTGGCCGCCACGGCGACCCGGGTGTCCGAACTGCCGCTGCACAGCGGTGAGGTCGCTCTGCTCGAACGGGTCCCGGACGCCGAGGCCGATCCGCGTACCGAGGTCGGCCAGGTCGGCGCGGCACTCAACCGGATGCTGGGCCACGTCGGTTCGGCCCTCGACGCGCGGCAGAAGAGCGAGACGCGGGTACGCCAGTTCGTCGCGGACGCCAGCCATGAACTGCGCACACCCCTCGCCTCGATCCGCGGATACGCCGAACTGACCCGCCGCGGACGGGAGAACGCCGGACCCGACACCCGGCACGCCCTGGGACGGATCGAGTCCGAGGCGGAACGGATGACGGGCATGGTGGAGGACCTTCTCCTCCTGGCGCGCCTCGATGCCGGACGCCCGCTCTCGTACGAGAGCACCGATCTCTCGCCCCTCGTCATCGACGCGGTGAGCGACGCCCGCGTCGCGGACCGCGCTCCCGGCGGATCGTCCGGGGCCGCCCATCACTGGCGGCTGGAGCTGCCTGAGGTGCCCGCGACGGTGCTCGCCGACCCGGCCAGGATCCAGCAGGTCCTGGTCAACCTGCTGGCGAACGCCCGTACGCACACCCCGCCGGGGACCACCGTCACGGTCCGTGTGCGCCAGGCACGCCGGGAGGTGCCCTGGGTGACCCTGGAGGTACGGGACGACGGGCCGGGCATCCCGGCCGAACTGCGGCCGCGTGTCTTCGAACGGTTCGCGCGGGGGGACGCCTCGCGCTCCCGGCACGCAGGGTCCACCGGGCTCGGCCTCGCCATCGTGCAGGCCGTCGCTGCCGCGCACGGCGGGCTGGCCGAGGTGCGGTCGGTGCCCGGCGACACGGTGTTCGCCGTCCACCTGCCGGCGGACGCGGTGTACGGGGAGGGGGCGGAGGACACCACCCATGCCGCCGCCGCGCCCACCCCGGGTGCCTACGGCGCTGAGGCCGCCGCTCCCCCGCCGGGTGCGTACGGGAACTCACAGACCGGCCACAGGCTCATCACACCGATGTGACAGGGCGGTTGGCGAGTGTCTGTGTCATGCGAACCGACACTCCCTGGAGCACCCTGCCGGCCCGGGACCATCTCCTGGCCGCAGCGGTCGGCGCTGCCGGCGCTCCCGTACTCGACGTGGTGATCCCCGTGTACAACGAGGAGAAGGACCTCGAAACGTGCGTGCTGCGCCTGCACGACCACCTGGCGCGGACGTTCCCCTACGGCTTCCGGATCACCGTGGCGGACAACGCGAGCACCGACCGTACGCCCCAGGTGGCGGCGCGGCTCGCCGGCCTCATCCCCGAGGTGAGGTCGTACCGGCTGGAGGAGAAGGGCCGGGGCCGGGCGCTGCGGACGGTCTGGTCCCACTCGGACTCCCCCGTGCTCGCCTACATGGACGTGGACCTCTCGACCGACCTGAACGCCCTGCTGCCCCTGGTCGCCCCGCTGATCTCCGGACACTCCGACCTGGCCATCGGCTCGCGCCTGGCCCGCAGTTCGCGGGTGGTGCGGGGCTCGAAGCGGGAGTTCATCTCGCGGGCCTACAACCTGATCCTGCGTTCCTCGCTGGCCGCCGGGTTCAGTGACGCCCAGTGCGGCTTCAAGGCGATACGGCGCGAGGTCGCCGAGCGGCTGCTGCCGATGGTCGAGGACACCGGGTGGTTCTTCGACACCGAGATGCTGGTGCTCGCCGAGCGGGCCGGGCTGCGCATCCACGAGGTGCCGGTCGACTGGGTCGACGACCCGGACTCCACCGTGCACATCGTGAAGACCGCGGCCGAGGACCTCAAGGGGGTCTGGCGGGTGGGCCGGGCCCTGGCCACAGGTGCGCTGCCGCTGGACCGTCTGGCGCGGCCCTTCGGGGACGACCCGCGCGACCGGGCCGTGCCCGGGGTGCCGCGCGGGCTGGCCCGGCAGCTGGTCGGCTTCTGCGTCGTGGGCGTGCTCTCCACCCTGGTCTACCTCGCCCTGTACTCGCTCTTCCGGCTGGGCGTCGGCCCGCAGTCCGCCAACGCCGCGGCCCTCCTGGTGTCCGCCGTCGCCAACACGGCGGCGAACCGGAGGCTCACCTTCGGCGTACGCGGCCGGGGCGGCGCCGTACGCCACCAGGCGCAGGGACTCGTCGTCTTCGCGATCGGGCTCGCGCTCACCAGCGGTTCGCTCGCCGCGCTGGGCACGGCGTCCGGATCTGCTTCGCACGGCACGGAACTCGCCGTGCTGATCGCGGCGAACCTCGCGGCGACGGTGCTGCGGTTCCTGCTCTTCCGGGCCTGGGTCTTCCCCGACCGGCGCACCGGCCACCAGGACGCCCGCAAGGGTGCCGCACACGAACCGAGGAACGTCCGATGACCGCCGCCGCCACGCACTCAGACCACTTCCAGGTCCCGCCCGACACCCCGGGGGCGCCCGCGCACGCCGCGGGCGGCCGGGAGCCGTTGTCGCGCCGTGTCCGCCGGGGCAGGCCCGAGGACCCGCGCTGGGCGAGGCCCGCCTTTCTCGGCCTGCTGCTGGTCGTCGCGCTCGCGTACCTGTGGAATCTGAGCGCTTCCGGTTACGCCAACTCCTTCTACTCCGCAGCCGTGCAGGCCGGCAGCCAGAGCTGGAAGGCATTCTTCTTCGGCTCGCTGGACTCCGCGAACGCGATCACCGTCGACAAGCCCCCGGCCACGCTCTGGCCGATGGCACTGTCGGTGCGGGTCTTCGGTCTGAGCTCCTGGGCGATCCTCGCGCCCCAGGTGCTCATGGCCGTCGCCACGGCAGGTGTCCTCTACGCCGCCGTGCGCCGCCGCTTCAGCGCGGCCGCCGGGATGATCACGATGGTGGTCTTCGCGCTGACACCGGTGGCCGCGCTGATGTTCCGCTTCAACAACCCGGACGCGCTGCTCGCGCTCCTGATGACCGTCACGGTCTACTGCGTGCTGCGCGCGTTCGAGGCCGGCCGGACGAAGTGGCTGGTCTGGGCGGGTGTCGCGGTGGGCCTCGCGTTCCTGTCGAAGACCCTGCAGGCCTTCTTGATCCTTCCGCCCCTGGCGGTGCTGTACGCCGTGTTCGCGCCGGTCTCCGTACGGAAGCGGTTCGGCCAACTGGGGCTGGCAGCACTGGCGATGGTCGTATCCGGTGGCTGGTGGGTCGCGATCGTCGAGCTGTGGCCCGCGTCTTCGCGCCCGTACATCGGCGGTTCGCAGAACAACTCCTTCCTGGAACTGACCTTCGGTTACAACGGACTCGGCCGGATCAACGGCGAGGAGACCGG
>NZ_MAPV01000066.1 GCF_001700505.1 Streptomyces mutomycini
CCCCTGACGCCCCCTCATGCCCCCATCCACCCGTACACACCAGCGAATCGCGTCGTGAACCCCGCCCGAATGGGGGATGGTTGGGGGGTGCGGAAATACTGGGTGTTCGTCGGCGGTGGGATCGGGCTGGGCCTGTGCTTCATCGCCCTGCTCGTCGTCGGTACGTACTCCGCCGCCGCCGGGATCTCCGGGGCGAGTGGGGCCGTCGGGCTGGCCAAGGGGGCTGTGCCTGCGCGGTATCAGCCTCTGGTGGAGAAGTGGGGCACCCTCTGCCCCGCCATCAATCCGGCACTCCTGGCAGCGCAGTTGTACCAGGAGAGTGGCTGGAATCCGCGCGCCCAGAGCCATGCCGCCGCGCAGGGCATCGCCCAGTTCATCCCCGGTACCTGGGCCTCGCACGGTATTGACGGGGACAAGGACGGGGACCGCGACGTCTGGGACCCGGCCGACGCGATTCCGTCCGCCGCGTCCTACGACTGCGAGCTCGCCGGGTACGTCAAGAAGGTGCCGGGCGACCCCACCGACAACATGCTCGCCGCCTACAACGCGGGCGCCTACCGGGTGATCCAGTCGGGCGGGGTCCCCTCGATCAGTGAGACGCAGAACTACGTCAAGATCATCCGGTCTCTGGAGAAGAGCTTCGCCAAGCCGGTCGGCCGGGTTCAGCCGTCACAACAGGCGGCCGGGGCGATCTACTTCGCGCAGAAGAAGCTCGGCACCCCGTATCTCTGGGGTGGGAACGGTACGGCCGACCAGGGCGGCAGGTTCGACTGTTCCGGGCTGACCCAGGCCGCGTACCGCACGGTCGACATCGAGCTGCCCCGGGTGGCCAATGACCAGTACAACGCCGGTCCGCACCCCTCCAGGGACGAGCTCCTCCCCGGCGACCTGGTGTTCTTTTCGGACGATCTGAACAACTCGCGGGCCATCCGGCATGTGGGCCTCTACGTCGGCGGTGGGTACATGATCAACGCGCCTTACACCGGCTCCGTGATCCGTTTCGACAAGATCGACACGCCTGATTACTTCGGTGCGACAAGGGTCACGAAGGACGGGGCCGCGGCGCTCCCGACCGCACTCCCGGAAAGCTGACGGGCAGTCGGCCGTGGCCGGAACTCTCCGTGAAGCCCGGGCCCTGAGCTGCGACGATGAGTCACTCTTCGATAACGTCATGGTGATCATTCGGTGGAGAACGGAACGTACGCGCCTGACAGGCCGTTCCCTGGACTGGGACAGCATGCGCACATGACCATGCGTGACTGCCCAGACCAGTCCGGCGTGACGGCATCATGGCGTGGCGCGGCACTGAATCCGCACCGACCACGGGGGTCAGACCAAGGCGACGCACGCCGTTGTGCGTCGCAGCAGCAGCAGACAAGGCAAGGGGCCGCGGCAGATGGCTGGACTCGCACTCGATGGGTCGAACCCCGATGTCAGCCTGCTCTACGACATCAATGGGCTGGCGAAGTCCGCTCCGACCTGGTTCGACCGGGTCATGGAGTTCGTCGGTGAGTTCGGGATCATGCTCGCCATGGTCCTGGCGGTCCTGTGGTGCTGGTGGAGCGTACGCCGACGCGGGACGACCGAGGACTCGGTCACGGCGGTCGCCGGGCTGGTGTGGGCGCCTCTCGCCGCCGGGATCGCGTTGCTCATCAACATCCCGATCCGGGGTTTCGTGGAGCGGCCGCGTCCGTTCCTCGACCACAAGGGGCTCGAAGTCCTGGTGAAGGGCAAGACTGACTTCTCGTTCGTCAGTGACCACGCGACGATGGCGATGGCGATCGCGGTGGGGCTGTTCGTGGCCAACAGGAAGTTCGGCCTGGTGGCCATCGCGCTGGCCCTCCTGGAGGGCTTCTGCCGCGTCTACATGGGCGTGCACTATCCGACCGACGTGATCGGCGGCTTCGCTCTCGGTACTGCCGTGGCTCTGCTGCTCGCTCCGCTCGCGATGATGCTGCTGACGCCTCTGGTGGGCGCGGTTGCCCGCGCCGGGGTGCTCGGCCGGCTCGTCCGCTCGGGCGGGGCCGGAACCACGGCCGACGACCGGAGCGAGTCGCGCGGCGTCCCCGAGCCGAGTACGGGCTCCGGCCGCGGCGTTGCGCCGGGCGAGAGGGATCTCGCCGCTTAGGCACGACGGGTTCGACGATGTGAGGGGTGTCCCACGAGGGGCACCCCTCACGCATGTCCGGGTACAGGTCCACGTGCGGACGTGCCTGCCGGGCGCCGGTCCGCCGGTGCCTTCCGCGAGGGGCCCCCGGCTCAGCGGTCCAGGGCGGTGCGGTGTTCCTCCGCATCGGTACGGGCCCGGTCGCGGGACCTTCGCGCGGCGCCCGACCAGCCGCAGCTGCACCGGGCCAGACAGAACGAGCCCCGTTCGACGGTCGTGGTGCTGTGTGCCGGGCCGGGGCTGTGGACGGGGGAGTCCGAGGGGTCCTGATGCACGCGTCCACGGTACCGGGGACGCTGTCCGGCGGTCAGCGAGTGGGCCGATCGGTGTCCGGAAGGGGCCCTGTGGCGTGACGAGGTGCCCCGGCCGTCGTTAGGCGAAGCGGGCGGGAACTCGGTCAGGTGTACGTCGTTGGGGGTTGGCAGGCGATGGTGGTGCAGCAGCAGAGGTGCGGAGGCGGGGCACTGGCTGTGTGCTGTCTGGCCGTGGCCGGTGTGCTGGCGGTGGGCACCGGCTGCGCCGGTACGGGCCCGGGCGACGGTGAGGGCGGCGGTGACGGGACCGGCCGGCAGACCGTGGCCGACGCCCGCGGCGCCGACGCCCCGGTCACCGTGGTCCGGCGGGCGGCCGAGGAGCTGGCCGCCGCGGGCAGCGCCGAGACGCGTACGTCGATGGAGACCGCGGCCGGCGGGACACGGGTGACGATCCGGGGGCAGGGGGCGTACGACTTCCGCAAGCAGCTGGGCCGGATCAAGGTCGTCCTGCCGAAGGACGCCGCCGGGGCCGACGAGCACCGGCCGATCACGGAACTGCTGGCACCAGGTGCGCTCTTCATGAAGAACCGTGGTGCCGGGGTGCCCGACGACAAATGGGTTCGTATCGACACGACGGCTCTGGAGGACGGCAATCTGGTCACCGGTGGTGTGACCGATCCGACTGCCGCCGCCGAGCTGCTGCGGGGCACGGGCGATGTGACCTACGTCGGACGTACGGAGCTGGCCGGTGTGGTGGTCCGGCACTACCGGGGAGTCGCGGACCTCGGGCGGGCGGCGCTTGAGGCATCGCCCTCCTCGCGCGGGGCGCTGGCCGCCGCGGCGAAAGGGTTCCGTACGGACACGGTGCCCTTCGACGCCTATCTGGACGACGAGGGCCTGCTGCGCAAGGTGCGCCACCGCTTCACCTTCGCGACCGAAGGGCCGGCGGTCGCGGTGGTGTCGACGATGCTGCTCTACGGCTTCGGCGTGCCGGTCCCGGTGGAGCTGCCGGGCGAGGCGGACATCTACACGGGGCGCGTCCAGCAGGGCGGGAGTGGCCCGGAAACGCCGTAGGGAGGGGGCCGAAATGGTCCTTCCGTGCCATGCGCGGCGCGTACCCCGCTCCCTACGCTAGGGAGCCGGTGCGCCAGGAGTCGGCGACAGCAGAGAGAGGTGACGCAGGTGGTGACGCTCAGCGCTCCGAGCGCTCAGGACTGTGTGGCCCTCGCCGAGATCGAGCTGTGCGGCGAGCTCATGATCGCGGCAGCGGACGCACCTGAGGACCGGCTCAGTCCCGACCGTATCGACGAGGTGCTCAACGTCGGGGCGGATGCCGCCGAGCAGTCACCGACGATCCCCCGGCAGGCCCGCCACCGGACATGACCTCGACGAGGGCCTTGCCCTTCCCCGGACACCGGAGACGGGCAACGGGCATCGTCAGGAGGCACGGGCAACGGACACCGTCAGGGGCATCGTCGGACGGCACGACACAGACACGGGCACGGACACGGGTGAGCGAGGGCGGTTCCCGGTTCGCGCACAACGGCCGAGGCCCGCTGTCAGGTACGCAGCAGGCGGGCGATCGCCTTGGTGGCTTCCTCGACCTTCGCGTCGATCTCCCCGCCGCCCTTGAGCGCCGCATCCGCGACGCAGTGGCGCAAATGCTCCTCCAGCAGCTGGAGCGCGAAGGACTGCAGGGCCTTCGTGGACGCCGAGACCTGGGTGAGTATGTCGATGCAGTAGACGTCCTCGCCCACCATCCGCTGGAGCCCGCGGATCTGGCCTTCGATGCGGCGCAGACGCTTGAGGTGCTCCTCCTTCTGGTGGTGGTAGCCGTGGATACCGCGGTCGTGGTCGGTGACCACCGCTTCCGTACCGGCTGCGTCGGTGGCCTCGGTGCTGGTCATGTGGTCCTCCCGTTGTCCTCTTGGCCTGCGCAGAGCGTGCCGTTCTGTACCGTCTGCATACCCCTGCCGGGTATATCGTAACGAATCCAGCCGAAACGTGACCGGGGGGCCGTGCTGATCACTGTGCCCGATGCGCGACACTGAATAACGCCGGTTAGCCGTGGCCGGATGATGCGCCTAGCATCAGCCTGACCGAATCCAAAGCACCCCGAGGACCCCACGTGCGCTTTCGTCTGACCCCCAGGGAGACGAGCTTCTACGACATGTTTTCCGCATCCGCGGACAACATCGTCACGGGCTCGAAGCTCCTCATGGAACTGCTCGGGGCGGATTCAGCCTCCCGAGTCGAGATCGCGGAGCGTATGCGGGCAGCGGAGCACGCGGGGGACGATGCCACCCACGCGATCTTCCACCAGCTGAACTCCTCCTTCATCACGCCGTTCGACCGCGAGGACATCTACAACCTCGCGTCGTCGCTCGACGACATCATGGACTTCATGGAGGAGGCCGTCGACCTGGTCGTCCTGTACCAGATCGACGAGCTCCCCAAGGGTGTCGAGCAGCAGATCGAGGTCCTGGCCAGGGCGGCGGAACTGACCGCCGAGGCCATGCCGAGTCTGCGGACCATGGAGAACCTCACCGAGTACTGGATCGAGGTCAACCGCCTGGAGAACCAGGCCGACCAGATCCACCGCAAGCTGCTGGCCCAGCTCTTCAACGGCAAGTACGAAGCCATGGACGTGCTGAAGCTCAAGCAGATCGTGGATGTGCTGGAAGAGGCGGCTGATGCGTTCGAGCACGTCGCCAACACCGTGGAGACCATCGCGGTCAAGGAGTCCTGAACCTCGTGGACACCTTTGCGCTGATCGTGACCATCGGTGTCGCGCTCGGCTTCACGTATACGAACGGCTTCCACGACTCGGCGAACGCCATCGCCACCTCGGTCTCCACCCGGGCGCTGACCCCGCGTGCGGCTCTGGCGATGGCCGCTGTGATGAACCTCGCAGGCGCCTTCCTGGGCCAGGGGGTCGCCAAGACCGTCAGTGAAGGGCTGATCGCCACACCCGAGGGCCAGAAGGGGATGGGAATCCTCTTCGCGGCGCTGGTCGGCGCGATCATCTGGAATCTCGTCACCTGGTACTACGGCCTGCCGTCCTCGTCCTCGCACGCCCTGTTCGGCGGCATGGTCGGCGCCGCGCTGGCCGGCGGGACGATGGTGCACTGGGACGGCGTGCTGTCCAAGATCGTCATCCCGATGTTCCTCTCGCCGATCATCGGCCTGGTCGTCGGCTATCTGGTGATGGTCGGGATCATGTGGATATTCCGGAAGACCAACCCTCACAAGGCCAAGCGCGGCTTCCGTATCGCCCAGACGGTCTCGGCGGCGGGCATGGCGCTCGGTCACGGTCTGCAGGACGCCCAGAAGACGATGGGCATCGTGGTGATGGCCCTGGTCATCGCCGATGTCGAGGGACCGAACGACGAGATCCCGATCTGGGTCAAGATCGCCTGCGCGACGATGCTGTCCCTCGGGACGTACGCGGGGGGCTGGCGCATCATGCGCACGCTCGGCCGCAAGATCATCGAGCTGGACCCGCCGCAGGGTTTCGCCGCGGAGACGACCGGCGCTTCGATCATGTTCGGCTCGGCGTTCCTGTTCCACGCGCCGATCTCGACGACTCACGTGATCACCTCGGCCATCATGGGTGTCGGCGCCACGAAGCGGGTGAACGCGGTCCGCTGGGGCGTCGCCAAGAACATCATCCTGGGGTGGTTCATCACGATGCCGGCCGCGGCACTGGTGGCCGCGCTCAGCTACGGGATCGTCGTACTGCTCTTCGGCTGACCCGGCCGGCCCCCGACGGGGCACGGCCGGGCGACCGGCGTACGTAAATGGGTCCGCCCCTGCTCTCCGGTGGAGAGTGGGGGCGGACCCTTTGCCTTGTGGTGGCACCGCCATGCAGCACCCCAAGGCCGTCTGTGGTTGTCCGGAGCCGTTGTTGTCCGGGCGTGTGGTTATCCGAAGCGGCCGGAGATGTAGTCCTCGGTCGCCTGCACGGACGGGTTGGAGAAGATCCGCTCCGTCTCGTCGATCTCGATGAGCCGGCCGGGCTTGCCGACCGCCGAGAGGTTGAAGAAGGCCGTACGGTCCGAGACGCGTGCCGCCTGCTGCATGTTGTGCGTCACGATGACGATCGTGAAGCGCTCCTTCAGCTCGCCGATCAGGTCCTCGATGGCGAGGGTCGAGATCGGGTCGAGCGCGGAGCACGGCTCGTCCATCAGCAGCACGTCCGGCTCGACCGCGATCGCGCGGGCGATGCACAGGCGCTGCTGCTGGCCGCCGGAGAGGCCGGAGCCCGGCTTGTTCAGGCGGTCCTTGACCTCGTTCCAGAGGTTGGCGCCCTTGAGTGACTTCTCGACGATGTCCGACAGCTGGCTCTTGCGGTAGGAGCCGTTCAGCCGCAGTCCCGCCGCGACGTTGTCGAAGATCGACATGGTCGGGAAGGGGTTCGGGCGCTGGAAGACCATGCCGACCGTGCGGCGCACGGTGACGGGGTCGACGCCGGAGCCGTAAAGGTTCTCGTCGTCCAGCAGCACCTTGCCCTCGACGCGGCCACCGGGGGTGACCTCGTGCATGCGGTTCAGGGTGCGGAGGAAGGTGGACTTGCCGCAGCCGGACGGGCCGATGAAGGCGGTCACGGAGCGGGGCTCCACGGTCATCGAGATGTCCTCGATGGCCTTGTGGGAGCCGTAGTAGGCGGTGAGGCCGCTGATGTCGATGCGCTTGGCCATGTGGAATCAACTGCTTTCTGCGTGGCCTCAGCGGCCGGACTTCGGGGCCTTCCAGCGGGCTATGCCGCGGGCCACCAGATTGAGGATCATGACGAAGGCGATCAGCACCAGGGCTGCGGCCCAGGCACGGTCGTAGGACGCGGCCTCGCCGATCTTGTACTGCTCGTAGATGTAGAACGGCAGCGAGGACTGGGCGCCTTCGAAGGGGTTCGTGTTGATCAACTGGCTGCCGAAGACCAGCAGGATGATCGGTGCCGTCTCTCCCGCGATGCGTGCGATGGCGAGCATGACGCCGGTGGTGATGCCGCCGATCGCGGTGGGCAGGACCACCTTCAGGATGGTGCGCCACTTCGGGATGCCGAGTGCGAGGGAGGCCTCGCGGAGCTCGTTGGGGACGAGCTTGAGCATCTCCTCGGTGGAGCGGACCACGACGGGGACCATCAGGATCGTCAGGGCCAGCGCACCCATCAGGCCGGAGGGCTCGATGCTGGCGATCAGCATGATCGACAGGATGAAGAGACCGGCCACGATGGACGGGATGCCCGTCATGACGTCGACGAAGAAGGTGACGGCCTTGGCGAGCGTGCCCTTGCCGTACTCGACCAGGTAGACCGCGGTCAGCAGTCCGAGAGGGGCGGAGATCACGGTGGCGATCCCGACCTGTTCCAGGGTGCCGATCAGCGCGTGGTAGACACCGCCACTGTCCTCGGAGCCCAGGACCCCGGCCATCGAGTGCGTGAGGAAGTAGCCGTCGAGGCGCTCGGAGCCGCGGCTGATCGTGGTCCAGAGCAGGGAGGCCAGCGGCACGACGGCCACGAGGAAGCACACCCAGACGATGCTGGTGGCGAGGCGGTCCTTGGCCTGGCGCTTGTTCTCGACCGCGGTCGTCGCGACGTACGAGATGGTCAGGAAGAGCAGGGCGGAGATCAGGCCCCACTGGACGCGGCTGTGCCAGCCGGCCGCCAGGGAGATCCCCACGCCGAGTGCGGTCGCCACGACGGCGAAGCCGAGCGGGGCCCACCGGGGGAGGCTGCGGCTGCTGAGGCCGCCCTTGCGGGGTTCCGGCGAGGTCTGCGGACGCTCGTCCTGGACTTCGGTGGTGGTGGTGGCGTGGGTCATGCGTTGGCCCCCGAGTACTCCTTGCGGCGGGCGATGATGAGCCGGGCCGCGCCGTTGACCAGCAGGGTGAGGACGAAGAGGACGAGGCCCGAGGCGATCAGGGCGTCGCGTCCGAATTCGTCGGCCTCACCGAACTTGGCCGCGATGTTCTGGGCGAAGGTCCCGCCGCCCGGATTGAGCACGTGCAGCGAGATGAGGAAGCTCGGCGAGAGGACCGTGGCGACGGCCATCGTCTCGCCGAGCGCGCGGCCGAGGCCGAGCATCGAGGCCGAGATGATGCCGGAGCGGCCGAAGGGCAGTACCGAGAGCCGGATGACCTCCCAGCGCGTGGCGCCGAGGGCGAGCGCGGCCTCCTCGTTCATCTTCGGGACCTGGAGGAAGACCTCGCGGCTGACGCTGGTCACGATCGGCAGGATCATGATCGCGAGCAGGACGCCGACGGTGAAGAGCGAGCGGGCGACGCCGACCTCGGTCTTCTCGAAGAGGTACGTCCAGCCGAAGAACTGGTCGAGCCAGAGGTTCAGGCCCTCCAGGTACGGGACGAGGACGAGGGCGCCCCAGATGCCGTAGACGATGCTGGGCACCGCGGCGAGCAGGTCGATGACGTACGCGATCGGGGCTGCCAGCCTGCGCGGTGCGTAGTGCGAGATGAACAGGGCGATGCCGACAGCGATCGGAACCGCGATGACCATCGCGATGATCGAGCTGACGACGGTGCCGAAGAGCAGGACCGCGATGCCGAAGACCGGCGGGTCACCGGCCGGGTTCCAGTCGAAGGTGGTGAGGAAGTTGCCCTCGTCCTTCGATATCGCGATGACGGCGCGGTAGCTGAGGAACACGGCGATCGACGCCATGAGCACGAGCAGCAGGATGCCCGAGCCCCGCGAGAGGCCCAGGAAGATCTTGTCGCCGGCGCGCCCGGTGGACTTGGGGCGGCCGCGCGTGACCGGCGGAGCCGGTGGGATGTCGAGCGGTGTGGTGGAAGCCATGGTCTTTCCGGTCTGTGTGGGGGAGCGGAGGCTCCCCTGGCGGCGGTGCACCGGATGGTCGGGCGGTGGGGGCCGGTCCGGAGGAGTGCGCCGGACCGGCCCGCAGCTGCGTGCGTGTCGTGCGGTGGAGGGTTACGAAAGGCCGGCGACGGTCTCGCGGACCTTGGCGTTGATCGCCTCGGGGATCGGGGCGTAGCCGGCCTCGGTCAGGACCTTCTGGCCGTCCTCGGAGGCGGTGTAGTTCAGGAAGGACTTGACCGTCCCGAGGGTGTCGGCCTTGTTGCCGGTGTCGCAGACGACCTCGTAGGTCACCAGGACGAGCGGGTAGGCGCCCTCGGCCTTGGTGGTGTAGTCGAGGTCGAGCGCCAGGTCCTTGCCGGTGCCCTTGACCTTGGCGGCGGCGATGGCCTTGGAGGCGTTCTCCGAGGTGGCCTCGACCGGGGCGGCGCCACCGGTGTTGATGGCGACGGTGGTGATGTCCTGCGACGCGGCGTAGGACAGCTCGAAGTAACCGATGGAACCGTCGACGGCCTTCACCTGGGAGGCGATGCCGGAGGAACCGGACGCGGCCTGGCCACCGGGGGCCGGCCACTTCTTCTCGGCCTCGTACTTCCAGTCGCTCGGGGCCGCGGCGTTCAGGTACTTGCCGAGGTTCTGCGTGGTGCCGGAGTCCTCGGAGCGGTGGAAGGCCTGGATGGGCTTGTCCGGCAGCTTGACGCCCTCGTTGAGCTTGGCGATCGCCGGGTCGTTCCACTTCTTGATCTTGGTGTCGAAGATCTTGGCGAGGGTGGAGGCGTCCAGCGTGAGCTTGTCGACGCCCTCCAGGTGGAAGCCGACCGCGACCGGACCGCCGACCATCGGGAGGTTGATGCCCTGGCCGGTCTTGCAGATCTTCTTCGACTCGGCGACCTCTTCGGGCTTCAGGGCGGAGTCGGAGCCGGCGAAGCCCACGGTGCCCTGGTTGAACGCGACGATGCCCTCACCGGAGGAGGAGGAGCTGTAGTTGACCTCCACGCCGGGGCAGGCGGCCATGTAGTTCTTGACCCAGAGGTCCATCGCGTTCTTCTGGGCGCTGGACCCGGAAGCACGCAGCTGGCCCTTCGCGCCGTCGCACTTGATGTTCGACGCGGCGGCACTCGTCTTGCCGCCGTCCGCGCCGGTGCCGGTGTTGTCGTCCGAACCGCACGCCGTGAGGACCAGGGCGCCGGAGACGGCGAGGGCACCGAGCGCGGTGGCACGAAGCCGGTTCTTGCGCTGAAGCTTCACTTTCGGGGTGTTCCTTCCAGGAGCCGCCGCGACTGGTGGGGCGGGCGGCGTGCGATGAGATGGTGCGGTGGCTTGGCGCCGTGCACCGTGTACGTCCGAAATTAGGCAGAAGAGGTGAAGCGGCCTACGGGGCAGAGTGAACGGCAGGTGAACCGTGTGGGGCGGGCTGGTTCTGCGTGCTACGCGGCGTGACGAGGGGCCCCGGGACCGTGGCCCCGGGGCGTTGAACCCGCGTGTGCTGCTCCCGGCCAGGGGCCGCGGTGTTCCGCCCTCAATCGCAGGAAGGGCCTGAATTCGCCGGACCGGTGCGCAGGAAGGTGTCCAGCTGGATGCGGTCGCCCGGGCGGCTCAGGCGGGCCCGGGCGGCGGCGGGGGACAGCCATGCCAGCCGGTCGACCTCGTTGCTGGGGACGAACGCGCCGTCCGTCACCTCCGCCGCCCAGTAGCTGACCTCTTTGGGGCGCCCGTTCGCCGTGTACCGGGCCGTCGGCAGGGCGGTGCCCGGCAGGCAGTGGTGGCCCGTCTCCTCCAGGACCTCGCGCAGGGCGGCCTCCAGCGCTGTTTCTCCGCGCTTCAGCTTGCCCTTGGGATACGACCAGTCGTCGTAGCGGGGCCTGTGGACCAGGCAGATCTCCAGGCCTCCGCCGTCCGGGGACCTGCGCCAGAGCACGCAGCCCGCCGCCAGGACGAGATCACTCATGGCACGGTCACGGCTGCCGCGTAGGGCCAGTTCTCCCGGAACACGCTGCGTGCCGCTTCCACCTCGTGCCGCTGGTCGGCGTGGAGCACCCCCAGGGCGTACGCCGTCGTCGGGGCGATGCGCGGGGTGCGTGCCGCGGCCGCTGCCGCTGCGGCGGCCTCGGCCGCGTCACGGTGCAGGTCCAGCGCGTGTCCCGGGCCGGCGAGGGCGGGGTCGGGGGTGCCGCGCAGCATCTCGTGGGCGTACCGGTGCAGCCGCAGCAGCAGCCGGGCCTGGTGCCAGAGCGCGTCCTGGGCCTCGTTGTACGGCTCCATCGCCTCGTCGGGCGGGAGCGCGGCCACCGCGTCCAGCATCCGCTGCTCGGCCAGTGCGGCCGGGGCGTGCAGCACCCTTTCCGCCGGTTCGGCGGCCGCGGTGGACAGGGGGACCTCTGAGGCGAGCAGTGCGACGGCGTCGGCGACGGCGTGGAAGCGCGAGGAGCCGAGCGCCTGGAGCGCCGCCGAGTGGGCGCGGGTCCTGGCGAGGGTCAGCCGGCGTTCCAGGAGTGCTCCGGCCCGGGCGGCGCCGACGCCGAGTGCCGCCCGCTCCTTGTCGCTCCCGTCCGCACCGGTCTCCGCGGAACGGGCCGCCGGGAGTGAGGCACCGGAGAGCTGGTGCAGCGCCTCCAGGAGCCGGGCGAGCCTGGTGGCGTAGGCGTGTTCGCGGGCGAGGGTTCCGGAGAGCCAGGCCAGCTCCGCGCGGAGCTGGTCGGCCCAGGCCGGTTCGAGTGTTCCCCGGAAGGTGTGCAGCGTGCCGCTGATCCGGCGTGCCGAGCGGCGCAGCGCGCGGGCGGCCTCGTCGGCGCTCTGCGTCCCCGCGTCCGCCGGGGCACTGTGCTCGCGGTGCAGCCGCAGGCCCCGTAGGAAGGAGGCGGCCTGTTCGCGCAGGTAGGGCGCGAGGACCGCTTCCGCGGAGAGGGTCGTCGTCTGGTGGTCAGGGCGTCGCACGCCGGCGCCTCCGGGCTTCGATGAGCATCTCTTGCACGTGCCTCAGCGGCTGCCCGTCCGCGTCCGTGGAGTGCCGGGTCCAGTTTCCGTCGGGGCCCAGGTGCCAGGAGGTGATGGTGTCGGACATGCCTGTTTCCAGGAGCCTGCTGAGGGCGGCGCGATGCGCTGGGTCGGTGACGCGGACCAGTGCTTCGATCCGGCGGTCGAGGTTACGGTGCATCATGTCGGCGCTTCCGAACCACACTTCGGGCTCTCCGCCGTTGCCGAAGGCGAAGACCCGGGAGTGTTCGAGGAAGCGGCCCAGTATGGAGCGGACCCGGATGTTCTCGGAGAGGCCGTTGACCCCGGGGCGGATCGCGCAGATGCCGCGTACCCAGATGTCGACCGGCACACCGGCCTGGCCCGCCCGGTAGCAGGCGTCGATGACCGCTTCGTCGACCATCGAGTTGACCTTGAAGCGGACGTACGCCGGCCGGCCCGCGCGGTGGTGGGTGATCTCCTTGTTGATGCGTGCGACCAGCCCGTCGCGCAGGGACTTCGGGGCGACCAGCAGCCGGCGGTAGGTCTCGCGGCGGGAGTAGCCGGAGAGCCGGTTGAAGAGGTCGGAGAGGTCGGCACCGACCTGCGGGTCGGCGGTCAGCAGGCCGAGGTCCTCGTAGAGCCGCGCCGTCTTGGGGTGGTAGTTGCCGGTGCCGACGTGGGAGTAGCGGCGCAGCGTGTCGCCCTCCTGCCGGACGACGAGAGACAGCTTGCAGTGGGTCTTGAGGCCGACGAGGCCGTAGACGACGTGGCAGCCGGACTCCTCCAGCTTGCGGGCCCACTTGATGTTGGCCTGCTCGTCGAAGCGCGCCTTGATCTCGACGAGGACGAGGACCTGCTTGCCGGATTCGGCCGCGTCGATCAGGGCGTCCACTATCGGCGAGTCGCCCGAGGTCCGGTAGAGGGTCTGCTTGATCGCGAGGACGTCGGGGTCGCCCGCCGCCTGCTCCAGGAAGGCCTGGACGGAGGTGGAGAAGGAGTCGTACGGGTGGTGCAGCAGCACGTCGCGTTCGCGCAGGGCGGCGAAGATGTCGGGCGCCGAGGCCGACTCGACCTCGGCGAGGTCGCGGTGGGTGCCGGCGATGAACTTGGGGTACTTCAGCTCGGGCCGGTCCAGCGACGCGATGCCGAACAGCCCGGTGAGGTCGAGCGGGCCCGGCAGCGGGTAGAGCTCGGTCTCGGAGATGTTCAGCTCGCGCACGAGCAGGTCCAGGACGTACGGGTCGATGGACTCCTCGACCTCCAGGCGCACCGGCGGGCCGAAGCGGCGCCGCATGAGCTCCTTCTCCAGGGCCTGGAGCAGGTTCTCGGTGTCGTCCTCCTCGACCTCCAGGTCCTCGTTCCTGGTGACCCGGAACATGTGGTGGGCGAGGACCTCCATGCCCGGGAAGAGCTCTTCGAGGTGGGCCGCGATGATGTCCTCTATCGGGACGTACCGCTGCGGGGACGCCTCCAGGAAGCGGGTGAGCAGCGGCGGCACCTTGACGCGGGCGAAGTGCCGGTGGCCGCTGACGGGATTGCGCACGACCACGGCGAGGTTCAGCGACAGCCCGGAGATGTACGGGAACGGGTGCGCGGGGTCGACGGCCAGCGGGGTCAGCACGGGGAAGACCCGCTGCCGGAAGAAGGTGAAGAGGCGGGCCTGCTCCTTCTCGGTCAGATCGGGCCAGCGGACCAGCTGGATGCCCTCGTCGGACAGGGCGGGTGCGATGTCCTGCTGGTAGCAGGCCGCGTGGCGGGCCATGAGCTCGCGGGAGCGGGTCCAGATCAGGTCGAGGACCTCGCGGGGCTGGAGCCCGGACGCGGAGCGGGTGGCGACGCCGGTCGCGATACGGCGCTTGAGCCCGGCGACCCGGACCATGAAGAACTCGTCCAGGTTCGAGGCGAAGATGGCGAGGAAATTAGCCCGTTCGAGTAGCGGTGTGGTGGGGTCCTCGGCCAGTTCCAGAACGCGTTCGTTGAACGCGAGCCAACTGCGCTCCCGGTCGAGGAAACGGCCCTGGGGCAGCTCGTCGCCGGCTGAATCGGGCTCGTAGGCGTCCGCGTCGTTGTCCAGATCGGGGTCCAGGTCGGCGGCTGTGGACAGGCCTGAGGGCACCGAGCCCGCGACGGCGTTCGGCCGGTGGGCGGCGAGGGAGCCGACCGACGGCTGGGTGGGCTGGACCGGGACCTCGGAGCTGGGCTGCTGGCTCATGGACCTATTCTTCCGCGCGTTCGGCTCCTCAGGCGCGTCGGAGCCCGTAAAGATCGCAGAAGAAGCGGAAGTGGGCCCTGGACCGGGGCCTCTCCCGTTGCGGGGGGTGGGCACAGCTGGCTGCATCCCGTGAGGGTCGCAAGCCCGTCTGAATGGCCGGTAACGGCGACATGACGTACAGGAAGCGGTGTGACTGCGGTGCCGTCCCTCTTCACCGTGGGTGAACCTCCTGTCCGGGCTCCCCCCCGGGGCCCGGACAGGGGCGGCTCTCAGCCGGTGCGGCGGCGCAGCACCCGGAAGGCGAGTGCGAGGGCCAGGGCGGCGAGGGCGAGCAGGATGCCGGTCTCGACGAGCTGGATGGGCCAGAAATGGGAGGCGGGGTGGTAGTCGAGGTACTGGCTGGTGACGTCGTGGTCCGCCATGCACCGGAGCCACTCCCCGTGGGACCCGGCAGGCGAGCAGAGATCGGGTGGCAGCCGCTCACCGCTGCTGTTGACGGGGCCCGATTCCACCCACCAGATGTTCGAGCGGACGTCCAGGGACCGGCCGGTAATCGTGCGCGTCGGCCACAGTTCGCGGCGGAAGTACGCGGAGGCCGTGATCACCGCTCCTGTTGCGAACGCGGAGACGGCCAGTGCGGGGACGGTGCGGCGTATCAGCAGGCCGGCGAGCGTCCCGAGGCACAGTCCGGACAGGAGGGAGGCGAACGGCACAGTGCCCGTGGTGGCGAACAGCGGCCAGCTGTGCCACTCGGCCGGGTAGGGGTTCGCCGTGCGGGAGCTCGTCCACCGGAGGGCGGATGCCAGCACGGCCGTACCGGCCAGCACCAGCACGGTGGGCACGGCCAGCTTGGCGGTCAGCCAGCGCGTGGGTGACACCGACTGGGTCCAGGACAGTCTGAAGGTGCCGGTCTCGAACTCCCTGGCGATCAGCGGGCCAGCGACGAACGCGCTGAAGAGTGCGGGCAGGACGGTCAGGAACGCTGCGACGCCCTGGAAGATGCTGCGGTAGAAGGACATGCTGTCCAGGTAGTTCCGGGCCGTCTGCATGCAAGGCCGGTTACCGTCGGAGCCGTCCACCGGGCAGCCGCTCGCCTCGAAGACCTCGGCGACGTGGGACGACCGCAGGGCGAGGGCGACCAGTCCGATAAGTGTGGCCAGGGCGAGCCCGCCGGCGATCCGCAGGAGCAGCCGGTGCTGCCGCAGCACGACCCGGGCCGGTCCGCGCAGGGAGTCGCGGGCGGGTGCGGGGGTGAGGACGCTCATGCCGTGGCCACCTCCTCCCGGGCGTGCGCGCTCGGTGTGAGCAGGGCAGGGGCTTCGGGGGAGCGGAGGTGGGCCAGGAGCAGCTCCTCCAGGGAGGGTTCCTTGACGTCCCAGGCGGTGTCGTCCACCGGGCCTTCCCTCCGTACGAGCGCGGTGAGCTGACGTCCCGTCGTACGGGATTCGACGACCGTGTGCGGGGCGAGGTCGCGGGCCTGGCCGGTGAGGACGGAGTGCGCGGCGACGATGTCGTCGCTCTCGCCGCCGAGCCGGACGCGGCCGCCGTCGACGAGCAGGAGGTAGTCGCAGGCGCCCTCCAGCTCGGTCAGGATGTGCGAGGACATCACGATGGTGGTGCCGTGTTCGGCGGCCTCGGCCATCAGGACGCCCATCAGCTGGTGACGGGCGAGCGGGTCGAGGTCGGCCATCGGCTCGTCCAGCAGCATCAGTTCGGGCCGCTTGCCGAGGGCGAGCGCCAGGGCCAGGCGGGTGCGCTGACCGCCCGAGAGGGTCCGGACCTTGGCGTCCTGGGGAAGCACGCCGGCGATCCGGTCCGCGGCCGCGCGGTCCCAGGAGGCGGGGTTGAGCTGGGCACCGGCCCACAGGGTGTCGGCGACGGTGAGCTGCGGGTACAGCGGCTTGTCCTGCGAGACGTACGCGATGCGGGGACGGGCCTCGGCGGGTGTCGAGCCGAGCACCCGCACCGACCCCTCGGCGGGCCGGAGCAGGCCTGCGGCGAGGGACAGCAGGGTGGACTTCCCGGCGCCGTTGGGTCCGACGAGAGCGCATATCCGTCCCGTGGGCAGCCGGAACGAGCAGTCGCGCAATGCCCACCCGCGCTTTCGCCCATAGGTCATACCGAGGCCGTTCGCCTCGATCGCGGCACCTGTCATGAGTGCTGGTCCCCCTTGAATGTGCTGTTCAGTACGTCGGTGAAGAGCGCGCTCACGTCGTCCCTGTCCAGGCCGGCGGCGCGGGCCCTGCGGGTCCATTCGGACAGCTCGGCGCGCAGGGGCGGGTCGGTGGTGACCGCCGCGCTGCCGAGGGTCCGGCGGACGAAGGTGCCGAGACCGCGGCGGGCCTCGACGAGCCCTTCGCGTTCCAGTTCGCGGTAGGCCTTGAGCACGGTGTTCGGATTGATCGCCGTGGCCTCGACGACCTCGCGGGCCGTGGGCAGCCGGTCGCCCGGCTCCAGCACACCGAGGCGGAGCGCCTGCTTGGTCTGCTGCACGATCTGGAGGTAGGTGGCGACGCCGCTGCGCCGGTCGATGCGGAATTCGACCGCTGCGGACTCTGCCATGTGCACCACCCTTTCACTAGTTGAGTAGTGAAAGGGTGGTGTAAAACAGGGGCGGCGTCAAGTGACGCCGCCCCTGGGTGTGTTGAGCGTGGTCAGGATTCCGTGCGGTACATCAGGTCGACCTCGTGGGTGGCGAAGCCCATCCGTTCGTAGACGGACAGTGCCGCCAGGTTGTCGGCGTCGACATAGAGCATGGCCGTCGGGAGTCCCCGGGAGGCCAGATACCGCAGTCCGATCGCGGTGAGCGCCTTGCCGAGGCCGCCGCCCTGGGCGTCGGGCCTGATGCCCACGACGTAGACCTCGCCCAGCTCCTCCTCCGCGTGCACCTTCGTCCAGTGGAAGCCGATGATCTCTCCGTCGCGCTCGGCCAGGAAGAAGCCCTTCGGGTCGAACCAGGGCTCGGACTTGCGGTCGTCCAGGTCCCGCTGGGTGAGCGAACCCTGCTCGGGATGATGGGCGAACGCGGCACTGTTGACGGTGAGCCAGGCCGCGTCGTCCTGCCCCGGCACGAAGGTGCGGACGGTGACGCCCGGCGGAAGGGCCGGCTCGGCGATGTCGAGGGTGTCCAGTGGGCGGCGCAGCTGGCGCAGCTCACGGAAGAGGGAGAGGCCGAGTACCTGCGCGAGGTGCCGGGCGGCCGACTTGCCGCCGTGCGCCCAGACCCGCAGCCGCTTCCCGGTCGCGGCGAGGAGTGCGGCACCCAGGGCCCGGCCGTGTCCACGGCCCCGGTGGGCGGGGGCCACGACCAGCTCGGCGGCAGGGGCCTCCACGGGGTCGGTGTCCTCCAGCTGCGCGTATCCGGCCAGAACGCCGTCGACGGTGAGCAGGAAATGCCGGACGCTCTCGCGGTGCCCGCCCCTCAACTGCAGCCGCCCCTGCTCGGAGACGGCCTGCCGGCCATCGGTCCCGGCGGCCTCGCCGAGGAGGGCGAGGACGGCGTCGGCCTGCTCGGGGGTGAGCGCGTCGAGGGTCTCGATCTCGCGCCCTGGGGAGGGGAGGGGTGCGTCAGTCGTCATGGATACGAG
>NZ_MAPV01000067.1 GCF_001700505.1 Streptomyces mutomycini
TCCGTCCCGTTCGCGCGCGCCGTGCCGAACATCAAACGCCCTGGCGAGTTCGGCCAGACCTACTACGGACAGCAGGCACGGCGCGCGCGAACGGGACGGACATCAGGCTCCGTGGCGTACCGTCCGCGTGGACCGGCTCCCGCACCGTCACCATCGGGACCGTCGCGGTTCTGTCCGGCGGCATGAAACCGTGCACCCGGACCGACGCGTCCCGTCTCCCGGCGCCGTCGAGCGCGTGCCCGATCAGCTCACGCACGCGCCGCCCGTCCAGCGGGAGTCCGAACAGCTCCCGGTTCGCGGAGTCCAGCCGGTCCAGATGCAGGGCGAGTCCCCGTACAGTGCGGTCCCTGACCTGCATCGCCGTGAAATGGCCGTAGCCGGCGAAGGCCGGGATCCGCAGATCCTCCCCGGTGGCAGGGTGCCCGTCGAACTCGACGTGGAGGTCCGGAGCGGAAGTCGTCATGGACTCCAGCGTAGGTGCCGCGACACCGCACTTGACCTCAAGTTTGGTTGAGGTGTGAGTCTGCGGTGCATGGACATCAACACACCTGCTTCCACCCCGTCCGACGCCCCGTTGAAGGTGGCCGTCATCCTCGGCAGCAACCGCGAGGGCCGCTTCGGGCCTGTCGTCGCCGACTGGTTCCTGGGGCGGGCGGCCGGCAACCCGGACATCGAGACCGAGCTGATCGATGTCGCGGAGACCGAGCCGCCCGCCGCCGGTGCCGACGGGGCGACGTCGCTGCTGGCACGCGCCGACGCCTTCGTCGTCCTGACCCCCGAGTACAACCACTCCTACCCGGCCCCGCTGAAGAGCCTCATCGACCGGCACTTCGCCGAATGGCAGGCCAAGCCGGTCGCGTTCGTGTCGTACGGGGGGATCTCCGGCGGCCTGCGTGCCGTCGAACACCTGCGCCAGGTCTTTGCCGAACTGCACGCCGTCTCCGTCCGCGACACCGTCTCCTTCCACAACGCGGGCGCCCTCTTCGACGACCGGGGTGTGCACAAGGACCCGGCCCAGGCGGACGGGGCGGCCAAGAGGATGCTCGACCAGCTGGTCTGGTGGGGCCGCGCCCTGCGCGAGGCCAGGATCCGCCACCCGTACGGTGGCTGACGCGGCCAGGGCCGACAATCGGGAGGCCACGGACGACGAGAACGAGGAGACCCGGGGATGACCGAGCCCGCATGGCTGACCGTACTGACCACCACGGACAGCGAGGAGAAGGCCCGCACCCTGGCCCGGGGCGCGGTGGACGCACGGCTCGCCGCCTGCGCCCAGATCCCCGCGCCCGTCACCTCCGTCTACCGGTGGCAGGGCGCGATCGAGACCGGTGAGGAGTGGCAGGTGCTGTTCAAGACGACGGCCGAGCGCTACGACGAGCTGGAGGCCCACCTCCTCGCGGCGCACGACTACGGGACGCCCGAGATCATCGCCACGCCCGTCGTGCGCGGCAGTGACCGCTACCTCGCCTGGGTGTCCGCGGAAACGGCACCCGTCGCGACGCCGTGACGGACGCCCGGCTGCCCTTCTTCGTGTACGGCACGCTGCTCCCCGGTGAGCCCAACCACGACCGGTTCCTCCGGGGCCGCACCCACGAGGAACGGCCCGCGGCACTGCCCGGGGCCCTCCTCTACGAGGGCCCCGGCTACCCGTACGCGATCGAGGGGCACGGCACGGTCCGCGGAGCGCTCGTCACCGCCGAACCCGGGGCGTACGCGGAACTGCTCGGGCTTCTGGACGACCTGGAGCAGTACCTCGGACCGGAGCACCCGCGCAATCTGTACGAGCGGGTGACCCGCCGGGTCGTTCCCATGCCGCGGCCGGGTGCGTCCGGCAGCGGCAGGGGTGAGCCCGTCCGCGCCTGGGTCTACCTCGCGGCCACCGCCGTCACCCGCTCCCTGCGCACCGGCGGCACGCCCGTACCGGACGGCGACTGGCTCAGCCGGCGGCCTCCACCCGCACGGCGCACACCTTGAACTCCGGCATGCGCGACACGGGGTCCAGCGCCGGGTTGGTCAGGGAGTTGGCCCGGCCCTCGCCCGGCCAGTGGAACGGCATGAACACGGTGTCCTGCCTGATCGTCACGGTGATCCGGGCCGGTGCCACCGCCCGCCCCCGCCGCGAGGTGACCGCGACGGCCTCCCCCTCGGCCACCCCGATCCGCTCGGCGAGCCGCGGATGCAGCTCCACGAACGGTCCCGGTGCGGCGGCGTTCAGCTCGGCCACCCGGCGGGTCTGCGCCCCCGACTGGTACTGGGACACGACCCGTCCCGTCGTCAGCACCACCGGGTACTCCGCGTCGGTCTCCTCCGCGGCGGCCCGGTGCGTGACGGGCACGAACCGGGCGCGCCCGTCGTCCGTGGCGAACCGCTCCAGGAACAGCCGCGGTGTCCCGGCGTGCCCCTCGTCCGGGCAGGGCCAGAACACCCCGTCCTCCGCCGCGATCCGCGCGTAGGTGATACCCGCGTAGTCGGCGGGGCCGCCCGCCGACGCCCGCCGCAGCTCGTCGAAGACCTCCTCCGGATCGGACGGGAAGCCCTTGCCGTGACCCAGGAGACCCGCCAGCGCTTCCAGCACCTCCAGGTCGCTGCGCACCCCGTCCGGCGGCATGACCGCACGCTGCCGCAGCAGTACCCGGCCCTCCAGGCTGGTCGTCGTCCCGCTCTCCTCCGCCCACTGCGTCACCGGCAGCACCACATCGGCCAGCGCCGCCGTCTCCGACAGCACCACGTCCGCGACCGCCAGGAAGTCCAGTGACCGCAGCCGCTCCTCGACGTGCCCCGCGTGCGGCGCGGACACGACCGGGTTGGAGCCCATGACCAGCAGCGACCGCACGTCCCGCCCCAGCGCGTCCAGCAGCTCGTACGCACTGCGCCCCGGCCCCGGCAGCGAGTCGGGGTCGACGCCCCACACCCCGGCCACATGGCGGCGTGCCAAGGGATCGGTGAGCTTGCGGTAGCCGGGCAGCTGGTCGGCCTTCTGGCCGTGCTCCCGCCCGCCCTGCCCGTTGCCCTGACCGGTCAGACAGCCGTAGCCGGACAGCGGACGGCCCGCGCGGCCGGTGGCCAGGCAGAAGTTGATCCACGCCCCCACCGTGTCCGTGCCCTTGGCCTGCTGCTCGGGCCCCCGCGCGGTGAGCACCATCCCGGTCCCTGCACCGCAGAACATCTCCACGGCCTCGCGCAGCTGCGGCACGGGCACCCCGGTGAGGCGCTCCACCAGTTCCGGCCAGTGCGCCATCGCACCCGCCCTGGCCCCGTCCCAGCCGTTCGTCCGGGTGTGGACGAACTCCTCGTCCACCCGTCCGTCCGCCACGACCAGATGCAGCATGCCGAGCGCGAGGGCCAGGTCGGTGCCGGGCCGGGGCGCCAGGTGCAGATCCGCCTGCTCGGCGGTCCTGGTCCGGCGCGGATCGATGACGATCAGCCGGCCGCCGTTCTCCTTCAGCTCGGTCAGATAGCGCAGCGCGGGCGGCATCGTCTCCGCGAGGTTCGAGCCGACCAGGATCACGCACCCGGTCCGGGGGATGTCCTCCAGCGGGAACGGCAGCCCACGGTCGAGCCCGAAGGCCCGCTGGTGCGCGGCGGCCGCCGACGACATGCAGAAGCGGCCGTTGTAGTCGATCTGCGAGGTGCCGAGCACCACCCGGGCGAACTTCCCGAGCGCGTAAGCCTTCTCGTTGGTGAGCCCGCCCCCGCCGAACACACCCACGGCGTCCGCGCCGTGCTCCGCCCGGGTCCCCCGCAGCCCGTCCGCGATCCTCCCCAGCGCCTCGTCCCAGCTCGCCGGCGCCAGCTCACCGCCCTCGTCGCGCACGAGGGGCCCCGTCAGCCGCACCCCGGCGGCGAGCACGGCAGGGGCCGTGCGCCCCTTACCGCACAGTGCCCCCCGGTTGACGGGGAACTCGGTACGCTCCACGACCTCGACCACCGTGCCGTCGGTGACCGGGCGCAGCTTCATCCCGCACTGGAGCGCGCAGTACGGGCAGTGGGTGGACGTCTCGGTGCTGGCCATACGCCCAGCGTGCGAGGCCGGTATTACGAGGACCGCTGCGCCCGGTTACGCCCCCGGTACGCGCACCTCAGCCCGCCCCGCCCGCCGCCGTGAGGTCACCGGCGAGCGCCTCCGCCACTCCCGGCTCCCGCGGCCCCAGGAAGTGCGGATCGGGCTCGAACACCACGTCCAGGAGCGCCTTGCCCGCCGCGAACACCTCCCGTGTCCCGCCGTAGTACCAGGTCACATCGTGTACGGCGTCGACCCCGACCCCGTACGCGTCGATCCCGGCCGAGCGGCACAGCGCGATGGCCCGCCGTATGTGGAATCCCTGGCTCACCAGGACGGCCCGGTCGACCCCGAATATCTTCCTGGCCCGGACGCAGGAGTCCCAGGTGTCGAAGCCCGCGTAGTCGCTGACGATCCGCCCGCCGGGCACACCGCGCGCGGTGAGATAGGTGCGCATGGCGTCCGGCTCGTCGTACTCCACGCGGCTGTTGTCCCCGGTGACGAGCACGACCCTGACCTTGCCGGTCCTGTACAGCTCGGCGGCGGCGTCCAGCCGGTCTGCGAGATACGGCGACGGCCGTCCCTCCCACAGCCCCGCCCCGAACACCACGGCCACCTGCCGCGCCGGCGCGTCCTCAGTCGTCCGCACCCGCGCGTCGGCCGCGGCGTGCAGCCACGTCGCGGGCGCCAGCGCCAGCACGCAGGCGGCCATCAGCGCCTGCACCAGCAACCGCTGCCCCCTCCGGGTCCGCGGCAGCCGCACAGCGGCCGGGCGTCTCCAGGTACTCAGCCGCAGACGGCGGAGTACCTCCGGTGTCCTCAGCCGCATGCGGCGCCCCCCGCGCTCGTAACGAACTCCTCATCCATGGGACGAACGACGGGGGCGAAAGGTTCGCGGTGCCCGTGTGAACAGGTACTGACACCATGGACACGGGCCCCGTGAGGCAGCGGCAAAGCACCGTCACCGGTGAGAAACGGCACGGCAACGTCCGCCCGGCACCATCGGTCCATGACGGAGACGGCACCGGAACACCCTCGTGAGCCCCTGCCCCTCGACAGCACGGCGCAACTCCTGACCAGCATCGCCTCCCAGCTCGGAAACCAGCTCAGCCTCGTCTCCCCGAACGGAACCCGCAGGCCCATGCACAGCATCCGGAGATCCGCACCCACCCTGGTCGCCGTCGCGCACGGCAGCCGGGACCCGCAGGCCCTGCGCACGGTCCTGGAACTCCTGGACCGGGTACGGGAGCTGCGGCCCGGCCTCGACGTCCGGCTGGGCCACATCGAGCTGAACGAACCCCTGCTGCCGGACACCCTGGACGGCATCGGCCGGGGGGACGCCGTGCTCGTGCCCCTGCTCCTCGGCCGCGGCCACCACGTCCGGCACGACCTGCCCCGTGCCGCCGAGGCCGCCGGCCACCTCCGGACCCGTGTGGCGGCCCCGCTCGGACCGCACCCGCTGCTCGTCGAGGCCCTGTACGAGCGCCTCATCGAAGCGGGCTGGCGTGACGAGGACGGCACGGACCGCAACGCCGCCGTCGTGCTCGCCGCCGCCGGGTCACGCGACCCCGACTCGGACGCCGACGCGCGCAGTACCGCCGCCATGCTCAGCGACCGCCTCGGCGGAGTCCCCGTCGTACCCGCGTACGCCTCGGCGGCCGCACCCGACGTCCCGGCCGCCCTGCGCGCACTCGCCGCCCGCGGCCGCCACCGGGTCGCCCTCGCCTCCTACTTCACGGCCCCCGGCCGCTTCGCGACCCTCTCGGCCGCCGCCGCGCCGGGCATCACCGCCGGACCGCTCGGCGCGCACCCGGCGATGGCACGCCTCCTGCTGCACCGCTACGACCAGGCCCTGGCCGGCACGACGCCCGCCCCCGGCGCCCTGACGTACCCGCTGTTCCTGGCCTCCGCCTGACCCGTACCGCCGGCATGCCGGTCTAATCTCGGGTACATGGACGGTACGCACGACCCCAGGGGCACACCGTACGGCGCGGCTGACGCCGAGCGCTGGGACACCGAGCCCGACAAACGGCCCGGCCGCACCGCGTTCCAGCGTGACCGGGCGCGTGTGCTCCACTCCGCCGCCCTGCGCAGGCTCGCCGGCAAGACCCAGGTCGTCACGCCGGGCACCCGCGGCACGGCCTGGGACGCCAGCCCCCGCACCCGCCTCACCCACTCCCTGGAGTGCGCCCAGGTCGGCCGGGAACTCGGTGCCGCGCTGGGCTGCGACCCCGACCTCGTCGAGGCGGCCTGCCTCTCCCACGACATGGGGCACCCGCCCTTCGGGCACAACGGCGAACAGGCGCTCAACGACTTCGCGTCGGACTGCGGCGGCTTCGAGGGCAACGCCCAGTCGCTGCGGCTGCTGACCCGCCTCGAACCCAAGCGTTTCGTCCGCGACCCCCGCAGCGGTGAGCTCGTCAGCGTCGGGCTCAATCTGACCCGGGCCGCCCTGGACGCCGCCACGAAGTACCCCTGGCCCCGGGGCGCGCACCCCACCGACCCCGGCTCACCGAAGTTCGGTGTGTACGAGGACGACCTGCCGGTCTTCGACTGGGTCCGCAAGGGTGCGCCGCAGGACGGCAGGTGCTTCGAGGCACAGGTCATGGACTGGTCCGACGACGTCGCCTACTCGGTGCACGACTTCGAGGACGGACTGCACGCCGGACACATCGACCCCGGCTGCCTCTTCTCCGAGCCGGAGCGGGCGGAGATCTGGGCCGTCGCCGTCGGCCGCTACGTCCCGGCGGACACCGACCCCGAGGAGCTCGCCGACGCCCTCGACCGGCTCACCGCCCAGGAGTGGTGGCCGCACGGCTACGACGGCACCGCGGTCGCCCAGGCCCGCCTGAAGGACGCGACGAGCCAGCTCATCGGCAGGTTCTGCCTGGCCGCCGAGTCCGCGACGCACACCGCGTACGGGCCCGGACGGCTCGGCAGGTACGGCGCCGAGCTCATCGTCCCGCGCGAGGTGCGCAACGAGTGCGCGGTGCTCAAGGCCGTCGCGGACCGTTACGTCATGCAGCGCGCCGAACAGGAGACCATCCGCGCCGGGCAGCGGATCGTCATCGCCGAGCTCGCCGCCGCCCTCACCGCACGCGCGCCCGAAGGACTGGAGCCGCAGTTCCGCGCGCTGTACGCGGAGGCCCCCGACGACCGGGGCCGTAAGAGGGTTCTCGTCGACCAGATCGCCGCACTGACGGACGCCTCGGCGCGGTCCCTTCACGGAACACTCACCGGCGCCCGGCAGACTGGACCTTGACCGGGCCACACGCCGGCGGCTGTGGCCTGATCGGGGCACACCCTCTTTCGCCGTCACCCTGCGTGCGGGACGCTCGCAGGGTGACGGCGCCGAGCAGCTAAGTACCGAGGAGGCATCAAGTGGTCGACGCACATCGGACGTTCGTCATCATCGGCGGAGGACTTGCCGGAGCGAAGGCGGCCGAGACGCTCCGGGCGGAGGGCTTCAGCGGCCGGGTGATCCTCATCGGCGACGAGCGCGACCATCCGTACGAGCGGCCTCCCCTGTCCAAGGGCTACCTGCTGGGCAAGGACGAAAGGGACTCCGTCTTCGTCCACGAAACGGCCTGGTACGCGGGCGCCGACATCGAGCTCCACCTCGGCCAGGTGGTCACCTCCATCGACCGGGCGGGCCGGTCCGTACTGCTCGGCGACAACACGGTCGTCCACTACGACAAGCTGCTGCTCGCCATGGGCGCGGAACCCCGACGCCTCGACATCCCGGGCACCGACCTCGTCGGCGTCCACCACCTGCGCCGTCTCGCCCATTCGGACCGGCTGCGCAACGTCCTCGCAGCCCTCGGCCGCGACAACGGACACCTGGTGATCGCCGGAGCCGGCTGGATCGGCCTGGAGGTCGCCGCGGCGGCCCGCGGCTACGGCGCCGAGGTCACCGTCGTCGCCCCCTCGGCGACCCCGCTCCACCATGTCGTGGGCCCGGAGGTCGGCCAGATCTTCACCGACCTGCACGCCGAGCACGGCGTCCGCTTCCACTTCGGTGCCCGCCTCACCGAGATCACCGGACAGGACGGCCTGGTCCTCGCCGCCCGCACCGACGACGGCGAGGAGCACCCCGCCCACGACGTGCTCGCCGCGATCGGGGCGGCCCCGCGCACCCAGCTCGCGGAGGCCGCCGGGCTCGACATGGCGGACCGGTCCCAGGGCGGCGGTGTCGTCGTCGACACCTCCCTGCGCACCAGCGACCCGCACATCTACGCCGCCGGTGACATCGCGTCCGTGGACCATCCGCTCTTCGGCTCCCGGCTGCGCGTGGAGCACTGGGCGAACGCCCTGAACAGCGGACCGGCCGCCGCGAAGGCCATGCTCGGCCAGGAGGTCTCCTACGACCGCGTGCCCTATTTCTTCTCCGACCAGTACGACCTCGGCCTGGAGTACTCCGGCTGGGCGCCGCCCGGTTCGTACGACCAGGTCGTCATCAGGGGCGATGCCGGCAAGCGCGAGTTCATCGCCTTCTGGCTGAAGGACGGCCGGGTCCTCGCCGGGATGAACGTCAATGTGTGGGACGTCACCGAAGGCATCCAGGCACTGGTCAGGGCCGCCCGTCCGGTCGACCCGGACGCCCTGGGAGACCCCTCGGTGCCCCTGGACTCCCTGCTCTGACCGGTGGCCCGGGCATCCGGGACCGCCCGGCGCCCGGGGCGGTGGCCCCGCGGCCGCCCGGTCCCGGATGCCCGGGCCCACCCGTAGACTTCACGCGTGGCAGGCAGGATCAATGACGACGACGTGAAGGCGGTCCGGGACGCGGTCCCGATCGACGCCGTCGTGTCCGAGTACCTTCAGCTGCGCAACGCGGGCGGCGGCAACCTCAAGGGACTCTGCCCCTTCCACGACGAGAAGTCCCCCTCCTTCCAGGTGAGCCCCGGCAAGGGCCTGTTCCACTGCTTCGGCTGCCAGGAGGGCGGCGACACGATCGCCTTCGTGATGAAGATCGATCACCTCACCTTCTCCGAGACGGTCGAGCGCCTCGCCGCCAAGGCGGGCATCACCCTGCGCTACGAGGAGGGTGGCTACAACCCCTCCCACCAGCGCGGCGAGCGCATCCGGCTGGTCGAGGCACACAAGATCGCCGCCGATTTCTACCGCGAACAGCTGAACGGCCCCGAGGCGGAGATCGGCCGGAAGTTCCTCGCCGAGCGCGGCTTCGACCAGGACGCGGCGGCCCACTTCGGCGTCGGCTACAGCCCCGCCGGCTGGGACCACCTCACCCGCTTCCTGCGCGGCAAGGGCTTCAGCGACAAGGAGCTCATCAGCTCCGGCATCTCCCAGGACGGCCGCCGGGGCCCCATCGACCGCTTCCGCGGCAGGCTGATGTGGCCGATCAGCGACACCTCGGGCGAGATCGTCGGTTTCGGAGCCCGCAAGCTCCGCGACGACGACAACGGCCCGAAGTACCTCAACACCCCCGAGACCTCGATCTACAAGAAGTCACAGGTGCTGTACGGCATCGACCTGGCCAAGAAGGACATCGCCAAGGCGAGCCGGGCCGTCGTCGTCGAGGGCTACACCGACGTGATGGCCTGCCACCTCGCCGGTGTCACCACCGCCATCGCCACCTGCGGGACGGCGTTCGGCGGGGACCACATCAAGATCCTCCGACGGCTCCTGATGGACAACGGCAGTGCCCGGGTGATCTTCACCTTCGACGGGGACGCGGCCGGCCAGAAAGCCGCTCTGCGCGCCTTCGAGGACGACCAGAAGTTCGCAGCCGAGACCTACATCGCGATCGCCCCGGACAACATGGACCCGTGCGACCTGCGGCTCGCCAAGGGCGACGACGCCGTCCGCGACCTGGTCGAGCCCCGCACTCCGCTCTTCGAGTTCGCGCTCCGGCAGATCGTCGGGCGCTACGACCTGGAGACCCCGGCCGGCCGCGCCGCCGCCCTGGACGAGGCAGCACCCGTCGTCGCCAAGATCAAGACGAGCAGTGTGCAGCGGGAGGTGGCCGTCCAGCTCGCCGGCTTCGTCGGCATCCTCGACCAGGAGTTCGTCGTCCACCGGGTCAACCAGCTCGGCCAGTGGGCCCGCGGGCGGGGAGACAAGCGAGGATCCGCGCCGGCCGCATCCCGTACCGGCGCACAGCACCAGCAGGTCCAGGCCCCCGCCGCCCCGTCCGGTCCCGCGCTCAACCTCCGCAGCCCGGCGCACCGCACCGAGCGGGAGCTGCTCAAGCTCGCTCTGCAGAAACCCGCCCTGGTGTCCCCGGCCTTCGACGCGTACGGCGTCGACGAGTTCACCGCGCCGCCGTACGCGGCGGTGCGCCAGTGCATCGCGGAGGCGGGCGGCGCGGAGCTGGGCGTCGCCGAGACCCGCGAGTACCTGGTCCAGGTGCTCGACGCGACCCCCGACGACACGGTGCGCAAGCTCGTCACCGAGCTCGCGGTCGAGGTCTTCCACGGCAAGTCCATCGACGAGACCTACGCGGGCGAGCACCTGGTCAAGGTCCGGCTGCGCGCCGTCGACCGCAGGATCGACGACGTCCAGGGCAGCCTCGCCCGTCTCGGCAGCAACGTCGCCCCGGACCATCTGGCCGCCGCGCAGAACGAGGTCTGGGTCCTCCAGCAGTACGCCCAGTCGCTGCGGAGCCACGGCGCCGCCGCCCTCTGAGCCTCCGAGCCGGACCGGATGAGCAGCCCGTCACCCTCCGGGCGCAAAAAGTCACCGCACGCCCCTCGTGGCAGCCATGTGTCGTACGCCACACTGGGTGGCGGTGCCTGAGTCATCGGAGCGCGTCGGTCCGCCCAGTGCGGACCTCCATCCCGCGATCCTGCAGCGATCACCTGGAGGTCGCCCCCGTGCAGACCCGGACCGTGCCCACCCCGACCGAGCATGTCCCGGCGATTCCCGCGCAGAACCGGGTCACACGGCACCCGGAGACGGCGGGCACGCCCGAACCCGTGCTGGAGGAACCGGTGGAGCCCCCCGGGTCCCCGGAGCCGCGGAGCCGTCCGGAAGCCGGCGGCCCGACGTCCGACCTCTTCCGTCAGTACTTACGCGAGATCGGCCGGATACCGCTGCTCAGCGCCGCCGAGGAGGTGGACCTCGCCCGCCGGGTCGAGGCGGGGCTCTTCGCCGAGGAGCGGCTCGCGGGCACCCCCGACCCCGACTCCCGGCTCGCCGTCGACCTGGACCGGCTGGTGGTCATGGGGCGGATGGCGAAGCGACGGCTCATCGAGGCCAACCTCCGCCTCGTCGTCTCCGTGGCCAAGCGCTACGTGGGCCGAGGCCTGACCATGCTCGACCTGGTCCAGGAAGGGAACCTCGGCCTGATCAGAGCGGTCGAGAAGTTCGACTACGCGCGGGGCTACAAGTTCTCCACGTACGCGACGTGGTGGATCCGCCAGGCGATGTCCCGCGCACTGGCCGACCAGGCCAGGACCATAAGGGTCCCGGTGCACGTCGTCGAGCTGATCAACCGCGTCGTACGCGTCCAGCGCCGCATGCTGCAGGAGCGCGGCTACGAGCCGACCCCCGAAGAGGTCGCCGCCCAGCTCGACCTGACGCCCGAACGCGTCGGCGAGGTCCTGCGTCTGGCCCAGGAACCCGTGTCCCTGCACGCCCCCGTCGGCGAGGAGGACGACGTCTCCTTCGGCGACCTCATCGAGGACGGCGACGCCGCCTCACCCGTGGAGTCGGCGGCCTTCCTCCTGCTGGGTGAACACCTGGAGGCGGTGCTCTCCACCCTCGGGGAGCGAGAGAGGAAGGTCGTCCAGCTCCGTTACGGCCTGGACGACGGGCGGCCCCGCACGCTCGAGGAGATCGGCAGGATCTTCGGCGTGACACGCGAACGCATCCGCCAGATCGAGTCCAAGACGCTGGACAAGCTGCGGGACCACGCCTTCGCCGACCAACTCCGCGGCTACCTGGACTGAACGGAGCGGCGGGTGACGGCGGGGGCGAGCGCACGGCCGTCGCGGCGGGGGCCGAGACAGCGGGGGCCCTCACTGGCCCCTGCCGCCCCGCGACGACGAAGCCGTCACTCGACCTCGGCCGGCGCCTGCGCGAACTGCGCCGCGTACAGCCGGGCGTAGGCCCCTGCGGCCGTCAGCAGCTCTTCGTGGGTGCCCTGTTCGACGATCGAGCCGTCCTCCATGACCAGGATCACGTCCGCGTCCCGGATGGTGGAGAGCCGGTGCGCGATCACGAAGCTCGTACGGCCGTGGGCCAGCCGCGCCATCGCCTTCTGGATCAGCACCTCGGTCCGGGTGTCGACCGAGCTGGTGGCCTCGTCGAGCACCAGGATCACCGGGTCGGACAGGAACGCCCGCGCGATGGTGATCAGCTGCTTCTCGCCCGCGCTCACCCCGGCCCCCTCGTCGTCGATCACCGTGTCGTAACCGCCGGGCAGCGTACGGACGAAACGGTCGGCGTGGGCCGCCCGCGCCGCCTCCTCGATCTCCTCCCGGCTCACGTCGCCCGAGGCGCCGTAGGCGATGTTCTCCGCGATCGTGCCGCCGAACAGCCAGGTGTCCTGGAGCACCATGCCTATGCTTGAGCGGAGTTCGTCACGCGACATCTTCGCCGCGTCGACCCCGTCGAGGGTGATGCGGCCGCCCGTCACCTCGTAGAACCGCATCAGGAGGTTGACCAGCGTCGTCTTGCCGGCACCGGTCGGGCCGACGATCGCGACCGTGTGGCCGGGCTCCACGCTCAGCGAGAGGTCCTCGATGAGCGGCTTCTCCGGGTCGTACCGGAAGGACACGTTCTCCAGCGAGACACTGCCGCGCAGTTCCTTCGGCCGCTCTCCCGGATCGGGGTCGGGCGCCTGCTCCTCGGCGTCCAGCAGGCCGAAGACCCGCTCGGCCGAGGCGATGCCCGACTGCACCAGGTTCGCCATCGAGGCGACCTGCGTCAGCGGCATCGAGAACTGCCGCGAGTACTGGATGAACGCCTGCACGTCACCGATCGACAGCGAACCCGACGCCACGCGCAGCCCGCCGACGACGGCGACCAGCACGTAGTTCAGGTTCGAGACGAACATCATCAGCGGCTGCATGATCCCGCTGTTGAACTGCGCCCTGAAGCCCGCCTCGTACAGCGCGTCGTTCTGTTCGGCGAAGTCCCTCGCGGACTCCTCCTGCCGCCCGAAGACCTTCACCAGGGTGTGGCCGGTGTACATCTCCTCGATGTGGGCGTTGAGTCTGCCCGTCACCTTCCACTGCGCCACGAAGTGCGGCTGCGACCGCTTGCCGACCCGCGTCGCGACGAACACCGACAGCGGGATCGTCACCAGTGCGACCAGAGCCAGCAGCGGTGAGATCCAGAACATCATGAACACGACGCCGACGATGGTCAGCAGGGAGTTGATGAGCTGGCCCATCGTCTGCTGCATCGTCTGCGCGATGTTGTCGATGTCGTTCGTCGCCCGGCTCAGCACCTCGCCGCGCTGCTGCCGGTCGAAATAGGACAGCGGGAGCCGCGCCAGCTTGGTCTGCAGGTCCTCGCGCAGCTGGAAGACGACCCGGTTGATCACCCGGATCGACAGCCGCGTCGACACCAGCATCAGGAGCCCCGCGCCGACGTAGACCACCAGTGCCGCCAGCAGCACCTGGCCCACCGCACCGAAGTCGATGCCGTCGCCGGGGGTGAAGTCCACCCCGGTCAGCATGTCGGCGAGCCCGCCGCTGCCCTGCTCGCGCAGGCCGTCGATGGCCTGCTCCTTCGTCGTGCCGTCCGCCATCTGCCGCCCGACGACGCCCGCGAAGATCAGGTCCGTGGCCCCGCCGAGGATCTTGGGCCCCGCCACGGAGAGCGCCACGCTCAGCGTGCAGGCGCCCAGCATCAGATAGAGCGAGGACTTCTCCGTGCTGAAGCGTCTCAGCAGCCGCTTCCCCGACCCCTTGAAGTCCAGGGACCGCTCGGTGGGCGCCTGGGCCATCATTCGTCCGCCCGGTCCGGCCATCAGGCGGCCTCCGCTTCCGTCAGCTGCGAGAGCACGATCTCCCGGTAGGTTTCGTTGCCGTCCATCAACTCGTGGTGGCTGCCCGTCCCGACGACCCGGCCCTCGTCCAGCACCAGGATCCGGTCGGCGTCACGGATCGTGGAAACCCGCTGGGCCACGATCACCACCGTCGCCCCCGCCGTCTCGCGCGACAGCGCACCGCGCAGCGCGGCGTCCGTCGCGTAGTCCAGGGCCGAGAACGAGTCGTCGAAGAGATAGATCTCCGGCCGCTGCACCAGCGTCCGCGCGATCGCGAGCCGCTGCCGCTGGCCACCGGAGACATTCGTGCCGCCCTGCGAGATCGGCGCGTCGAGGCCGTGTTCCAGCCGCTCCACGAAGTCCTTGGCCTGCGCCACCTCCAGCGCGTGCCACAGCTCCTCGTCGGTCGCGTCCGGATTGCCGTAGCGCAGATTCGTCGCGACCGTCCCCGAGAACAGGTACGGCTTCTGCGGCACCAGGCTCACGGTCTTCGCCAGCAGGACCGGATCCAGCACCGACACGTCCGTACCGTCGACGAGCACCTCGCCGTCCGTCACGTCGAACAGCCGCGGCACGAGCCCGAGCAGCGTCGACTTGCCGCTGCCCGTCGACCCGATGATCGCGGTCGTCTCGCCGGGCCGTGCCACGAGATCCACCGAGCGCAGCACCGGCTCCTCGGCGCCCGGGTACCGGAACTCCGCCCCCCGTATCTCCAGATGACCGTGCTCGAGCAGCTTCGTGACCGGAGAGCTGGGCGGCACCACACTCGACTCGGTCTCCAGGACCTCCTGGATGCGCTCGGCGCAGACCTCGGCGCGCGGCACCATGATGAACATGAAGGTGGCCATCATCACCGACATGACGATCTGCATCAGATACGCGAGGAACGCGGTCAGGGCCCCGATCTGCATGCCGCCGCTGTCGATCCGGTGCGCCCCGAACCAGACCACGGCGACGGACGACAGGTTCACCACCGTCATCACCGTCGGGAACATGAGGGCCATCAGCCGCCCCGTGGACACCGCGACGTCCGTCAGCTCCCTGTTCGCGCCGCGGAAGCGCTCCTCCTCGTAGCCGTCACGGATGAAGGCGCGGATGACGCGGTTGCCGGTGATCTGCTCGCGCAGCACGCGGTTCACCATGTCCAGCCGCTCCTGCATCGTGCGGAACAGCGGTCGCATCCTGCGCACGATGAGGCTCACCGAGATACCGAGAACGGGCAGCACGGCCAGCAGCACCGCCGACAGCGGGACGTCCTGGCCGAGCGCCATGACGACGCCGCCGACACACATGATGGGCGCCGACACCATCAGGGTGAACGCCATCAGGACGAGCATCTGGACCTGCTGCACGTCGTTGGTCGTACGGGTGATCAGCGAAGGCGCCCCGAACCGTCCCACCTCGCGCGCGGAGAACGACTGCACCCGGCCGAAGACCGACGCCCGCACGTCCCGTCCGAGCGCGGAGGCCGTTCTGGCGCCGTGGTACACCGCCCCGATGTTGCAGACGACCTGGATGACGCTGACCGCGATCATCACGGCGCCGTACTGCAGGATGTAACCCGTGTCACCCCGCACGACACCGTTGTCGATGATGTCCGCGTTGAGGCTGGGCAGATAGAGGCTTGCGCAGGTCTGCAGGAGCTGGAGCAGCACCAGCAGCACAATGGGACGTCTGTACGGACCGAGGAAGGTCCGCAGAAGTTTTATGAGCACACGAGTCTCTCGGAGTCGGCGAAAGGCAGAGGCCGGTCCATCCTCCGGCACTCCGGACCGCCGCTGCCATCGGTTTCCCCCAAACCCCGGTCAAATCCCGGGATCGCACTCCTCGGTCCCGACTCCGGGGGTGTCCCCTCAGGTGGTACCGCCGAACGCCCCGGGGTGGATCTGGTCCCGGGTCGCCCCGTACTGCTGACGCACGGCGCGGCCGACCGCGAGCTCGTCACCCGGCTCCAGCACCTGCGCCGCGGCGTCCCGCCACGCCGGGGGAGTGCGGGGATCGAGCGTCCCCTGCGAGACCCCGAGGGCCCACGCCGCCTGCCGTGCCGCACCCAGTGCCGCGTACTCGGCGGGCTGCGGGACGACGACCTGGGTACCGAACACCGAGGGCGCCAGCGCCTGCACGGCGGGCAGCTCGGCGGCCGCGCCCAGCAGGAACACCCGCCGCACCTCGACGCCCCGGCCCCGCAGCACGTCCAGCGCGTCGGACAGCGAGCACAGCATCCCCTCGAAGGCCGCCCGCGCCAGGTGTTCGGGCTTCATCGACTCGCGCCGCAGCCCGCTCAGGGTCCCCGCGGTGTGCGGCAGCTGCGGGGTGCGCTCGCCCTCCAGATACGGCAGCAGGACGAGTCCCGACGCACCCGGCGTCGACTTCAGTGCCAGCGCGGACAGTTCGTCCAGTCCGTCCACCCCCAGCATCTCGGCCGTACCGCGCAGCGCGCGGACCGCGTTCGACGTGTGGACGACCGGCAGGTGCATGCCGGTCGCGTCGGCGAAGGAGGTGATCATCCCCGTCGGGTCGGCCAGCGCCTCGTGGTGCACGGCCATCACCGAGCCCGAGGCGCCCAGCGACACGACGGCGTCCCCGACGGCGACACCGAGCCCGAAGGCCGCGGCCATCGTCTCGCCGGTACCCGCCGAGATCAGCAGTCCCTCCGGTGTCATCCCGGCGGCGTCGGCCGGGCCGAGGACCTCGGGCAGCGCGGCCTGGCGGCCGAGCGCGAGTTCCACGAGGTCGGGCCGGTAGGAGCCGGAGCCCGCCGACCAGTAACCGGTGCCGGACGCGGCACCGCGGTCCGTCGTCCGGCGGGCGGGCCGGCCGAGGAGCTGCCAGACCAGCCAGTCGTGCGGCTGAAGGACGGCGGCGACCCGCTGCGCGTTCTCCGGCTCGCTCCGCACCATCCACCGCAGCTTCGCCACGGGTTGCGAGGCCTGCGGCACGGCCCCGACCGCCTCGGCCCAGGGCTGCCGCCCTCCGAGCCCGTCGATCAGATCGGCCGCGGCGGCCTGCGCCCGCCGGTCGTTGCCGAGCAGCGCCGGCCGTACGAGATTCCCCTGGTGGTCCAGCGGCACCAGTCCGTGCTGCTGCGCGGACACACCGATCGCCTGCACGCCTTCGAGCAGCCCTCCGGAGGCCGCCTCACCGAGTGAGAGCAGCCACGCCTGCGGATCCACCTCGGAGGCCTTGGCCTCGATGGGATGCGCGGCGTATCCCTGCCGCAGTACCTCACCGGTGTCCGTGTCGCAGACGACGATGTGCGTGAAGGCGGATGAACTGTCCAAGCCGGCCACTATGCCCATGCACAAGATTCTGCCGCACCCGCGGACCGTTCCCGTACCGGGCGGTGTGCCCGGTACGGGAACGGGCCTCAGGTGTTCGTCGTACCCCAGTCGTCGCTTCCGTTGTGGCCGCTGCGCTCACGCAGCGAGCGCACCCGGTCGGAGACGGAAACGGGGACCTTGTCCCCGACCTTCTCGCTCACCGAGTGGTAGGCCTTGCCGGCGAAGTCCCGCCCACCGTGCGCGGCGGACTCCGCCGCGTTCCGTACGGCCGGGTTCTCGGCCAGCTGCTGCGCGGCCTTCTTGAGCTGCTCGTAACGCTCGCGCCCGGCTCGCGTGCCGAGCACGTAACCGAGGGCCACTCCGGCGATGAATGTGAGCCGGTACCGCATGGCTGCCACCCTTCCTTGACTCCGTGCGACGTGTGCTGCCCGCCTACCCGCACACCAGCGAGATCACCCCGGGAGATACCGATTGGCGGAGCACCCCCCTGGTTGCGCTAATGTATGTGTCGCAGCGAACGCGCGCCGCTCGGCTTCAGCCAGGCAGGTACGATTCGAGGCAACGCAGCAATCCCCTGTAGCTCAATTGGCAGAGCAGCCGGCTGTTAACCGGCAGGTTACTGGTTCGAGTCCAGTCGGGGGAGCGCGATCCCCTGTAGCTCAATTGGCAGAGCATTCGGCTGTTAACCGGAGGGTTACTGGTTCGAGTCCAGTCGGGGGAGCGGAACGGAAGAGGGCCCTTCGGGGTCCTTTTTCGTGTGCCCGCACAGGGGCGGACCGTGACTCTTTCGGGGGGATTCCGCACCGCCCGGAACCGGGCAGCGCGCAGCGATGTCTTCATGGTCACGCGAAGCCGATCATCCGCAGCAGGAGATCGTATGACCGGCTATGCTGCGGCAGACGGCGCGCACACTTGTACGCGCCACGCCGAGACGGGGCGGTAGCTCAGCCGGTTAGAGCAGCGGACTCATAATCCGTCGGCCGTGGGTTCGAGTCCCACCCGCCCCACCCAGCATCCCCAGGCAGAATCGTTCTGACCTGGGGAAACGCGTTTTCGGGAGCCTTTTCGCGTGTGGCGGTCGCCTCACGGCGGTGTGGCGACTGCGGATTCTCGCGCATCGAGGTTGACCCCTAAAGGGCTTTGACCTGGGGGTTTGCAGCGACGCCTTCGTGGGAGCGTCGTGGAACGGTCCCACGGCCGTTGAGGGAGGCGCCGCACTCCGCACAATCTTCACCACCTTGACGCGACATAGCCCACTCCCCAGTGGCTTGTGGTGCCTTGGCGCGGGGCCGAGTCGGGGTGTGCTGTCTTGTGCGATGACTTTCGTCGCCGCGAGCGGTGGTCATGTAGACGATGTCGCGCTCGATCCCCGGACCAGCAGTGCCGGGATCGTTCCGCCGGAGGTTGTCGAGGCCTTGGCCGAAGTCGGTCAGGTTGCCCTGGATGTCACGCATCGGTTCCTTCCGGTCCGTACAGCGGCGCGCGGCCAACTGTCAGATCGGCGTCACCGAGGGGTCCTTGCCGAACCGGCGACGTGGCACGACGCGCTCGACGGCCGTCTCGTGCCTTCGCTCCGCAGTGGTGAGGGCCCGGGCGGCCAGTTGGAGTCGGAGCAGCGTCACCGCCTCGTCCAAGGTCTCGGCGCCGATCTTCACCTAAGCGAGCGGCTCACCGGGCGTCACCGTGGACCAGCAGGAACCGCCAGGCCGGTGCCTCCACCGTCCGCGGCGCTTTCTGGCGTTCCATCTGAGCATCACGCCGTGTGGGCGCCTTCGCGGTCTTCGAGGGCGGTGATGGCGGTGACTGTGAGGCTGTGGGCGACGTGGTCACGCATCAACCGGGCGGCCTCGGCCGCCCGTCCGTCCTCGATGAGATCCACGAGTTGGTGATGCTCCTGGAGGTCACGGGTGCGGGGTTCGTCGCCGGGCGGCAGTTCGAGGCCGAGACGGCGGTAGCGGTCGGACTTGTCCCAGAGGCCGTCCAGGAGGCCGATGAGCACGTCGTTGTGCGAGGCCCGGTACAACGCCTGATGGAAAGCGCGGTGGGCGGTGAGTGCCTCTTCCCCCCACTGACGCGTGACGGGGAGCAGCTTGCCGACGGCAGCCCGCATGGTCGCGATGTCCTCGTCGGTGCGCCGTAGGGCCGCGAGTTCGGCGGCGGTCGGGTCCAGGGACAGGCGGACCTCGAACAACTGGCGGGCTTCGTCCGAGGTCATGGTGGAGACCCGGACGTCGCGGTGGGTCTCGACGGTGACGAGCCCTTCACTGCTGAGGCGGCGGATGGCCTCGCGCAAGGGCGTGATGCTCATGTTCAGGGACTCGGCAAGGTCGTACTGCGCGAGCCGTGACCCCGCGGGCAGCGTGCCGAAGAGGATCCGACCGCGCAGCTCCGCGTAGGCGAGGTCGCTCTTGCTGAGGAACAGGTTCGTGTCGGCCATCGCCCTGTACGGATCCTTTCCGGGCGCTCGCACCCCTTGACAGTCCCGGTCGGACGCCTCAGCCTAACACCGACGTAACTTATAAGATATTAGAGAGGTCGCTGCAGTGAAGATCACCAACGTCTACGAGGGCGTAGTCCCGATCAGCTCCTCGATCCGCAACGCCTGGATCGACTTCAGCTCCATGGACTGCTCGATCGTGGCGATCGAGAGCGACGTCATCCGTGACGGCAAGCCGCTCGTCGGCTACGGCTTCAACTCCAACGGCCGCTACAGCGCCGGCGAGATCCTGCGCCGCCGCGTCCTGCCCCGCCTGCTGAACGCCGAGCCCGGCAGCCTCCTCGACAACCAGGGCGGACTGGACCCGGCCAAGGCGTGGGACGTGATGATGCGCAACGAGAAGCCCGGCGGCCACGGCGAACGCTCGGTCGCGGTGGGTGTGGTGGACATGGCCCTGTTCGACCTGGCATCCAAGATCGAGGGCAAGCCGCTGTACCAGTACCTGTCCGAGCGCCACGGCGACGGGCAGCCCGACGACTCGGTGTTCGTCTACGCCGCCGGTGGCTACTACGCGCCCGGCAAGACCTTCACCGACCTGCAGGACGAGATGCGCGGCTTCCTCGACCTCGGCTACGACGTCGTGAAGATGAAGATCGGCGGCGCCGACCTGGCCGAGGACCTGCGACGCATCGAGGCCGTCATCGACGTCCTGGACGGCGACGGCTCCCGGCTGGCCGTCGACGTCAACGGCCGCTTCGACCTCACCACCGCGCTCGAGTACGGGCGGGCCATCGAGCCCTACGGTCTGTTCTGGTACGAGGAGATCGGCGACCCGCTCGACTACCACCTCAACGCCACCGTCGCCGAGCACTACAAGGGCTCCATCGCCACCGGAGAGAACCTCTTCTCCCTGCAGGACGCCCGCAACCTGATCCGTTACGGCGGTATGCGCCCCGACCGGGACACCCTCCAGTTCGACCCGGCCCTCTCCTATGGGCTCACCGAGTACCTGCGCATCCAGGACATGCTCCGCCAGCACGGCTGGTCCTCCCGCCGCTGTATCCCGCACGGCGGGCACCAGTTCTCCCTGCACATCGCCGCCGCCCTCAAGCTCGGCGGCAACGAGTCCTACCCGGGCGAGTTCCAGCCCACCGGCGGCTTCGCCGACGACGCCGTCGTCGAGAAGAGCAGGGTCGGCCTGACCGACACCCCCGGCATCGGCTTCGAGAGCAAGGCCGCCTTCTACAAGGTCCTGCGCGACCTGCACAGCTGACCGGCACCGGCAGAGCGGCCCGCCTCGAACAGCGGGCCGCCTGCGCAGGCTCGAGCTCCGCCGAGCGCCACGTACGACCCGGGGACGCGAGCCGCATCACGTCCCCGTTATGTTCTCCACGG